>JAJCXW010000030.1 GCA_029263235.1 Acidimicrobiales bacterium
CGAAGCGAGCCACGTTCGTGATCGACACTGATCGACGAGTCGTGAAGGTGATTCGTAGCGAGACCAACATGACCGGTCACGCCGATCAGGCACTCGAGGCGCTCAGATCGCTTGATTGAGTCGGGTCGGACTGTGGCTCTATCTCAGAGATCGCCGAGCCAGGCCGGGGCCCGGTCGAGCAGGAACTCTCCGACCTGCTGACAACGGTCGAGCACGTCGCACAGCACCTCTTGGCCCATGAAGATCCGCGAGAGCGGAACTTCGACCTTGCCCACGATGCTGATCGCCCTCTCCGGGGCGTCGGTGACCGCCGCGAACCCGTCGACCGCAGAAACGTCGAGCGGCAGGTCGGGCCCGCCGATGCCGGCGAGGTCTGTGGCGAGCACCAGCAGATCGGGACTGATGGCCAAGGGCGGAAGAGCGAAACTGACAGTGAAAGGAATCGTGATGGACTCCCCGGGTTCGCCGTCCTCGCCTACCCGGATCACTTCATCTTCGAACTCGATGAGTGTTCGGGGGTCGACTTCGATCGCGACGTGCATGTCGAGCGGACCCGAACAGGCGTGGTCGGGATGGAGATCAACTTCCCAGGTCTGACGGTTGGTGTAGGTCTCGATGAAATGACGCTCGTCGTGAACGTGGAATCCGTGTTCGGAGACGTGGTCCTTCAGGTCGGCTACGAAGCCTTGTAGGTCTATGACTGCCACCCTCTAATCCTGCCATGTTTCGCGTCGATATCGTCGCGACGGTCCCCGCACATGTAGGCCAGTCGTGATCTACTGCCGCGGTGGACGATGAACGACTCCTCGACACGCTGCACGCGGCCGTCGATGCCGTGGTCGCCGCGCTGGCCGGGCAGGACGATTGGGGACTCTCCGATGGGAGAGCCGGCCAGTATCAATCAGACCTGACTGCCGACTCGGCTGCCTTGGGAGTGCTGACCGATGCCGGGCTCCGAGTCCTGAGCGAGGAGAGCGGACTCACCGATGGCGACGGAGCGGTGGCCGTGCTCGACCCCCTCGATGGCTCTACCAACGCGTCGTTGCCGCTGCCGTGGTTTGCCACGTCGGTCTGTGTGGTGGACGACGACGGTCCGAGAGTGTCGATCGTCCACGACCACGCTTCGAGTGTTCGGTTCAGTGCAGTTCGCGGGCAGGGGGCATGGATCGACGATCAGGACCTTCCCCGGCGGGACGAGGTTGAGCTCTCTGACGCGGTCGTGGTGGTCAACGCGTTGCCACCCAGCCATGGGGGTTGGGCCCAGTTCCGGTGCATGGGAGCTACTGCCCTCGACATGTGTGCGGTCGCCGACGGCCGCTTCGATGCCTACGTCGACTACGACCACGATGCTCTCGGGCCGTGGGACTACATGGGGGCATTGCTGGTGTGCACCGAGGTGGGGATCGACGTGGTCGACGCCTTCGGTCGTGATCTCGTGACGATCGACCACGACGCCCGTCGCAGCCCGGTGGCGGCAGCCGGTAGGCTTCTCGCCTCTCTGGTCGATCATCGCCGCGCCGGACCCGCGGGCACGTCTCGGTAGGTTGGATCGGTGTTGAAAGGGATCTACCAACTGGCCCTTCGGGTCTTCGGCCGTCTTCCGAGAGCCACGCGTCGAATGATCATCAGGTTCATCTCTCCGAGTTGGACCGCCGGTGCGTTGGCGATCGTCGAGCGCGACGACGGACGTTGGCTGCTCGTGAAGCCTGCCTACCGCAAGGGCTGGGCGCTGCCCGGCGGCCTGCTCGACAAGGGTGAGCACCCCGAGGCCGGCGTGCGCCGCGAACTACGTGAAGAACTCGGCATCAATGTCGTCATCTCCGGGGAGCCCTGGGTGATATTCGATGCGGGTCTACGCCGCATCGATGTGGTGTTTCGTTCGACTCCCGTGCCAGGCATCGATCTTGACGCAGTTACCGTTCGATCGGCCGAACTGCTCGATGCCAAGTGGATTGATCCCGACGATCCGCCGTTCCTCGGAGGCGAAGCCCAGGATGTGATGGTGCTGCGTCGGCGGGTGGTCGAGGGTGGCGATTCGGTACTCGTTCTCTGAATCGAATCTCGTGCGGATGGGCCAGCGCTGTGGTGTAGGTCTACGATCCGCGCATGTCTGAAACGTCCTGGCACCTGACGCGAGACAGCGGGATCGCGATCCTCACCTTCAATCGTCCTCCGGCCAACTGGATGAGCATGGTGGCTATGACCGAACTCCTCGATCACCTCGAGGCTCTGGCCGGCGAGGCGCCCGAGGTCGAGTTGGTGATGCTGACCGGCGGAATCGACGGCTACTTCGTCGCCCACGCCGATCTCGATGATCTGAAGATGCTCTCTGACGGCCGCTTGCCGGAAGGTGATCTCGGGGCGTGGGCCAAGGCTCTCGCCCTTCTCGAGTCGATGCCTCAGCCGACCGTTGCTGCGATCGACGGTCAGGCATGGGGCGGCGGGTGCGAACTGTCGCTGGCGTGCACGATGCGGGTGGGGTCCGAACGCGCCCACATGGGCCAGCCCGAGGTCAATGTGGGAATCATCCCCGGGGCCGGCGGCACCCAGCGACTGCCTCGATTGGTCGGGTCGGGGAGGGGAGCGGAGCTGTGCCTGACCGGCAGGATCATCGACGCCGACGAAGCGCAACGAATAGGGCTGCTCAACGCCGTCCTGCCGACCGATGGGTTCGTCGAACATGCCGTCGAGTGGTGCCGTCAGGTGACACGGAATCCCGTCGAGGCGGTCTTCGCCGCCAAGCGTGCCGTTGTCGACGGTCTGGGGATGCCCCTGGCCGATGGACTGGCGCTGGAGGGCGGCCTGTTTCTCCAGATCAACGCGTCGACCGAAGCCAAGCAAGCCAATTCCGCAGTGGTCCGACCCGATAACGGTGGCGACTCGCGGCTGGCGTTCGACTGAGCCGCCCATGCTGGCGTTGGCCCGGTGCCCGCTATCCTCGTCGGTCCCGGGCGCATAGCTCAGTTGGCTAGAGCACCTCCCTTACCACGAGGGGGTCGGGGGTTCGAGTCCCTCTGCGCCCACTCGTGTTGTCGTCCCGACAACACTCCTGGGCGCTATGCGCCGCGGTGCATTGCCTTCCAGGCGGGCCGTTCAATCGCCACGGAGGCTCTTGGTGATCAGTCCGGCCGGTTCGCTCTCTCGAGCCTTGGCCTGCGATCGGACACGAGCGGGGGTCTCCGACCTGGGTGCTTCGGCTCGCTAGGTTGATGAGGTGATCGTCGCCGCGCCCAACTGGTTCACCGATGAGTACCTCGGGATCGAGGTCGAGCAGTACATCGGCCTCGGGGTGCTCGCCGTCATCGCCACGGTGGCGCACTTTGCTCTGCTGCGAGCGATCTCGATCGTCGTGCGGCGTCGATACGCCGGCGCCGATCTGACGTTCTGGGAAGGTGAGCGGCGTCTACTGAACCGCGGCATCCTGCTGCTCACGGTCGGGATCACAGTTCTGGTCGGATTCCCGACGCTCGATTTCGATCCGGACATCGAGAACATCGTGAATCAGGCGACCAGCTTGATCGCCGCCGTAGCGATCATCATGGTCGCCTACCGCGCCATCGACATCGGCGTGGATGTGTTGGCGAGACGCGCCAGCGAGACCGAGACGATGCTCGACGACAGCCTGGTTCCGTTGCTGCGTACAACGATGCGGCTGTTCGTGACGGCCATCGGCATCCTTTTCGTATTGCAGAACCTGAATGTCAACGTCTCGTCGCTGGTCGCCGGACTGGGGCTCGGCGGTCTTGCGATCGCTCTGGCCGCACAAGACACGGTCCGCAACGTGCTGGCCGGAGCCACGATCTTCGCCGACAAGCCGTTCGAGGTCGGCGACTGGGTCGTCGTCGATGGGGTCGAAGGAACAGTCGAGACTGTCGGTTTTCGCTCGACCCGTGTGCGCACCTTCTACAACTCGCTGGTCAGCGTGCCCAACGGCAATCTGATGAATGCCGGGATCGACAACATGGGTCAGCGCCGTTGGCGTCGGTACAAGACCACGCTTGGGGTCGGTTACCACACCACGGCAGATCAGATGCAGGCGTTCGTCGAGGGCATCCGGGCCATCATCCGGGCGAACCCCGGTATGCGTCAGGACTACTACATAGTCGAGTTCCACGGTTTCGGCGCCACCAGCCTCGATGTGTTGCTGTACTGCTTCATGGATGCCAGCGATTGGAACGAGGAACTTCGTACCCGCCACGTTCTCAATCTCGACATCATGAGGCTCGCCGAGTCGCTGCAGGTCGAGTTCGCCTTCCCGACACAGACTCTGCATATCGCTGCGATGCCAGATCAGCCCCAGCATCTACCGCAGGTCCCCGATCGGGCCCAGCTCCGCGAGGTCGTGAACTCGTTCGGCCCTGGTGGAGAGAGCGGTCAGCGTGTCGACCAGCCGATCACGGCCGGCCACGAGAGCGTGCTCGAGAGTCCCTACGCCCAAGCCGACGAAGACGGCTGACCCGGCCGCTCCGGCCACGGCTTGGCGACGGATTGGGCTGGGTCGTGTCAGAGGAGTGTGAGTACTAGCACTGCTGTGTAGGTGGCGGCTGCGGCGCTGGCCGGGATTGCCAGGAACAGGTCTGCGTCGCAGACGAATGTGCCTCCGCTCTGGCTGGCGGTGGCGCCACATAGGACGTTGATTTCGCCGAGTCCTCCGAGACCGTCGCCGGCGGTTCCGGCGGTGTGGTTGTTGAGCCAGGTGGCGGCGTCCGGTGCGATTGCTGGGCCAGGGTTGACGGCGGCGACGTCACCGGCGATGAGGTTGTGGGCGACTGAGGCTGTCGGGGTCCATGCGAGATTGTCACCGGGTATGCATCTGGCATCGGCTGGTCCGCCCAGTGATCCACAGTCGGGGACTGGTAGTGCGGGTCCGGCGCCGTCAGGGTCGGAGAGTGGAGCGCCTGGAGCTCCGAAGTCGGTCACATAGCCAGACAGGGTCCAGCCGGTGGCATCGCCGCGAGCGTTGGTGATCGTTACCGGGTGAATCGACCCTGACACGACCTGTGGTGTCCCGTCGAGGATTGCTCCGCCCATCAAGATGTTGGAGCCCGACTGCTCGGCGGTGAGGGCGGCACCGATGACGACCTGGGTGATGATCTGTTGGATTGCGCAGGCGCCAAGCGTGCTGTCGCAGACATCCACTCCGATGATGGCGAAAGGAAATTCGGGCACAAAGAGTTGGCCAGTGCAGGGGTTGAGCGGGGAATCACACCCAATGGGCAATGAGAAGCCCGGCTGACAGCTGAGGGAAGCAGTGCCAGCAGGCGATGAGAATGTGATCGTAAGTTCGGCGCCGGCCGAAGTGAACTGAACGACGTCTGTCGTCGGAGTCCAAGTGGTGTCTGGGAGTTGTGCGGAGGCCAGGATCGGTGTCCCAGTCTCGTCTCCGGTGCCCGGGGTGCCGTCCGGATCCGTGATTGAGAAGGTGGTGCTCACAGTGGTGACAGGAAGTGTCTGCCCCGGTTCAGCGGTGCCAGTTCCCAAGACCGTCGGCTGTATGTCGATGCTGATGCTGTTGACCCCGATGACACCAAGTCCAAGGTCGTACATGGCAACTGATTCGCTGGCCGAGAATGCAATGTCGATGTCGCTGGAAAGAGTCAGCGAGCCCGTGCCAAGGCTGACGGGGACGGGTGGGGCTGATCCGCTGAGTGCGAGCACGGCGTTGGTGGGTGTGCCGGTGGCGGAGTTCGTGCACGTGACAGACCCGAAGGATCCTGTCGAGCTGCCCGGAGAAATCGACGTGAACGGAAGCGCTGATTGCAGTGAGAATGAGGAGCACTCCAGAACCGGCGAGAGAAGGGGTGAGGAGGAGCAGCTGCTGGTGAAAGCCGACTCACAGAGCACCTGAATTGGAAAGCCGAACAGGAGCTCAGTGCTGGCGGTTGAGGATTCGTAAGCGAATTGAACGTCTCCACCTGTGGGCGTCCAAACCGACGATGGGATGTCGATCGACATGGGTGGAGTTGGCAGGACGGTCGCTTCGTCGCCAGTTCCGGGTATGCCGTCCGGATCGAGAATGGTGAAGGTGTAGGGGATCGATACGCCCAGAGTCTGGCTGATCTCCAAGGTGTTCGTTGCCGAGATATCTGTCTCAAGTTGGAACTGGACGGTGTTGGCGCCGACGTTCAACAAGGAGAGGCTGTAGAACGGGAGCCACAAGGAATCCCAAATCGATGTATCGATATTCACCGTTCCCTGCATGGATATGAGATCCAATCCCGCAGACCCGACCCCGGTGGGCGCTGTGCCAGGTAGGACGGAAGCGAGACCCGAAGCCTCAACAAACTGGCGGTAGATGGCTCCCGACAAATTCGCGGTCGGGATACCGAACGCGCAGGCGGCGGGTGTCGTCACGGCGGCCGCTCTTGCAGGTTCGGAACCAGCCGACACAACCACGGCCGATAGAACCGCAACGATGCTCAGAACCCTTATCGCCCGCATGACGCCCCTCCATTCGGAACTCTCGCTCCGAATGGGAGAACACTAAGAGTGACCGAGAATCCAGTCAAACCAGGCATGTGCTGCAGCCTGGAGCGCTGGCTGATCCGGATGGGGGTGTGTCTGCCTCTGCGTCCGCTTCCCGAGCGTTCTCCTATAGTCGTCGCCAGTGCCCTCCTACCGAGCGGAACGATTCGAGGAGTTCACCGATCCTGTGGACGGCACACGTTGGCGAATCGACGTGGCGTTCACTGATTCGAACTGGCAGTGCCTGTGGGGCAACGGATGCCAGGGAATTCGCGATGTGCCGGCACCCGAATTGGGGCAAGGATGCTGCAGCGAGGGCGCTCACCTACTTGGCGACGATGAGGCGATGCTGATTGATGCGCTTGGTCTCACACTCGATCCGACCCGATTCGAGAACCATGCCGAGGCGGTGACGAACGGCGTCCTGCGGGATGCGCCGACCAACCTCGACGGGGGTAGAGCCACCCGGGTCGTCAACGACGCATGCATCTTCCACAATCGTCCCGGCTTCAGCGGGGGCGAAGGTTGCGCGCTGTACCTGGCAGCGCTGGACGAGAACGAGTCGTCCATGGACTGGCGTCCTGCCATTTGCTGGCAGGTGCCGATCCGCGTTGACGAGGATCAGGATGGCACGAAGACGTTGCGGCGATGGCGGCGGTCTGACTGGGGCGAGCATGCGGACGGGCTTGCATGGTGCTGCACCGAGCATTCCCAGCCCGAGGGCCTTCCCTCGGCGTACGTCGGTGAGGTACCCGTGGCGGTCAGTCTGCGATCTGAGATCAGCGGCATCGTCGGCCCTGAGATCGCACAAGCGCTCCATGATCGGACACCTCCCGAGACCTGCTGACTCCGATGAGGGCCCTGTCATGATGACCGAGACGGAACGAATCGTGCGTATCTTCCATGAATCGTGGGACCGGCGCGACCCGGTGCGGGGCGCCGCGGTAGTTTCCGAAGACTGTCTCTTCGAGGATGTCTCGAGGGGTGAACTCTTGTCAGGCCCCGAGGGTTATGTGGGTGACTATCACCGCTGGCGCGAGGCCTTTCCGGATGGCGAACTCGAGATAGTCAACGTCATTGTGCAGGGCAACTGGGCGGTCGTGGAGTTCGTCAATCGTGGCACCCAGACCGGTCCGCTACGTTCCAGTCTCGGCACCTTTCCTCCGACTGGGCGCCGAATGGAAGCCCGCTATTGCAGTGTCATGCGCGTGGCCGATGGCATGGTCGTAGAAGGTCGGGACTACTACGACTCGGGCGGTATCGCCAAGCAACTGGGGCTCGTGGACAAGTAGCGGGTCTTCGCCGGCGCCACGCAGGTCGTTCAGGTCGCACAAGGTCGCGTGCATTAACTTCACCGAATGCACTTCGAGGACACGGTCACGACGTTGGACGATCTACGAGAAGTGCTCGAACCTCCGAGCGAACTGGTCACCGCGAAGGAGGTCAGCAAACTCGATGACTACTGCCGGGACTTCATTGCTCGTTCCCCATTCGTGTTGATCGCGTCGAGCGACGGTGAGGGGTCGATCGATATCTCACCCAAGGGTGACCCTCCAGGATTCGTGCAGATCCTCGATGACCGGACGCTCGCCATACCGGATCGTCTCGGCAACCACCGAGCCGACACCTTCGTCAATGTCGTGCGTCATCCGTATGTCGGATTGATCTTCATGATCCCGGGCACGAAGAACACATTGCGTGTTCGGGGTCGGGCCAAGATCGTTCGCGACGTCGAGCTACGTGAGTCGATGGCGGTGGATGGCAAGGTGCCGGATCTTGCACTCGTGGTCGAGATGACGACAGCGTTCTTCCACTGCGCGAAGTGCATCATCCGGTCGAAGCTATGGTCCGGCGCCGACGGCACGTTCGATCAGGGCACCAACGATCGCCTGCTCGCCGAGACGATGGTGAAACACGGCGAACTACCCATCACCGTTGAGGAAATGCAGGAAATCATCCTCTACGACGAGGCCGAGCGGCTCTACTGACACCCGCCGGGGGCGGAGTCCAGTCCTCGTGTCCGTCCCTGAAGAGTGTCCTATGGTGTCCGATTCTGGGGCGACGTCATTGTCGACCCATGACGACCAGGGGGAAGCATGACTGAATGGAACGCGCCGGCACCAGGGCCATGGCAACAAGACTCGGCACATATGCCGGTCTCGCAGTCGGCATGTATGGCAGAGCTGTATCCGGAAGGATTCAACCGCGGATTCAGCGAAACGTTCGCCCGCTACGGTGTCCTGCTCGACCGGCTCGCCATGTCACAGGTCAACGGGTTCGTCTACCACCAACCGCAGCCATTCGACATGCCTGGGCCGGATGGGCCTCTTTCGGAGGAAGAGATCGGAGCCGAATTCGGCCGACGCCTCGAATTGGCGGCCAAAGCATTCGAAACGAAACTCTGGCGTCAGGATCTCGACGTCTGGGACAACGAACGGAAGCCACTCTCAATCGAGCGTCACCTGGAACTGGATGCAATCGACCTCGGTGGCCTCGACAACGCACGGTTGGCCGAACACGTCTTGCAAGTAGCGGAGCATGTATCAGCGATGGTGTATCAACACCACCGATTCAACGTCGCAGCTCTCCTTCCGGTCGGGGACTTCCTTCTGCAGGGGAGTGGCATGACCGGGCGTCCGCCGACCACGCTCTTCCCTGCGTTGGATGGCTATTCGCCGGTGTCGGGAATCATTCCGGATGACATGGAGTCTGCGGTGGAGTCGATTCAGGGAAGCGATGCAGCGAGGGGACTGTGCCGGGGGGAAGGAGACCCCTCGGAGCGCCTGTCCGAGATCCGCTCGCTCCTCCCAGCGGTCGACCAGTACGTGAGGTCGATCAGCTTCAGGGTCCTCGACGGTTTCGACGTGGTCAATCCGACCATTGGAGAACATCCCGACTTGATCCTGGGCAAGTTCGCGGCAGCGATAGATGCCGAGCCGAACGCCGCCAGGTCGCGTGCTGACGCGTTCGCCGCCGAAGCGCGATCCGATGTCCCCAAGGATCAGAGGCAGGAGTTCGACGAACTCCTCGCCGAAGCTCGCGCGGTGTATCGACTTCGGGACGAACGAGGTCTCTATTCAGACATGTCGGCGATCGGGTTGCTTCGACTGGCACTCCTCGAGGTTGGGCGGCGCTCCAAGGCCGAGGGCAGAGTCAATGACGTCGACGATGTGCTCGATGCCACGATCGATGAGGCCGCTGCACTGCTTGGCGGCGCTGGTCCGGATGCCGATGCCCTGTCCCAGCGTCGTGCTCGGCGACTGCAACTCACGGCCGAGGGAGCCCCAAGGCACCTCGGACCGCCTGCCCCGCCGCCCCCGCCCGTCGACGAACTGCCCCCGCCGCTCGCTCGGCTCATGTCTGCGGTCGGATTCCTTGTGGAGGGTATTCTCGGCGAGATGGATGAGCCTGAGGGCGACGCGGGCACAGTCATCGGAATACCTGCCAGCGGTGGAGAGTGCCAGGGTTCGGCGAGACTGATCATGGCGGTCAGCGATCTGATCGAATTGCAACCGGGCGAGATCGTGGTTGCGCCTTCCACCGGTGAGGCGTTCAATTCCATGCTGCATCTGATGTCGGGCATTGTCACCGACCACGGCAGCTTCGCGTGTCACGCCGGAATCGTTGCCCGCGAGATGGGTTTCCCCGCGGTGGTCGGAACAGTCAACGCCACGTCGCGAAACAAGACCGGCGACACCATTCGGATCGACGGGACATCTGGTGAGGTGACAGTCATCGGATGACAGATATCGAGAGGCCTGAGGCTGCTGTTCCTCTCTCTAGGTGGGGGGTGATCGGGGTGGCTGCCGCAGTGGGATTGGTTCCATTGAACTCCACCATGATCGCGGTGGCTCTGCCCACGATCGCCGACGACTTCGAGATCTCAGTGGGTCGAGCCAGCATTCTCATCACCGTCTATCTGGTGGCGATGCTGATCGGCCAACCACTGTCCGGTCGACTCAGCGATCGGATTGGCGATCGCCGGTCGGTCAACATCGCTCTGTTGGGCTTCGCTGCATTCTCTGTGGCATGTGCTGTATCCGGGAGTTTCTCCACGCTGGTGGTTGCCCGCGGCGGCCAAGCAGTGTTCGCATCGGCGCTGGCACCAAGTGTGCAGTCTCTGCTGCGGTCAGGAACCGCGCCCGAGGAACGAGGCCGGATGTTCGGCATTCTCGGATCGGTGCTGGGTGTCGGCGCGGCCAGCGGTCCGGTGGTCGGGGGTGCCCTCACCGAGATCTTCGGATGGCAGGCGATCTTCCTCGTCAATCTGCCGGTGGTGGTCATAGCGCTCATTGTGTCGATCCGGCTGGGAGCCATGGCCGGTGACAACAATGAACCTCCTGGGCCGGCCGCTCCCCACGGCAGGATCCTCAATCGTGTCTTCACGGCATCGTTCTCGGCTCAAGCCCTCTCGACCCTGGCCCAATACACCCTGCTCCTACTCACTCCAATAATTCTCACGGCCCGGGGCTGGGAATCGGGATCAATCGGATTGATGTTGTCGACCCTCACCGTCGGGATGATCGTGTTCGGACCGGCCGGAGGTCGAGCTGGTGATCGTTCGGGCCGGCGTCGCCCGATCTTCTTCGGGCTCGCCATCGCGATGGCCGCCATGGCAGGCCTGCTGCTTGCTGGTGTCGATGTCAACCCGGTCCTGCTAGCGGTGATGTTGACGGTCTTCGGCATCGGACTGGGTGTGGCCGTCCCCAATTTCATGACCGCGGCGCTGGAGTCGGTGCCCCACTCCCGTACCGGGTCAGCGGCGGGGGTTCTCTCGATGAGTCGATACGTGGGCAGCATCACCACGAGTCTCGCGGTGACAGTGTTCGTGTCGACCGACGCGGGGGGTTCCCGAATTCTCTTCGCCATGGCTACGGTGAGCATGGCTCTGGCGATGGTGGTCGCGACCTGGTTGCCGGGCAGTCCAACTGCCCCACCCGCTGCCTCAGGACCCACACCGGATCTGGAAGGCGAGCCGCTCTAGGCCCGACCCGCCGCAGTCTCATCGGCCCTGGTGGTCCCGGCCAGACGTATTAGGTCCTCGTGGATCTCGAACCACACGCTGTGGACGCTGTCGACAGCAGGCGAGGCGATGAAGCGATGGTCCCCAGTGACGACCTGCTGCATAGCGACGTCGACGCGAATCCTGTATCTGAGCAGCCGGGAGAGACGTTCGGCCAGAGGAACTATCCAGACGGCAGCGTCGGCAGCGAGCTCGACCAGATCTGCCATCACCGCGGTGTCGTAGGCGGCGTCACCGTGCTCGTTTGTGGTCATGGATCCATCGGCCGACTCCTTCAGCTGCCATCGGGTCACGATCGACTTCAATCTCTGATCGAGAGGGAGGAAGTCGTCGAGGCCGATCCGAGCGACCTCTTCACCCAACTCCGAGCGGTCGTGGGCGAGCAACTGATCCGCGAGCAGCCTTCCAGGTTCGCTGAGCCGGAGCATCGGCCCCGCCCCTTCGACCAGGCCATCGGCGAGCAGAGAATCGAGGACTTCCGCTGAGGAGTCCGGCCCGGACATGGTCGCCTTCGACACGGAATCGGCAGACACGAATCCCTTGATGGCCATCACGCCGATGACATCGTCGCTAGAGAGTGGCGACTCCGTTTGTGGCGGATCAACGGGTTGGGTGTCGGTGTCGTCGTGTATCTCGATGCCCAATTCGGATGCCCATCTCAGCAATGTGAGGGCCTCGGGTACCGTCTCGGTGCGGCCGGTGACATTTCCGATGAACACCTCGCCCGACGAGCCGTCGATGCTGATGGCGGCTCCGACCTCGAGGGCGGTGTCACCGACCATGATGCCATCGACCCCGACCTGTACTTCCACCGCTCCGACGACCGCCGGGATCCCCCAGCCTCGAGCTACCACTGCAGCGTGGCTGGCCACACCGCCCGAGGCTGTGAGAATGCCCTCGGCGTGGGTCATCCCGTGGACATCAGCGGGCGACGTTTCCGGCCGGACGAGGATCACCGGGCGCCCTGCGGAAGCAATCTGTTCGGCGTGGTCGGGACGGATCACGATCTCGCCGCTGGCGAGTCCGGGAGAAGCCCCGAGCCCGGTGGTGAGCACGACCGAGCCGACTGGTCGTTCGACGGCCTTGGACGGCGGGTCGCTGAGGTGCGACCGCACCCGCTGCACGGCTTCCTCCATCGTCAACGGAAACTGCTCGTCCTCTGCCATTTCGAGGGCGATTCGCACCGCTGCTTCGGGGCTTCGCTTCCCAACTCGAACCTGCAGCATCCAGAGTTCGCCATCTTCGATCGTGAACTCGATATCGCACAGGTCGCGGTGATGGTGCTCGAGGATTCGGGCGTACTTCCGGAGTTGCTCGCCAACGGCCGGAAGTCGCTGGTCGAGAGCACTGAGAGACAGAGTCTGATGGGTGCCCGCCACGACGTCCTCGCCCTGGGCGCCGAACAGGAGGTCGCCATATGGAGATCCTGATCCGGTGGCCGGATCCCGTGTGAACAGCACCCCGCTAGCCGAGGCAGGGCCGCGATTCCCGAACACCATGGCCTGAACCGTGACCGCGGTGCCGATCTGGTCGGCGATGCCTTCGCGGTTGCGATAGGTGATTGCTCTGTCGCTGTTCCAGGAGCTGAACACGGCGCCTATGGCGAGTCGAAGCTGCTCCCACGGATCATCGGGGACCTCTTCCATGCCAACCGTGGAACGAAACATCGTGAGGAATCGAGTGTGGCAATCCGTGGCGAAATCATCGTCTCCGGTGACCCGCGCCAATCCTGCCACTGAGCCGGATGTGAGGCCGAGGTTGAGGATCGTGTCCATCATCCCGGGCATCGAAACCGGAGCGCCTGACCGGACACTGACCAGCAGAGGGTCGTTGTGATCCCCGAGGCGCCGTCCCATCTCATCCTCGAGTAGTCCCAGGTTGGTGCGGAGTTCGTCATCGAGTCCGTCGGGCCATCCATTGGCGAGGTACTCCTTGCAAGCATCGGTGCTGATGGTGAAGCCGGGCGGAACCGGAAGATCCAGCTCCGACGCCATGAGGGAGAGCCCGAACCCCTTCCCTCCGAGCAGCCGCTGCATGTCCGAGCGTGTTAGTCCGTGCTGATGGCCGAGAGAGAAGATGTAGCTCACCTGGTGGTCGTCCCCTCTCGTGTCGGTCGGCTTCGATCAGGATTCGAGGCCAGATTCCGACAGTGTGGCACGACCAGCTAGTTGGTCACCCGTGGATGAGCTCGATCTGTCGTCGCGCAAGCGCTTCGTGGTTGCGACAGAGCGGAAGAACGTGGAGCCCCTCTTCGACCAGCATCAGCTCAGCGTCGGCGATCTCCTGGGCGGCAGTTTCAGCGTGTCTGACCGGCACGAGCCGATCGTTGGCTCCGTGGCCGATGAGCGTCGGGGAGGCTATTTCGGCAAAGGGGAGGCTCGGGAGTTGAGCTTCGTTGGCTTCATCGTTGGCTTGACCGACTTCGCGATACTCACGGGGTGCCAGTGAGGCGATCAGGCTGGTGACTCCATCCAGCGTCAGCTGGTTCGAGTTGATCCAATCAGCCGCCGCCTTGGCTTGTCCCTTGTCGAGACCGGCAGCGAAGGCGTCGACGATCATCGACGTGAGTAGCGTCGGCCTCCGCGTAGCCAATTGGTAGAGCAACCAGACACCCAAACCAGTTCCGAATATCAGTCGATCGAGCCGGCTCGGCGTATTTGCCAACGGAAGCAAGACGGCACCATCGAGGATCAGAGCGGTGGTCCTGTCGGGGTGACGCGCCGCGAAGTGAACAGCAGATGGACCTCCCGACGAGACCCCGAGTATTGCGGCTCTCTCAATCCCGATGGCATCGAGAAGAGCAGTGTAGAGATCGGCCTGGTCCTCGGGCCGTGGGCCGGAGTCCAATGGAGTCCTCAGGTATCCGGGTCTCGACGGGGCCAAGACTTCACAGCCGCCATCTCGAAGGTGTCGACCCGCGCCAAGTCCTTGATCAAACCCGCCCGCACCTCCGTGGATCTCGAGTACCGGGGGTCCAGTTCCCTCACGCGCCAACTGCACCAATCCGCAGTTGGTCTGGAGTATCGAGGAGCGATCGTCCAGCGATGCCATCAACTTCGCACTCCATGACATCGACTGTTCCTCACTTCGGCCGCTCCGGGTAGGTCAATCTCACCCAAGCCCGCATGGCTGTCCAACTCAGCGGTTGAAGCAGGCCCAACGATTCAGATACCGTCCTGGCTCGCGCCAAGCTGGTTTGGGGGAATCATGGGGTTTGATCGAGATGGGTTCGTTTCTGAATGCGCGTCGGCTGTGAAAGCAGGCGACCCACTGGGAGCAGGCGTCGGACAACTCCTCGAACGGGCGATATCAGATCCGAACTCGATCGAAGCAGAGATCGGTGATCGAACGACCGTCCCATCGATGATCGTCTGGCATCGATCGGACGAGATGACGATCTTTCACATGGTGTGGCCCCCGGGTGTGGACCTGTTCGCTCATGACCACAACATGTGGGCGGCGATCGGTGTGTACGGAGGTCGAGAGGACAATCAGTTCTATGACCTGCGACCCGACGGCCGCATCGAACCGAGCACGGGCAAGACCCTCACAAGAGGCGACACCGCGAATCTCGGTATCGATGTGGTGCACTCGGTGTCGAACCCGACCAGAGAATGGTCGGCTGCGATCCACGTCTACGGCGGCGACTATTTCGCGGTGCCTCGCACGATGTGGCGGGGCGACACCCTCGAGCCGGCGCCTCTCGACAGCGCTCTGATCAGCCAAGCAGTCGAGCTGGCCGCGGAATCGGCTCGGACTACCTCCGAAAGGAATCCGGAGGTCTAACGGGGGTTTGCGTTCCCGTCGGTATAGCGTTAGAGCAATCAATTAATGGCCCGGGCGATGCCTGGGAGCAAGGAGAACCCGGTGGCTACCGGAACAGTAAAATTTTTCAACTCTGAGAAGGGCTTCGGCTTCATCTCACGTGAGAGCGGTGACGACGTGTTCGTTCACTACTCAAACATCGAAGGCAGCGGCTACCGGTCGCTCGAAGAAGGCCAGCG
>JAJCXW010000031.1 GCA_029263235.1 Acidimicrobiales bacterium
GGAAGCGGTGGCGGGGAGCCGGCCGGGTGACTGCGGCCCACTTCGGTGGGTCGAGGAAGGTCGGGACTCCGCAGGACAGGGTGCTGGCGAAGCCAGTCGAGGTGACTCGCAGGAAAGTGCCACAGAAAACAAACCGCCGGCGACACCGTCAGGTGTGGTCGGTAAGGGTGAAACGGTGCGGTAAGAGCGCACCAGCGTCCCGGGCGACCGGGACGGCTAGGTAAACCCCACCCGGAGCAAGGTCAAGCAGGGAGAGGGCGATCCGTCCGTCGACACTCCCAGGTAGACCGCATAGATGGATAGTCACCGAAGGGATCTCCGGAAACGGAACCCGGGACAGAATCCCGCCTACAAGCCGACTCCTCGCCACCACCCAGTCATCGGCCGACGTTCTGACGACGATCGCCAGAACCCTCGGCTGGGCTATTCGGTACGAACACGGTGATGCTGGACATATACCGGGTCGAGTCACCGAGGGAGGCGGCCAGTGGATCAAACCGCAGACGAAGCCCGGTTCCAAGGCCTGTTCGAACTGCATCACAAAGCAGTGACGGCGTACTTCATGCGCCGAATCCCCGACGAATCTGACGCCCTCAACGCCACCGAAGAGGTGTTCCTGGTCGCGTGGCGACGGATCGGGGACGTGCCTGACAGCGAAGCCGAACTGCCGTGGCTGTACGGGGTGGCGCGACGGATCCTCTCCAACCACCGAAGAGGACGCAGCCGATTCTCCCGGCTACGACGAAGGCTCGCCGCCGAACCGCCTCATCTAGCAGCGGATCCAGCGGCGCTGGCGATCAGATCCGTCGAGGAAGAAGAGATGCTCAAAGCTCTGGCGACCTTGTCGGACAGAGACCGTGAGGTGCTCTACCTCACATTCTGGGAGCAGCTACCCCACCAAGACATCGGACGGATCGTTGGTTGTCGAACCGAAGCTGTTCACGTTCGCCGTTATCGGGCAGTTCAACACCTCCGGCGCGCTCTCGATCGTGACGCACATGCCGGCACCCAGATGCCGGTCAATCTCAGACTCGAAGGGAGAAATCATGTCGAATGACCAAGAGATCGTCGCGCTTCTCCAGCGCGTCAACCCCATCCCTGATCTCGAGATGGTCACAAATCACCGAGAACGTCTGTGGGCTTCGGTTGAGCCGAGGCAAATAGCGCAGACGATCAAACCGCGAGCACCACGCCGTCGCCGGCTTGTTCTGGCCATTGCAGCTCTGGCCGCAGTCATATCAGCAGGAGTTGCCGGCGCGCTGCTCTACTCCGATGCGCCGCCGCTGGATCGCAGTTTCGACACCGTTGATGGCTCGACACTGACGGTCTACGGCGACAGCCAAGGCCTTCCCGACGGATGTGCTGCTCGCACCGCCTTCACCTCAGCTGGCATGCCGCTGGTAGGGGGGCACTGCGGAATCTTCGAACTTGTGAAGGGCCGCTGGAACTCCATAGCCGACGAGGTAGCAGTCGGTGGTCACTCGTTCTACGACATGGTCGTGGATGGAGTAGGTGGGATCTGGATCACCAGTATGGATCGACCTCTCCAACGCCTGCACGGCGATGTGCTCACTGAGATGGAGATCATGTCACCGTGGATCACCGCTCCCGCCGACGGCTCCATCTGGGCCGTCGACTTCGACTACACCCGCGACTCGCAGTTGCTCACCACATACTCCGGTGGGGACTGGCACCCGATCTCGGAAAGCGGACGGGTGTACGACATCGCAGCAGACAACGACGGGCAGGTCTGGTTTCTGAACCAGGAGGGGCTCAACAAGGCCGTCGGCGACACGATCGAAGCCGTCGAGCTCGGCTGGGCTGCGGGATCGCTCGTTGAGGTTGCGATATCACCCGATGGCTCGGTCTGGCTCTTGGCGGCATCGAACGAGGTCACCTACCGGCTCGGGGTGTCCGACACGGTCAGCTACCTCGTCCACTACGACGGTAAGTCGATCTCGAACACCGAGATCCCGTTCGCTGAGGTCAATGGCCTCGCCATCGACGCCGACGGCACGGTGTGGACGTCGTCTTCGCTACATGGAGTCTTTGCCTACGACGGCAGCGCCTGGACGAGATTTGGAGAGAGCGACGGCCTGCCAGCCAACGAGGTTCGGTCCATCAATATCTCCCCGGACGGCTCGGTCTACGTCGCGACCGGCCTTGGGTTGGCGCGGATCCAGGTCGCAGGGTGAGCGCCCATCAGGCGTCAGTCGTCGGCCGAAGGGCGACGACGTAGCCGCTTGGTGTCGCCGCGCCGGCGCTTGCCCTCGATGCGTCGCATCTTGCTACCTCTGGTAGGGCGAGTGGCGCGACGCTTTCGTTCGACAACCAAGGCTTGGCTCACTCTCGAACGGATGCGCTCCAAGGCAATCTGTCGATTTCGGTACTGCGATCGCTCGTCGTCGACCGCCACCCGAATCACCGGCCCGAGCTTCGCTATGACCCGTTCCCGTAAATGCGCAGGCATCGTGGGCGAGTCGGCCGGACGGAACACGGCATCGACCTTGGTGTTGGACCGGTTGGCATGTTGACCACCGGGTCCACCCGATGCCACGAAGTGGACCTCCACCTCTTCTTCGGGAACCACCCAGCCGTCGGCCATCAATCTGGGCTCTCGAGATGGAAGAACTCGGAGATGGCGATGTCGAGAAACGCTGCCAGCGCGGCCAACTCGTGGGCCTTCAGCTGGGTGCGACCCGAAAGCCGATCACGCATTGCCTCGCGGTTGACACCGATGACCACCGCGAGACGTTGCTGAGAGATCCTGCCCGCTGATCTCCCGCGCTCGAGACGCTCGAGAATCCTCTGGTGGGTGGCTCTCATGAGATCGCCGTATTCGGCTCGCTCCATGCATTCCTCGTGGGCTCGCTTTGCCATCCTCTCAACCGCCATTCGCGCCTCGCCAGCGCATCGCCTTGTATGGACTTTCGTGGACACTACCCCACCGCATAGTCCGGCTCGACGAGATGATGGGTGTCGTTGAAGCTCAATAGGGATGGCGTTCCTCTCGACGTGTCGATTCGGTGTATCGACGCCTGATCGACACGGCATTTCCAGGCAATGTCCGGACCCGCACCGAGCGCCCAGCCGACAGCGGCCTTGATCGGCGACACATGTGTGACAACGACAATGGTGAGATCTCCATCCCTGGAAGCCTCCGCGGCCAGGTCGTCGAACGCTGCCGAGACGCGAGCCGACAGATCCGACAAGCTCTCGCCTCCAGCCGGAATCCAAGAGGAGTCCTCGCGCCACTGCTCCCAAGTGGAGAGCGGCACGTCGGAAACTGCGACACCTTCAAGCTCGCCGTAGTCGAGTTCGATCAGGCGATCGTCGATCTGCACATCGTGGGAGATCATCGATGCAGTCTCGACACAACGCCGCAATGGGCTCGACACGACCCGGTCGACCTGTCCGACAGCTCGTGCGATCGCAGCCGCTTGGATCCGACCCACTTCGTCGAGCGCCGGATCGCGTCTTCCGAGGAGTTCACCCGCGGCGTTGGCCGCCGTTCGTCCATGCCTGGCGATCACCAACATCGTCGGGCGCTTCCGGTCACCGCAGATGCTCCCGTGGCAACCGACCAGTGTGAAGCAGCCGTCGACGGTTGCCGTCGCTGCTCAGCTCGAACCTTCCGGCAAACCAGACGAGCGCCACCAACCCCGCCAGTTCCATGACGATCAGCAGCGCCAGCGGCCGATCAAACTCCGGCAGTGGCCCATCCCCGATGGCATCCAGCCCGGCCACCGGCCACCAGAACAGGTCGGTGTGGGTCCAGGAGCCAGACGCAACCAGAAACACGAACGATCCGATGGGGACACCCAGCAACTGTCGCCGCAGAATTCGCCGGCCCGTCGTGGCCGCCATCACCCCGGCCAGCAGGGCCACCGAGCCAACGAGCGTGTGGAGCACGAACGGATGGCCGGAGATCGATTCCACCAGGGGAAGCACCGAACCCAGCACCACAAACCTGTAGTCGATGGCGGGACTGTCGAACACGAACAGGACCACCAGCACCGCAGCCGCTACGAACCAGAGAAACATCTCAGGTGACGACTATGCGGCCGCACTCGTTGCAGTGATCGAGCGTGCCTGAAGGCACGTGCTTGAGACGGTCGACCTCCACGGCCGGCATCGTCGATGGGCAGCCCGAGCAATTGCGGCCGTCGAAGCGGATCACGGTCGCCGATCCGAATCCGGGCCGAAGCTGCGCATAGTCCTCCAGAAGGGCAGCATCGACTTCGGTTACACACGTTGCTCGTTGCTCGGTCAGCGCCGCCAACTGGGTGTCGATCTCATCCTCGGAATCGGCGATCTCGCCGACCAGACGGGCAATGCGCTCATCAAGTCCCGAACACGAGTCCTCCATGGCCGACACCTGCCCCGAGAGCCGTTCGGCCTCTTCCATCGACACCAGGGCATCGTCTTCGATCGACTCCTGCCTCTCGCGAAGATGCGCGATTTCTGCCTGCAGGGCTTGCAGGTCCTTCATGGCGGTGACCTCACCGTTGTAGAGGCGGGCTTGGTCCTGGTCGACCTTCGCCGACACCGTCTCGGCTTCGTCCTCGAGTCGGCGCTGACGGGTGGCCGCCTCGACCCTCAACGCCGCGACTTCATCGATGGTGACCTGCTGGACTTGGCGATCACGTCGGGCCGACTCGAGCTCAGCCCTCTGGGGAAGCGAGATCCTTCGATGGTTCAGTTGATCGGTCTCGACGTCGATTTGTTGGATTTCGAGTAGTTGCTCATGGCTCATCAGGGCGTGCTCGTCGTGGTCGTGGAGGTGGTGGCGCTGGTCGTCGGAGGTGGCGGCGGAGGCGTCGTGGTCGTTGTGGTAGCGGTCGGATCGGTGGGAATGGTCGTGGTCGTCGTGGTGGTTGTCGTGGTCGTCGGGACCACACACTGGTCGATCTTGCCGTCCGCGTCTACATCAACGGGTTCGAGCAGGGTCGGGCAGATGCCGATGTTGGGGTCGTACTCGAATACTGGATCGAGACAGGAGTCGGGTTCACCGTCTTCATCGGTGTCGATCTCGGCCTCCGGATCCCCGCACAGGCTCTTCGCGGTCTCCTTGTACTTGACGGTGTCGGAATCGGTTCGAAGCACCACTCCGCCTCGGGTCGGATCCGGATCCGCGAACTCCTCCACCGGCCGGTCGGCGTGGTAGGCGTTGTTGAATGCGCCCCAGATTCGTGCCGGTATCGAACCCCCGGTGACGCTGCCGACTCCCGACACTCCCCGCATGGGCACCCGGGCGTCGGGATTGCCCATCCAGACCGCGGTCGCCAAATGTGGGGTGAACCCCACGAACCAGGCGTCGCCGAAGTCCTGCGCTGTGCCGGTCTTACCAGCGGCTGGTTGTTCCTCGAGCCGTGCACGCATGCCGGTTCCGCCTCTGACATTGGCCGCCAGGATGTTGGTGACGAGTCGGGCCGACTGATCGGAGATCGCTCTGGTCGGGGCCGGAAGGTTTTCGAACAAGATGTTTCCAACCCGATCCTCGACACGGGTGATGAAGATGGGCTCGACGTGAACTCCGTCGTTGGCGAATGTGGCGTAGGCCGTCGCCATATCGAGCGGAGTGATGTCGAGCGGCCCGAGGGGCATCGACATGGGCAGGTCCGACATGTCGGCGGAGATTCCGAGAGCGTGGGCCGTGTCGGCCACGTTGGAGAGGCCAACGACTTGTCCCAGCCGCAGGTATGCACAGTTGGACGAACTCAGGGTCTGCCCGTAGATCGACTTGACCACACCGCCGCTACCGCCGAAGTTCGACGCCTTGTACGGATCGGGATCGCCGCCGGGATTATCGAACTCGCACGGGCCTAGTCCGCTGATCTGGTCGGCGGGCACGAAGCCCTTCTCCATCGCAGCCGCCAGCACGAAGGGCTTGAACGACGAGCCGGTGGGCCGTCCCTTCTGGACGGCGATGTCGTATTTGAAGAGCGCGAATCCCGGCCCTCCGACGAGGGCCCTTACCGCTCCGGTACCCGGCTCGATACTGGCAGTGGCAGCGGTGAAGAACCGTTCGTCGTCGGGAAGATTGTCGGCGATCGCCCGCTCGACCTGGGCCTGGGCCTGGGGATCGAACGTCGTGAACACGCGAAGCCCACCGGCAAACAGTGCCTCTCGACGCTCGGCTTCGGTCTCTCCGAGGCGAACATCAGCCAATAGGCGACTCCTCACCTCCTCGATGAAGTAGCCGGTGGGCTGCCACTCGGAAGCCACTCGCCTCGTGATCGGCAAGGCCGAATCGTCGTACTCGTCGAACTCGGCCTCGGTGATCTCTCCGGCTCTCAGAAGGGCCTTCAGAGCGAGTCGGCGACGCCGATCGGCGACGTCGGGAAACCGGGTGGGATCGTGCTGCACCGGATTGGAAATCAGGCTGGCCAGCAGGGCCGACTGACCCCAGTCGAGCGCCGAGGGCTCAACCCCGAAATAGACCTCTGCCGCCGCTCGAACACCGTAGGTGCCGCCCCCGAAGTAGACGGTGTTGAGATAGGCCTCGAGGATCTCCTCCTTGGTCAGCTGACGCTCGAGACGTATGGCGAGAGCCGCCTCCGGGAGCTTGCGGTCGAGGTTTTTTGCGTTGCCGATCACGCCGTTTTTGATGAGCTGCTGGGTGATCGTCGAACCACCCTGCTCGATGTCTCCCGCCGACACGTTGCGAATCATTGCCCGAGCAATCGCAGCAGCATCGACGCCGTTGTGGAGCCAGAACCCAGCGTCCTCGACCTCCAGCACGGTGGTGATGAGTTCGTCGCTGATGTCGTCGAGCTCCACCAGCGCTCGATTCTCGACGTCGAACAGAACGTCGAACTCGGCACCGTTCGAATCGTAGACAATCGACCGCAGGGCCAGTTGGTCGAGATTGATCTCAGCCGATGTCGAGGAGTTGGCGGTGAGGACATCTCCGAGATGAGGAGCCAGCGCGGCAAGAGACACCGCTGTTGCCATGGCTCCACCGACAATCACGGCTGCTAGACGAAGAAGTCCGACGATCGCACGCACCGCCCTGAACGGTAGTCGCCAGCGCAAGGTATTTGGCTTCGTATCGATGTTGTCGTGTTCGACCCATTCCCATGGCACCATGGGCCGATGACAGCGATCGGGATAATCGGGGCAGGAAGGGCCGCAGCTCTCCATGCCGCCGCCATAGAAACGGCGCCCAACACAGGTCTCGTGGGGATTGCGGGCAGAAGACCCGGCGACGCTTCAGAGTTGGCATCGCAAGCCGGTGCCAGCGACCTCTCGATCGAGGAGTTGATCACACGATCCGACGCAATTGTGGTCGCAGTTCCTCCGGGCGAAGCACCATCGGTGCTCGAACAGATCGGATCACGGGTGGGTGCCGTCCTGGTCGAGACGCCGTCGGCATGTTCCACACCCCAGCTCGCCGAGTTCCCCGATCGGCCACCAACCATGATCGGCGCCAACGTTCTTCATGCCCCCGCAACCAGGAGGGCGTTGACGGAGATCGCAGAGATGACGACACCTCACCATTTCGTTCTGCGGAGCCGATCACCTCGGCCTGATTGGGGATGCCACGCCAGTCCCGACTTCGGCGGCGGAGCGATCCTCGATCCGGGGCTACGGCTCTTGCCCGTCCTGCTCGCCGCGATTGCGGCTCCGATCAACACGGTGAGCGCCGACGTGCGACTCGATATTCGACGCATCGACGAGCAGGCATCCCTGAGCTTCGTCACCGCGGCGGAGCACCAACGTGATGTCACCATGGAGATCGCCTGGGACGACGTCGCCCAAATGGTCGAGCTCGAGGTCGCCAGCGACGACTCGGTTGTTCAGCTCAGATTGTCGACATCGCCTTCAGTCGAGGTCAACGGGGAGCCGGTCGAGATTCCCGGTGGAGACAACCCGTTCTTCGATCTCGGATACACCGATCAGATCGCCCGTCTGGGAGCGGTTGCCGCCAAGACGGCGGCACCGTGGCCGGGATATGAGTTGGCATCGGGTCTGATCAACATCGCCACCGCGGCCGCCCACAGCGCCACCCATCAAGGCGTCGACGTCGAGCCTGGTGTCGGCTACGCCCCGCGTTCGGTCTGGCAGACCCTCGGCGGAATCGGCGAGCACTGAGCCGATAGCGTTCCAAGGATTGCCGTCAGTGTG
>JAJCXW010000032.1 GCA_029263235.1 Acidimicrobiales bacterium
ATCATGAAGGTGGTCGGCGCCACCAACTGGTTCATTCGAATACCGTTCATGATCGAGGGGCTTGCCCAGGCCATCATGGGTGCATTGGGCGCTTGGGGCGGTTTGTGGGCACTCGACAAATGGGTGATCTCAGGTTTCAACGACACCGACAGTCTGGCTCTGCTCGACGGATTCAAGGTCTCGAGTTCGGAGTTCACCCAGACCTCGCTGATGGTGCTCGGCATCGCGGTGTTGGTATCGGTGATTGGTTCGGCGGTTGCCGTGACCAGGTATCTCGACGCCTGATTCTGCGGGTCCGCCTCGCCCCACGGGTATTGGCCGGGTGAGTAGCATCGTCGAATGACCGAACTGCAGCCTTTTCATGCTGGCATCGACTTCGGCGAAGGGCCGCGTTGGCACGATGGCCGACTTTGGTTCTCCGACTTCTATCGCCACGGGGTGTTCACGGTCGATCTCGACGGCAACGAGACCCTGATCGCCACCGTCGAGGGGCAGCCATCCGGGCTGGGGTGGATGCCCGACGGCACGCTGTTGATCGTCTCGATGCGAGATCAGAGAGTGCTGCGTCTGAATGGCGATGAATCGTTGTTCGAGCATGCCGATCTGAGTGGGCTGGCCACCGGCTACTGCAACGACATGGTGGTCGCCGCTGACGGAACGGCCTATGTGGGGTACTTCGGATTCGATCTCGACACAGGCGAGACGCCGGCCTCCGCCCGACTCATTGCTGTTTCGACTGACGGCTCCCCTCGTGCAGTCGACGGTGAGTTGCTGTTTCCCAATGGCGCGGTGATCACCCCCGACGACAGGACCCTCATCGTCGCTGAGACATTCGGGAGTCGGTTCGGTGCTTTCACCATCACCGACGATGGCGATCTGGTCGATCAGCGGATCTGGGCCGAGACACCGGGTCTGGTGCCCGACGGATGCTGCCTCGACGCCGACGATGGGATCTGGTTCGCCGACCCGGTCGGGGGTGGCGTTCACAGAGTGATCGAAGGGGGAGAGATCACTCGATCAATCCCGACCAGTCAACCCGCGATCGCCTGCATGCTCGGCGGAGACGATCTTCTGACCCTGTTCGTGCTCAGCTCACCCGGCACCCATCCCGACGATGTCGCCGGCAAGGGCGGCTCGCTTATCGAAACCGTCATCGTGGATTCGCCGGCCGCCGGCCGACCCTGATCCGGTGTCGGTCGACCCTGATCCGGTACCGGTCGACCCCTCGATAGTCGATCTCGACGTGCTGAGGACGTGGATGGACGAGCGCGGGCTCGGTGAGGGTGAACTGACCAGCGTTGTGGCCCTAGCGGGAGGTACCCAGAACCTCCTCCTTCGCTTTCGCCGCGGCGATCGTGACTACGTGCTGCGACGTCCGCCCGTTCACAAGCGGTCCAACAGCGATGAAACCATGAGGCGAGAGTCGAGAATTCTGGCTGCGCTCGAAGGTACCGACGTCCCACATCCGGATCTCATCGCGGCCGAGCCCGATGAGGCGGTATTGGGGGCCAGCTTCTATCTGATGGAAGCAGTCGAGGGTTTCATCCCCGGAGCGGGCCTGCCGTCGCTTCACGCCGGTGATCCGGCGGTGCGGCGGGCCATGGGGATCTCGTTCGTAGATGCTGCTTCAGCTCTCGGAGCGATCGACCACAGAGAGATCGGGCTCGAGGGTTTCGGCCGGCCCGATGGCTATCTCGAACGACAGGTGCCGCGATGGATGGCTCAGCTCGACTCGTTCTCCAAACTCGACGGATACTCCGGCCCGGAGATCCCTCATCTGGCTGAGATCAGCCGTTGGCTCGAGGACAACAGGCCGAAGAGCTTCGAGCCCGGGATCCTGCACGGTGATTTCCATCTCGGCAACGTCATGTTCCGCAACGATTCTCCTGATGTGGCTGCGGTTGTCGACTGGGAATTGGCGACGGTGGGCGATCCGCTGGTCGATCTCGGGCTGATCATCGCGATGTGGCCCGAGAGCGACGGACAGTCGGCGTTGATATCGATCGAGCCGTGGAAGGGGTTTCCGGCCGTCGACGAACTCGTCGACCGATACCGAGCCAACACCAGCCGAGACATGTCGATGATCGAGTGGTACGGCGTCCTGGCCTGCTTCAAGACCGGCATCATTCTCGAGGGCACCAACGCTCGAGCCAAGGCCGGCTTGGCCTCAGCAGAGATCGGCGACATGCTCCACGCCGTGACACTGAGCCTTTTTGAGCGTGGCTGGTCGATCGTGACCCGGCTCGGCTGAGTCAGGTCTCCGAGCCGTTAGTGGTGAGCAGAGAGTGGACCTTCACGGGCGAGTCGAAGCCCTTGAGCATTCGACGACCGGCGGATTCGCAGACAACAGACTCGGTCATGGCGATCGAATCGTCGACCAGAACCTCTCCCGGCACGGCCGCGGCGACAAGTCGGGCCGCCAGGTTCACCACCGGACCGAAGTAGTCCCCGTGGAGGTTGACGAGATCACCCTTGGCGATCCCGCCCCGCGGCACAACATGTTGATCCGAGTAGCTGCGCATCATCCCGAGGGCAAATGCCGCGGCGTCCGCGGAATGTTCGGCTACGAACATGACTTCGTCGCCGACGAGTTTGACGACACGAGCATCGAGGTCGTGAGCGAGTTCGTGGGCTTGAGATTCGAATCGTTTGATCAAGTCGACCAACTGGCCGGGTGCGAGTTCCTGGGACAGTGACGTGAAACCGACGAGATCGACGAAGCCGACCACCATATGGACCACCTCGCGGTACTGGTCGCTCTGGGTGCGGCGTTGTCGAAGAGCCGCTTGTCTGAGATGGTGCCGGAAGGCCGTGGCGAGGTGTTCGCCGAGTTCGAGACCAATCGCCGACATTGCCAAGTTGAGTTCCAGATGCTCGACCGGATTGCGTGTGCGGGTCTCGGGCCCCTGGACATGGCTCGCCACTCCGGCTTCCGCGGTGGCCGCAAGGGCTGTGCCGGCGACGTGCAGTATCTCGATTCCTTCTGACTCCATGAGGGAGTCGTTGGCGGCTGACTCGAGAAAGTCGACCAGTTCGATGTCACGCTCGTTGAACAGCATTTCGTTGGGGGTGGGCGAGGCGATTCCGAGATGGTGAAGGTTGTCGATCACCCGTTCCCCGGGGAGTCCGGTCACCTCGGCCAGGTCTTCGATGCTGAGGGTGTCGCCGCGGGAGAACGCGAAATCGGAGATCTGGCTTACCGCCTCCTCCAGATCGTCGGGAATGTCGTCGACAAGCGCTCCCTCCTCGAGAAGGATCTCCTTGATGCGCTGGCGCTGCCACTCCACGTCGGAGGTCATGTGCTCGACGGTACAACTTGAAATGATGGCGGGCCTTGTCGCCCGACCAGATGCTCAGGCGACCGCTGAATCGATTCGGGACATGACTTCATCGTCGAGCGCTGGCAGCACATCGAGCGCACCCATGTTGTCGACAACCTGCTCGACCCGTGACGCTCCGGTTATCACGCTGGAGACATTGGGATTCTTGAGGCACCATGCGAGCGAGAGTTGAGCGAGCGAGCATCCGAGCTCATTGGCGATGGGCACGAGCTTGCGCACCTTGGCGTTGCTGCCCTCGTCGGTGATGATGTCGGCGAGCCATTCGTAGCCACCAACCGTGGCCCGCGAGCCCTCGGGGACCCCGTCGAGATACTTGCCGGTGAGAACTCCTGAAGCCAGAGGACTCCAAGTGGTGAGCCCCAGGCTGATGTCGTCGTAGAGCCGGGCGAACTTCTTCTCGACCCGAGACCGCTCGAGGATGTTGTACTGCGGCTGCTCGACGACCGGCTTGTGAAGATGATGGCGCTCGGCGATCTCCCAAGCGGCGCGAATTTCGTCGGCTTCCCATTCCGAAGTTCCCCAGTACAGCGCCTTGCCCGACGCGATCATGTCGTGCATGGCCCACACGGTCTCTTCGATCGGTGTTTCGCGATCGGAGCGGTGGCAGTAGACGAGGTCGACGAAGTCGAGCCCGAGGCGTTCGAGCGAGGCGTCAATTCCCTGCATGAGGTACTTGCGATTGAGCGTGTACTTCATGTTGATGTCGTCGTGGATGCCCCAGTAGAGCTTCGTCGACACGACGTAGGACCATCTTGGCCAGTTCTGTTCGGCGAAGACCTTGCCCATGATTGTCTCGGAGGCGCCTCCTGCGTAGGCCTCGGCGTTGTCGAAGAAGTTGACGCCGGCGTCGCGCGCCGCCGACATGCAGTCGGTGGCGAGTCCGGTGTCGAGCTGGTCCCCGAACGTGACCCAGGATCCGAAGGAGAGAGCGGAGACCTTGAGACCCGATCCCCCGAGCCGTCGGTATGGCATCTCGGTCATTGGTGGGCCTCCATGGAGTCGACTGTGGAGCCGCATCCTGCCGCGGTTTCGATGCTTCTGCTACCCGACTCCAGTGTGGGTCGCCGGAATGAGATCAGCTGGATGCTCGCTGAGCTCTGAGCTGACGCATCGCTTCACCGCGGCTGGCTTCTATCGGGTCCCAGTCGTCGGGGTCGGGAGGAAAGATCGAGGCGTCGACCAAGGGCTCGGCGTCGGGTGAGAGGACCGACATGAGGTCTCGTCCGGTGACCGCCGAAGCGCACCCGATCCCTCCGACCATCGTGCCGAGGATCCCGTGCCCGGATTGTGTGCTGGCGCCCACGAGGTAGAGGTTCTCGATCTCGGTGACGTAGCCGGGACGGAACGGCCCGGTCTGGCCGGGGCTGGCCATCAGCCCGTAGGAGGTGCCGGAGGTGGACCGGGTGTAGCGCTCCTGGGTGAGCGGCGTGGCGGTCTCGATGTGAACGATCTGGCCGCGAAATGGTCCGATGGCCTTCTCGGCCTGGTCGATCAGCGACTCGGTGATCTGTGCCTTCAGATCGCGGTAGGTGTCGTTGCGCCGGTAGAGAGTGCCGTCGGTCGGGCCCGAGTCGACTCCCCATATGCGGTAATCGCGGGGAGCGAGGGTCATGATCTGGAAGTTGGTGTGGCCAGGCGGACAGAGCCTCTTGTTATCCGGGTCTTTGAGGGAGGCGAAGGCCATGTAGGCGAATGGTTCGTCGGGGAACTCTCCGTTGCTCAGGGCTTCGTAGGGAGCTTCTGCATCGAGCGACGGGAAGACGAAGAAGTTGGTGTTGGGGATTCGATCCGAGAGGTCGGTGTCGACGACGACGTAGACACAAAGCAGCGGATAGGTCATCACAGCGTCGGTGACGGCCGCAGCGGTCCCTTCAGTGAGGTGATCGGCGCCGACGAGGTCGAGCAGGGTGCGCTTGTAGTCGGCGTTGGATATCACCACGTCGGCCTCGATGATTTCGCCCGACTCGAGTTCGACTCCCGTGGCCTTGCCGTCCTCGACCACGATGCGGCGAGCTGTGGTCTTCACTCGGACTTCGCCGCCACAGGCTTCGATCACCTCGACCAGCCGTGCGGGAAGCATCTGGCCCCCACCTTCGGGGTAGCTCGCGCCCGTCATGTAGTGGTCGGTGATCACCGCATGGATGGCTACGGCGCTTTCGTGGGGCGGGGAGCCGTAGAGCCCACTCCAGTGACTGACCACACCTTGGCATTCCGGAGACAGCCCACAGTGGTCGTAGAGGCTGCTGAGCGAAGCGAGTCCCCACTGGAACAGATGGTCGCCGCTGCCGGCGCGTGCCTGGGTAGCGACCGCCCGAAGAATCTCGATGTAGTCGGCGATCGCATGCTCGTCGTCGGGGAACTGGTCGGTGAGTCGTTGGGCGTATTCTTCCCATCCCGCGGGAACCCGAAAGGTGAAGTCCGGGAAGATCAAGGTGTCGAACTCGTGGTCGAGAGGTCGGAAGGTGATTCGGTCGGCGATTCCCAGCGCCCGAAGAAGTGAGTGCATGAAGCTGCCCGGCTCGGTGTTGCCGAGGTAGTGGAGTCCGACATCGAACTCGTAGTCGCCGTGGCGAAAGACGGTGCAGTTGCCGCCGGCGATGTTGTGGTGCTCGAGCACGGTGACCTCTTGGCCGAGGGCAGCGAGCGTGGCGGCAGCGGTGAGTCCTCCCGGGCCCGATCCGATAACGACTACACGATTTGATTCAGACACCAGTGGCCTCCGCCAGCTCGTCTACGGCGGGTCCTATCCGCTCTGCAATGTTCCACACGTCGTCGACTATGTCAGGGCACGAGATGAATCCGAAATCGACTCGATCTCCTTGGGACACCACCGAGATATTGACCCCGGATCCGTAGAGAAGCGGACCCAGTGGATACATCGCTTTCACTCTTGCCCCCCGTACGAACAAATCAAAGGTGGGGCCCGGCACGTTGGACACGATCAGATTGAAGACCGGAGGCAGACGCTGCTCGAGCCCAGCACGTGTCACCGCCCGAGCCGCCAGATTGATGAACAGCGGTGGCGTGGCATCGGTGAGGTTGATGTTGTGAAGGTCGGTGAGCTCAGTGCGCATCTCCTTGGCACTGATCGTGCTGTCCTGAATGGTCGTCAGGCGCTCGAGAGGATCGTCGACCTCGGTTGCCAGCGAAGCGAACATGGCCGCGACCTTGGTGCCGACCTCGGTGTCTCCCGCTGATCTGACCGACACCGGCACTTGGGCGACCAAGGGAGTGTCGGGCAGCGTGCCCTTGTCGAGCAGATAGGAACGCAACGCCCCACCACAGGTGGCGAGGACCACGTCATTGACGGTCGTCTCGGTGGCGTTCTTGATGGCCTTGAGGGTCGTCAGATCGGTGACGGCATGAGCGAACTCCCTGAGGCCGGTGAGTCTGCCGTTGATGCTGGTGCGAGGGGCCTGGAACGGCTGCTTGGGGGTGATGTCGTGAAACGCATGGCGCACCACCGCGGCGGTCTGGCGAATCGTTTGATCGGCCACCTGGGCGGTACGAATCGGCCAAGTGGCCAACGAACCGGCGAGTTCGGCGGCCATTCTCAGATTGGTCGGGGCGGGCTCGGGCCGGTAGGCGGGCGGGGGCGGGTCGGGTGTCGGATCGGCATCGACGTCGTAGAGGATGGTCAGAAGGTCGGTTCCGGTCGTGCCGTCGATGATCGAATGGTGAATCTTGGTCAGCACGGCGACGTCGCCGGTATCGAGGCCTTCGATGTACCACATCTCCCAGAGTGGATGCGATCGATCGATCTTGAAGCTCACGAGCTGGCCGATGAGGGTGCCGAGGGCGCGGTCGTCGCCTGGTGCGGGTAGCGCTATGTGGCGGAGGTGGCGCCTCACTGCGAAGTCGGGATCGTCGACGAAGATGGGCCGATCGAGTCCGGCTGGTTGGGTCATCAGCTTCCACCGGAGCTGTGGGACGAGGTGAACCCGGTTCTTGATGTGTTCGACGAGGTCGGCGAATTTCGGTGGTCGTGGCGCGGTCGATGGGTCGAGGATGGTCACCGCCGACACGTGGAAGTGCCACTCGGGTCGTTCACCGTAGAGGAACGCCGTGTCGGGGCCGGCGAGCTTGCGCATGGGTCAATCTCCTCGTCTCGTGGTGGTCAGCGCCAAGAATCGTTCGATGGCGTCGACGGCGACGCCTGTGCGGTGCGACGGGAAGGTATCGAAGGCATGTTGGGCGCCCGGGACCTCCCAATAGGCGACAGGTTCTTCGGACACTTGCCTTAGTTGGTCGACGAAGTCGCGGGCCTCTTCCTTCCACACCAGCACGTCGTGGTGCCCCTGGATGATGAAGAACGGGGGAGCGTCGGCATTGATCTGGCTGAGGGGGGAAACGAGATCCCAGAGTTCGGGATCATCGGCCAGCTTCGACGGCATGATCAGCCGGTTCAAGAAGGGCTGCATTGAAGTGAGGGGGCCTCGAATCTTGTTGCGGTTGGTGAAGTCGGGGGGCCCGTAGAAGGGGACGCAGGCCGCGACCGAGGTGTCGGCACTCTCGAACCCGGGCTGGAAGTCAGCAAGGTTGGGGGTGAGGGCGGCCAGAGAAGTCAGATGGCCTCCGGCGGATCCCCCGGTGAGCACGATCGTGGATGGGTCCCCTCCGTGATCGGCGATGTTGGCACGGACCCAGGCGATGGCACGCTTCACATCGACGATCTGGTCGGGGAATCGGTGCTTGGGTGCCAAGCGGTAGTTGATCGACACGCAGATCCATCCACGGTGTGCCATGCGTAGCATCAAGGGAAAGGCCTGCTGTTGTTTGTGGCCGATGATCCAACCGCCACCGTGGACCTGGAGCAGCACCGGGGCATTCTCGGCCCCGGGCTTCGGGCGATAGATGTCGAGGAGGTTTCGCTTGGGATGCTTGCCGTACGGGATGTCGAACTCCGCCTCGAGTCCGGTGAGCCGAAATCGGGCGTTGAGCTTCATCACCGGTCGAGGGACAGGGGATTCCATCAGTGCTAGCTGTTGGGGGTCGATGTCGGCGCGGTAGTCGGTTCCGAGCGCGTCGAGGAGGGCGGTTTCGGCGGTTGGCGCGGCGAGGCGGGAGGTTCGGCGCACCGCCGCCAGTCCGACCCAGGAGACCGCCGCCAAGGCCAATGCGAGCCATCCGTGATCGGCGTCGAGGGCACCGCCAGCCGTGAGCGCGGCGGCTGTCAGGACCTGGGCCAGGAAGTTCCCCGACGGGTGATCTCCGACCAACCAGCCGATCATCATGATCGGGAAGCTGAGAGGCCCGCTTCGGTGGAGTCTCACGAGAGCGAACAGCGAGGCCAGAATCCATGAGATGGACAAGATGAGCAGGATGTCGGAGGTCATGGCGCCAGCTCGATCCTTGCCGCCACGTCGGTGCAGGCGTTAGTGACCTTGCGTCCGAAGTCGGGGTTGATGCAGGCGGTGTGTCCGTCGCTTATGCGATTGATGTGAGCCTCGGGAATCGACATGGCCAGTCGAAGCTGGGCTTCAGGTGAGACCGCTCGGTCGGTCTCGGTGATGATGACCGAGGTGGGAACGTTCACCGTCGAGATCCAATGCTTCGAGCTGTAGGTGGCGAGGGCGTGGATGGCCTCGAAGATCACCTTCATCGAGTGGTGACTCATCTCCTCGCGGGCCCACTTGCCAACGGCGCCGGGATTGACCCGAGACAACTCCATGCCGAACAGTCGCCGGGTGATGAACGCCGGAGCCCATGACGCGATCGCACCCATTTGGGTGGTTCCGGCAGCAACCGAGGCGACCGCGGCCAAGGCGTAGCGCTCGCGGTTGCCGGCGACGAACTCGCATCCGGTGGCGATGAGGACCATCCCGTCGACGAGATCTGGGTGGCGTCGCCACAGGAGTTGCGCAACCGGCCCACCCATCGAGTAGCCGACGACGATCACCGGGCCGGTGTCGAGTCGCTTGAGCATCGCCGCGGTGTCGTCGGCGCAGTCGGCCAGGCGGAATCTCCGGCGTGACCGGATGCCTCGGCCGTGACCTCGCAGATCGGGGGCGATGACATCGAACTTGCCCTGGAGCGGTTCGAAGCATCGCACCCAGTTGAGGGCCCCCGACGCCAACCATCCGTGGAGCAATAGAACCGTCGGCGCTCCCGGTGGCCCCTCGGCCAAGCGGACGTAGGTGGTGCCTCGGCCCGGCAGGCGGAGGTGTCGTCCCGCTGGCAGACGCATCCCGAGATCGTGGATATCGAGGTGCTGGGGTGCGGGGTCAGCCATTCCCATGGAGGTCGACCGTAGTGGCAGTGGTGTTCATGACAAGAATCAGTCGTCGTGTGGCGATCTGAAACTCGAATGGGACCCATCTCCAACAAAGGGACCTAAGTCCCTTCGATTCGAGGCGGTGTCCAACTTACTGTGTAATCGTCGCCGCTAGAAGGGAACTCAATGGCCGACTTTTTGTCTCAGTATTCGATCCAGAGATGGCTCGAGATGTGTCCGCAGGGCTATCTCGAAAACACTGTCTACGGCCATTCTCCCGAGTTGAGGGAGCCCGAACTCGTCGTCGACAACGAGACGCTGCGCGAGGAGTCGATTCGCACGACGGTTCAGTTGGTGGTCGGCGAGCGTTGCGCGCTCGCCGCATCGTCGGGCCTCGTCAATGCTGCTCCCGACTTTCCGAGCAAGCGATTCCTCGCCACCCAGACCCTCGATGAGGCCCGCCACGTCGAGATCTTCACCCGGCGACTGTTCGATCTCGGGGTCACCGAGGACAACCTCGAGTCCACGATCGACGACTTCGTGAATCCTCATCTCGTGAAGTTCGCCGAGGTTCTCCTCGAGAAGGTCGAGGACGGAGACTTCATCGCCGGTGTGGTCGGCCAGAACATCGTCCTCGAAGGCATGGCCTTCAGCGTGTTCGAGATGCTCGAGGCCGTGTCGAAGCAGATCAACCCGAAATTCGCCGAAACGCTGAGCGGCACTATCGCCGACGAGCGTCGCCATGTCGGCTTTGGTGAGAACAGGATCGGCAGCCTGATCCGGGAGCATCCCGAGCGCAAGGCCGACGTGGAGAAGATGCAGGCCGAGATGACCTACCACATGCTCGCCACGTTCAGCGAGGCCTTCCAGGGCAATGCCGCTGCCACCGAAGAGGCCCGATCGATCGCTGCCGCGGAAGGCGCCGGCCCGGAGTCGGCTGTCTGGCATGGCACCGACCTCGCGGCGGCTTCGCCCGAAGACATGGAAGCCGTGCTTGCCGACACCGTGCTGGGTGAGTTCAAGACCCGACTCAACCGGATCGGTCTCGAGTACCAGTCAC
>JAJCXW010000033.1 GCA_029263235.1 Acidimicrobiales bacterium
CGGCGGCGGCGCGGTGCTCGGCCTGCTGACCGGCGCGCTGGCCTTCGTCGCGCTGCGCAGCCTGGACGACTACGTGCTCGAAGTGCTGATTACCCTGGCCCTGGTCTTCGGCGCCACCAGTCTGGCGTTATTGAGTCACGCCTCGGCGCCGATCGCCGTGGTCATCGCCGGTTTGCTGATCGGCAATCACGGCACGAGATTGGCGATGAGCGAGGCGACCCGCGACCATGTGCAGAAATTCTGGACCCTGCTCGACGAAATTCTCAATTCGGCGCTGTTCCTGCTGATCGGCTTCGAGGTCGTGGTTTTGGCGGTTTCGCCGCCGCTGCTGATCGCCGCGCTGGCGGCGGTGCCGCTGGCCCTGGCGGCGCGCTGGATCAGCGTCGCCACGCCGTTGACCGTGCTGCGTGGGCTCGGCCGCGAATACTCGAAAGGCGCCATCCCGGTGCTCGCCTGGGGCGGCCTGCGCGGCGGCATTTCAGTCGCCTTGGCGTTATCCCTGCCGATGATCCCCGAGAAACCGCTGCTGTTGACCATGACCTACGGCGTCGTGCTGTTCTCGATCATCGTCCAGGGGCTGAGCGTCGAATGGGTGATCCGCCGGTTCGTCGCGCCTTCGGATGAGGGGGAAAGGCGATGAACGGCGCCGACAGTCTGGTCAAAACGCTGCTCGCCGGCGGCATTGATGTGTGTTTCACCAATCCGGGCACCTCGGAGATGCACTTCGTCGCGGCGCTCGACGCCAATGACGGCATGCGCTGTATCCTCGGCCTGCACGAGAACGTCGTCACCGGCGCCGCCGATGGCTACGGCCGAATGGCCGGACGGCCGGCGGCGACGCTGCTGCACACCGGCCCCGGCTTGGCGAACGGTCTGTCGAACCTGCACAACGCCAGCAAGGGCGGCACCGGGATCGTCAATATCGTCGGCGATCACGCCACCTATCACCTCCAGTACGATGCGCCGCTGACCGCCGACGTCGCCGGCATCGCCGACGCCGTATCCGACTGGCGGCGGACCAGCGAAAGCAGCCGCCATGTCGCCGCCGACGGCGCGGCGGCGATCACCGCCGCGCGCACCCATCCGGGCCAAATCGCCACCTTAATTCTGCCCGCCGATACCGCCTGGGGACCGGCCGACGGCCCGGTGGAACCGGCCATGCCGCCGCCGCCCGCCGTTCCCGGCGACGCCGCCATCAAGGCCGCCGTCGAGGCCTTGCGGCGGGGCTCCAAAACGGCGCTGTTTCTCGGCGGTCCCAATCTATCGGGCGACCGCCTCGAAATCGCCGGGCGCATCGCCGTCCACACCGGCGCGCGGTTGTGGTCGCCGATGTCGAACGCCCGCACCGATCGCGGCGCCGGCCGAGTCACCGTCGAACGGACGCCGTATCCAGTCGATCAGGCCTTGGAGGCGTTGGCCGATTTTTCCGACGTCGTGCTGGTCGGGGCCGCCGCGCCGGTCGCCTTTTTCGCCTACCCGGACAAGCCGAGCCGCCTGCTGCCGCCCGACTGCCGGGTCCATGTTCTGACCACGCCGACCGAGGATGGCGCGGCGGCGCTGACGCGGCTCGCCGAGGCCGTCGGCGCAATGAAAAGCGAACCGCCGTTGACGCAATTCGAAGAGACCGGCCTGCCGACCGGCGATTTGGACATCGACAAAATCGCCGCGACGGTCGCCGCATTGATGCCCGACGAGGCCATTGTCATCGACGAAAGCCTGACCTCGGGCCGCAATCTCGACCGGTTGACGGCCAACGCCCGGCCGCATAGCTGGCTGCAAATCTGCGGCGGCTCTATCGGCATCGGCCCGCCGCTGGCCACCGGCGCCGCCGTCGCCTGCCCGGCGCGCCGGGTGCTGGCTTTGCAGAGCGATGGCTCGGGGATGTACACCTTGCAGGCGCTGTGGACCCAGGCGCGGGAAAATCTCGATGTCACGACCGTGATCTACTCGAACCGCGCTTACGCGATCCTGCAAATGGAGATGCGTGGCGTCGGCGTCGAGGCGCCGGGGCCGAAGGCGCGCGACATGATGGAATTGCAACGCCCCGATCTCGATTGGGTTTCGCTGGCCCGCGGCATGGGCGTCGAGGCGGCGCGGGCGGAGACGGCGGAGGCGTTCAACGATTTGCTGGCCGTCGGGCTGGCGCGGCGCGGGCCGTTTCTGATCGAGGCCTGTCTTTGAGCGTCGCGAGTTCTTGACGCTGACTGGGCGAGGCGCTACTTAGAGCCGCGTTCCACGATGGTGGCTGTAGCTCAGTTGGTTAGAGCATCGGCTTGTGGTGCCGAGGGTCGCGGGTTCAAATCCCGTCAGCCACCCCATTTTTTTTTATTTTTCCCCTCAGACGCCGGGCGAAGAGTCTAATTCGCCCCTCAAACGCCGGGCGCGTTTCTGCGAAACGCTTGGCTTACGGGCAACGATGCCCGGCGCGCCTTGCGCTTGCCTCGCGAAGAGCCGCTCGGAATTCCCATCACCAGCGTTTATGGGGAACCTCCCCCGAGCGCGCACTTGCGCGCGGCAAGCGCGACCGAGCGCCGCCGATCGCCCGGCATTTGAGGGGCTAACAAACTCTTCGCCCGGCGTCTGAGGGGCAGTATTAAGCCGCGCGGCGGTTTTGGCTGAGGTAGGAGTCCTGCTGGCGGCGGCGGCGTTCGGGGCCGAAGAAACTGCCAGTGCGGATGAACGGGCGGTTGTTCTCGATCACCTTAACCAGGCGCGAGTAGATCATTTTTGCCGAAATCGGTTTTGCCAGGTATTCGGTCATGCCGTTGTCGCGCGCCACGCAGACGTTGTGGAGCTCGGTAAAGGCGGTGACGACGACGACCGGCACGAAACAGTTGGACGACGTCGGATCCTGGCGGACCCGGTTGAGGAAGGCCATCCCGTCGAGGCCGCTGCACCAGTCGGTGAAAATAATGTCGATTTGAGAATCGCAGAACATGTCGAAGGCGTCGTTCGGGTCGGCGGTGCTCATCACCGTCGGTACGCCGCACTCGCGGAAAACCTCGGTCAGCAAGCGGCGAATCAGCAGGTGCTTTTCAAGCACCAAAACGCGCAACTGCGAAATATCATACGCCTGCATATATGTTTTCCCCATTCTACCTTCAGTTGTCCCTACTTATGCGCGCAGGGTATCAACGTTGCGGACTTGTATCCGGCGAAGATTACATAAAACTGACAAGTCGAAATTTTAGGTTCAGGTGGCGAAATAATCCAGGTACCAGTCGAGTTCGCTTTGGCTGAGCGGGAATTTTCCGCCGCCCGGATCGTGGATCATCGCCTTCGGCGCCAGTCGCGCCACCCGGCGCTGGATCGAAACCGCGATATCCATCGTCAGCCCGGCCTTCCAGCACAGCGTCACCACGGCCTTGCCGCTGTCATTGCGGAGCATCGCCTGGACGGTTTCGAGCGGCAATGCCGCCATCTGGGCGAGGGCGTGCGGGACGAAGGCGAGGTCATCGTCGTCAATCGCCTCGGCTATCGCCGCCTCGGTTAATTCTCCCGCCTTGTGCATCGTCAGCACGCGTTCATCGGCGGGCGCGCGATCGGACTCAAGTTGTGACAAATCACCATCCTCGATTCGATGGCGGACGTTGAGGCGCAGCTCCTCAACCAAATCTTCGTCGAGGTCGTGACGGGCCATTAAACGCTCGACCAGGGCGGCGCTGACGAAGGTGGCGATCCGGCGAATCGTCGATTTCGACAGGTTGGCGCGCTCGACCAGCGGGCGCTGCCATTCCGGCACTTTGGCGGCGGCGATGGCGATCACGTCCATCGCCTTTTCGCCGATCGACGCGGTCGGGTTATCGAGCAGCGCGGCGACGCCGTCTTTATCTTGCGTCTCGACGACGGCTTCGGCGACCGGTTCGGCTAGGCTGCGGCGTCGGGCGATGGCGAGCAACGCGCCGCCTTGAATGCCGCTGGCCAGAATTTGCACCAGTTCCTTGTCGCTGAGCAGCGGCGAGTATTCGAGGATCGGCGCCGCGACGTTCTCCTCAATGTCGCGCGCCAGCTTGCGGATCAGCCGCTT
>JAJCXW010000034.1 GCA_029263235.1 Acidimicrobiales bacterium
GCCCGGGTATGACCATCCCCGCCCATAACCCCTCTACGCTCATCAGGCGGACTTGTCGCCGCACCCGGCCCGAGTAGCTCAGTTGGTAGAGCAGCTGTCTTGTAAACAGCAGGTCGCAGGTTCAATTCCTGTCTCGGGCTCGCTTTGATGTCACGGCGAGGAGCTTCGCCGTCGGGTGACCTCGAAGCAGGCCACGGCCGCGGCGGCCGAGACATTGAGCGAATCGAGCACACCCTGGAGCGGGATCGACACGACGGTGTCGCATCTGGCACGCACCAGACGCGACAGGCCCGGCCCTTCGGCTCCGAGAACGAGCGCAACCGGTTCGTCGGCGACCGGAAGGTCGTGGATCACCCGGTCGCCGCCGGCATCCAACCCGACCGTCCAGACCCCGGCCTCACGCATGGTCGACATGGCCGACGGCAGGCCGCCCACCACCGACATTCGGAGATGTTCGATGGCTCCGGCCGCGGCTTTGGACACGGTGGGGGTGATGTGGGCGGCGCGGTGACGAGGCAACACGACACCTGATACTCCGGCACACTCGGCGGTGCGCAGGATCGCTCCGAGATTCCCCGGATCGGTGATGCCGTCGAGCACCATGAGAAAGGGCTTGGTGCCGTCGATGTCGTCCACAAGGAGCTCACTCAGATCGACCGGCCTGATCGGGGCCGCCATCGCCACGACTCCCTGGGCCCCTTCGGTGCGGGTCATTGAATCGAATCGGCCTCGGGACAGTTCGCGCACCGTCACCTTGTGTTCGTCGGCGAGATCGATGATGTCGTCGATGATCGGGGCCGAATCGAGGTCGCCGCTGAGGATCACTTCGCGGGTTCGCCGCGATCCGGCCAGCAGAAGCTCACGAACCGCATGGCGGCCCTCGACCTGCTCACCGCCCAGAGAGACGTCCTTCTTGGAGCCTCCACCACCAGATGCTCCGCCGGGCTCACGAACCGGCGTGGTGCCGCGCTGGCCGGCACCTGCCGGCCGACGTCGTTTGCCGCCCCCGGATCGGGACGGGGCACGGCCCGATCCGCCGCGCCTTCTGTTTCCTCCGCCCGACGACCGGCCGCTCATCGCGCCACCAGGGCGACCGCCCAGGCCGCCACACCCTCTCCCCGACCCAGCGAACCGACTCCCTCGGTGCGCCGACCCTTCACGGTGACAGGCGCTCCGACCGCAGTGCTCAGATTCTGTTGCATCTGTTCCTTCACCGGAGCGAGTTTCGGCGTGTCGAGCACCACGGCGCAGTCGATGTTGGCAGGCTTCCAGCCGGCGGCTCTGGCCGCGTCGGCCGCAATACGGAGCAGAGCGACGCTGTCGGCCCCCTCGAATCTGGGGTCGGTGTCGGGAAACATCTGGCCGATGTCGCCCAGGCCGGCCGCGCCAAGCAGTGCGTCGATGCAGACATGGGCGACTACATCGGCGTCGCTGTGCCCGACCAGACCGGCGTCCCCGGGAAACTCCACCCCGCCCAACACCAGCACACGATCAGCGTCGTCGCTCACACGGTGGATGTCGAACCCCTGACCGACTCGAAACGGGATCTGGCCGTTTGGTGCTTCCTCGGCAGGAAGATCAGATGTCATGTCGTCTCCTCTCGCCGATCGAGAAGCAGCCGTGCGATCTCGAGATCAGACGGCGTGGTGATCTTCACGTTGGTGACGTCGCCGTCAACCAACGACACGACCCCTCCATCGGCTTCGACCAGTGTGGCGTCATCCGTGGCGTCTGCATCGGATTCATGGGCCGAACGCAGAGCCGATGCCCGAAAGGCCTGTGGCGTCTGGACCTCAACGAGTTCGGTTCGGTCGATCACCCCGTTGCGACGATGCCTGATCGTGTCGGTGACCGCAACGACCGGCACCGCTGCGTCGGCACCGGAATCGATGGCTTCAAGGACCCGCTCGTAGATCCCGTCGGTGGCCAACGGTCGGGCTCCATCGTGGACCATCACCACTGCGGCGGTGTTCGGGACGGCACGCAATCCCTCCCGAACCGATGCCGATCTCGACGACGATCCGGCCACCACCGACCTGATCGCACCGCCGGGGATACCCCCGGGATGGAAGTCATCGACAAGGTTCGGCGGCACAACCACCACCACTCCGTCGCCGTGACCGGAGGCGACCCGCACCGAGCGATCAACCACGCTCTCGCCGCCCAAATCCAGAAACTGTTTCTGGGCCCCGAATCGGCTGCCGGACCCGGCCGCCACCACGATTGTCCATACCTCGCCGCGATCGGCTGGTGAGATCATTCGGGCAACTCGATAGGACGGGTGCGGCTCATGTCACTAGTGTGGTGCCCGATCATGCCTGATACCAGCCATCTCAAGACGACCCTCCTGTTCGAGCATCTCGAAGACGACGAACTCGAGGAGATCGCCGATCTCGCCGATGACGCTTCGCTACGTCGTGGCGATGTGATCTTCGCCGAAGGCGACGAGCCCAACGATCTCTACATCGTGGTCAGCGGGCGCATCGCCATCGCCAACAAGTCCGTCGACGGCCGCGAGTCGATGGTCGCCTTGATGGAACCCGGAGATCTCTTCGGAGAGATGGGGCTGTTCGACGAACTCGGTCGATCAGCCGAGGCTCGTGCCCTCGAACCTTCAAAGGTCATATCAGTGCCCTACGGTCCACTTCGCCAGCACTACAACGAACACCCTGAAGCCCTCTGGGGGGTCGTTGGTCTACTGGCCGGACGGCTTCGTTCGATGGACGCCGCGCTCGCCGACTCGGTGTTTCTCGATGTCACCGGCCGCACCGCCAAGCGTCTGCTCGAACTCGCCGGCGAAAGCGACGAGTTTGTGTTGCCGGTCACCCAAGAAGAGTTGGCAGGCATGGTCGGAGCAAGCCGCGAACGGGTCAACAAGGCGATTGCTTCTTTCGTGCGACTCGGTTGGCTGGCCCAGTCCGACCGCCGCTACGTGATCACCAATCGCGACCAGATGCAGATCCGGGCTCGCTGAGAAGAGTCAGTCCCACAGCCATTCGGAGGCCCGGCGCCAGGCGTCGGCCGCGTCGTCGGCGCGATGGGCCGGCCGGTCCGGATCATGGACGAACCCGTGCTCGGCTCCTTCATACGACACGACCTCGACCCCGGCGGCTCGTAGATCTGCCACCGCGTCGGGCGGGGTGTAGGCGTCGAGCTCTCCGACGACTGCCATCACGGTCGAGGCATCACCCCGTGCGACGTGCTCGAGCGGTTCGCCTTGTGAAGTGCTCCTCCAGGTCGGGGGGACTTTGATCATTCCGTAGAACGGGACGATGCGATCGAAACGACGGGTCGATGCCGCCTTCAGCGCGTACATGCCGCCCATGCAGAAGCCGATCGCTCCGACTCGATCGCCGCCGACCAGATCGGCGGCGGCGGTCATGTCGCCGAGAACCCTCTCATCTTCCATCTCGCCTGCAGCCTCGAACCGGCCCTCGAGGTCGAGGTGTTCGAGCCCCGGATACAGCTCCACCACGCACACCCGACACGACCATTCGTCGGCCAGCTTCGCACCGATCGATTCGGACAACGGTCGGAGCCCGAAGATGTCGGGGACCACAACGAGGCCGCGATTGCCGGGCTCGCCGAATACATCGGCCGGTGTTCCTGAAGGGAGCGTGGTTCTCATCGCCCCATCATGACATCACTCAAGACGGACCTATGTCGGCCAGCGCCACCGCCGCAGCGAGGGTGGGGGCACGCATCACGACCAACCCCTCCGGGGCCTCGACCGCCGAGTTGGGGACGATGGCTCTCCTGAAACCATGCCGCGATGCCTCGGCCAGACGCCGCGCCTGATGGCCGACCTGGCGAAGCTCACCACCGAGACCGACCTCGCCGAACACGACAAGGTCGTCGGCTACCGGATTGCCGGTGAGCGACGAGGCCACAGCCAGCGCCAGCCCGGCGTCGGCCCCCGGATCGGTGATCCGGGCTCCGCCCACCGCCAACGCGTAGACATCGCAGCTCGAGACGGCCAGGCCCACACGACGTTCGAGTACCGCCAACAGCATCGCCAGACGTCCCGGATCGACACCCTGCGCGCTGCGACGCGGTGTGGCCAACGACGAACCGGCCACCAGCGCCTGCAACTCGATGAGCAATGGCCGTTGACCGTCGATGGTGGGCACGACCGCAGACCCCGACACACCGGACACTCGGTCGGCGAGGAAACTCCCGCTCGGATCGTCGACGGTGGAGAGCCCGGTGTCGGCCATCTGCATCAGACCGACCTCGGAAGTGGGTCCGAACCGATGCTTGGTGGCTCTCAGAATGCGTAGCCCGTGATGGCGGTCGCCCTCGAACTCGATCACGGTGTCGACGATGTGCTCCAGCACGCGCGGCCCCGCGAGGGTGCCCTCCTTGGTGACGTGGCCGACCAACACGAGGGAGATTCCCCGAACCTTGGCCACGCGCAACAACTGATTGGTGCACTCCCGGACCTGGGCCACCGAACCCGGCGCCGAACCGAGCAACGGATCGTGCATGGTCTGAACCGAGTCGACGACGATCACCTCGGGCTTGACGGAATCGATGTGGGCGATCACGTTGGGAAGCGATGTCTCGGCGACCAACCAGAGATCGGCGTGGATGGCCCCGACTCGGCCGGCACGAACCTTGACCTGAGACGCCGATTCCTCCCCCGTTATGTAAAGCGAAGTTGCTCCCGCTTGGGACATCTGCCCCAGGAGCTGCAACAACAACGTGGACTTGCCGATGCCGGGCTCACCCCCGACGAGCGTGACCGAGCCGGGAACGAGGCCGCCCCCAAGAACCCGATCGAGCTCGGGGATGCCGGTGGCCACGACCTGCAGCGCTTCGTCGCTCACTTCGGTGACCGACATCGGAATCGAAGCCTCGACGGTGTCGGATCGAGCGCCTGCAGGCACACCCAACTCCTCAACGAGGCTGTTCCACTCTCCACAGGAATCGCAGCGGCCAGCCCACTTGGGATGGGCTACGCCACACGACGAGCAGCGGTGTACAGAACGAGGTCGGGCCATCACCGCACACTACGCGGCGACTACGACACCCTCACCGACCCCACCGATCAGGTGGCGCGGCCCCGGAACAGGTCGTCGAAACTCCGAAGTGGCGAATGCGCGGTCTCGGGGGGATCGCCGGGACCCGGGAAGAAGAACGCCGTGGCCACACCCATCTCCTTCGCCGCGTCGAGGTTGGCGGGCACGCTCGAAAGATAGAGACAGTCGAACAGGTCGACCGACATGACCCGCCGGGTGGCCTGCAGCAAGGCTGGCTCGGGCAACATCTGCCCCACATCGCCGCTCACCATCCAAGACGACACGGCGGTCTCCAGAGCAGCCATTCGCCGCAGTCTCTCGCCCCACGTGCGGGGTTGGTTTCCGATCGCCGCAACCGGCAGTCCCCGAGCCGAGGTCTGATCGAGGAAGTGATGAAGGCCCGGGACCAGACGGTACGACGACAGATAGCGGGTCTCCATGTCCTGGGCGACCGGCCCGAGTCCGACCTCGCTCCAGAACTCCGACGGCGAGATCCGGTCGAGCACGAGCTTGCGATACAGGTCCTCCACCGAGTCGGCGTCGCAATGGGGCAGTTCGGCCCGGATCATGGGCAGAAGCAGCCCCTCGAACGGCTCGGTGGGCCGAACCACCACACCGTGCACATCGAATATCACCAGCCGCAGCATCCTCTGACGGGGCTTGTTGGCCTCGGCCTCGCGGGTGGCCGCCCTCTTCTGGCGTTGTCGCTGATCACGCCGGCGACGTCCCTTGGGTGTGCGAATCTTCGCAAGTAACCAAGACCCCAACTTCCCGAGCAACCACAGGGCCAACAGGAGGCCGGCCACCAGGGCGACACTGGCCCAGACCCGGGGAAGAATGTCGTCAATGCTCGCGGTGGTATCGAGCGAACCAACATCGTCGCCGTAGGCGAACGTGAAGGTTGAGGTGTTGCCCTCGACCGCCGCATTCTCATTGGTGCTGGACACCCCACTCGGCATCTGCACGGTGACGACCAGGCCGAGAGAGTCCTCCAGGTCGGCTTCTGCGTCGGCCGCTATTCGCGACACCGAACGTCCGAGCGGAAGACCGAGCTCGCCAGTGAGAACCTCATCACCGAACAGCTCGAGGTCGGGGGTGGGGTCGACCGTGCCGATCAGTTCGTAGCGGGTCTTGGCGGCCGCCAAGCCAACGAAATCAAAACTGTGGCCCTGAGTGAGAGACAAGCCATCGAAGATGACGCCATCACCGGCGATCTCAGCGATCACGTCGGGCAGGGTCTCGGCGGAATCGAAGCCCTTGGTGGCCGAGACCGTCATGGCGCCGGCCTCATCCATATGGGGTCCATCGACGACCCAACCCGCGGTGCTCAGGTCCTCGAGACGCAGCGAATCAGGGGCATCCGGCGCCAACGCCACCGCGTCGGCATCGACCACAACGGTGAGAACGACCGTGCCGGAACCGTCGTCGGCGACAGTGATATCGACCGCCGCGTCGATACGGCACGCGCTCGCCAGCAAGACGAGAATCGCTACAACTCCAAGTGTCCTCACCCGACCCATCCCCTGCAACCTAGACCGACATCGGGCAAGTCGACATCGACGGGCCATCAGAATCGTGCTGGAAGCTGCTAACTCGGGGCGAAACCTCGTGGCGGTCAGAAGACGGCGTCGACCCCGTCGGTGGCCTCGGTCAGTTCGGGTGCGGGAGGTTCGAAGCCCTCGATCGACCGGAACACGACCTTCACCTCGTCGCCCTCGGCATCCGGATCGGGCTCGACATCAACAATGATGATGTGCCCGGCCCGGAACTCCTTGTAGAGCAGACGCTCCGAAAGGGGATCCTCAACCAATCGCTGGAGAGCTCGTCGCAACGGCCGCGCCCCCATGGTGGGGTCGTAGCCCTTCTCGGCGAGATGATCCTTGGCCGCATCAGTGAGCTCGAGGCCCATGCCCTGGCCACCCAGCTGAGTGGCGACACGGGCGGTCATCAGATCGACGATCTTGCGCACCTCGGGCCTCGACAGCTCATGGAACACGATGACGTCGTCGATGCGGTTGAGGAATTCAGGCCGGAAGTGAGACTTGAGAGCCTCCTGAACCTTCTCCTTCATGCGTTCGTAGGTGACAGCTTCGTCGACCTTCGTGAAGCCGAGATTGGCCTTGCGGAGATCGGCGGTGCCGAGGTTTGAGGTCATGATGAGAACCGTGTTGCGGAAATCGACCGAACGACCCTGGCTGTCGGTGAGGCGACCCTCTTCTAGGATCTGGAGGAGCGTGTTGAACACGTCGGGGTGGGCCTTCTCGACCTCGTCGAACAGCACCACGGAGAACGGCTTGCGGCGGACCTTCTCGGTGAGCTGGCCCCCCTCTTCGTAGCCGACATATCCGGGGGGCGAACCGACGAGGCGGCTCACGGTGTGCTTCTCCTGATACTCCGACATATCGAGGCTGATCAGCGATGACTCATCGCCGAACAAGAACTCGGCCAGCGTCTTCGAGAGCTCGGTCTTGCCGACGCCCGATGGCCCGAGGAAGATGAACGACCCACTGGGGCGCTTGGGATCCTTCAGGCCGGCGCGGGTGCGTCGAATTGCCTGCGAGACCGCACCGACGGCGTCCTGTTGGCCGATGATCCGCTTGTGGAGTTCGTCCTCCATGCGAAGCAGCTTCTCGGTCTCTTCTTCGGTGAGCTTGTAGACCGGGATTCCGGTCCAGAGCGACAGCACCTCGGCGATGGCCTCTTCATCGACCTCGTCGAACAGATCGAGGCCCGATGCCTTGGCGTCGCCCTCCATTGCCTCGCGGCGGGCCAACAGATCCTTTTCCTTGTCGCGCAGAACGCCGGCCTGCTCAAACTGCTGTGACTCGACGGCCGCGTTTTTCTGAGTGACGATGTCGGCGATCTCGGCCTCGATCTCCTTGTATTCGGGGGGAGTCGACATGCGCATGATGCGCAACCTCGACCCGGCCTCATCGATCAGGTCGATGGCCTTGTCGGGGAGGTGACGATCGGAGATGTAACGGTCGGCGAGATTGGCGGCAGCCACCAGCGCCTGATCGGTGATGGTCACACGATGGTGGATCTCGTAGCGATCGCGCAGACCTTTGAGGATCTCGATGGTGTGACCAACGGTGGGTTCGTCCACCACCACCTTCTGGAAGCGACGTTCGAGCGCGGCGTCCTTCTCGAGATGCTTGCGGTACTCGTCGAGAGTGGTGGCACCGATGGTCTGTAGTTCACCCCGAGCCAACATGGGCTTGAGGATCGATGCGGCATCGATGGCACCCTCGGCTGCGCCCGCACCCACGAGAGTGTGGATCTCGTCGATGAAGAGAATGATGTCGCCGCGGGTCTTGATCTCCTTGAGGACCTGCTTGAGCCTTTCCTCGAAGTCGCCGCGGTAGCGGCTACCGGCAACCAGTGCGCCGAGATCAAGGGTGTAGAGCTGCTTGTTGAACAGGGTCTCCGGAACGGTGTCCGAAGCGATCGACTGGGCAAGTCCCTCGACGATCGCGGTCTTTCCGACGCCTGGCTCGCCCACCAACACCGGATTGTTCTTGGTGCGGCGACTCAGGATCTGCATGACCCGTTGTGTCTCGCGGCTGCGCCCGATGACCGGATCGAGTTCTTTGTCGCGGGCGAGCTGAGTGAGATTGCGACCGAATTGATCGAGAACGAGTGATCCCGAAGGGCTGTCGCCGCCGGATCCTCCGGCCGTGGCGCTGGCCTTCTCGCTCGAACCCGCCGGGGCAGAACCGCCGCCGGAGCCGCTGTAGCCCGACAAGAGCTGGATCACCTGCTGGCGGACTCTCGAGAGATCGGCACCGAGCTTCACCAATACCTGCGCCGCCACCCCCTCACCTTCACGAATCAGACCCAGGAGGATGTGTTCGGTGCCGATGTAGTTGTGTCCGAGCTGTAGTGCTTCGCGAAGGCTCAGCTCGAGGACCTTCTTGGCGCGAGGAGTAAACGGAATGTGGCCACTCGGCGACGAGCCGCCCTGGCCGATGATCTCCTCAACCTGTGAGCGAACGGCTTCGAGGCTGATGCCAAGGGACTCCATGGCCTTGGCCGCCACGCCCTCACCCTCGTGGATGAGGCCAAGCAGAATGTGCTCGGTGCCGATGTAGTTGTGGTTGAGCAGCCGCGCTTCTTCCTGCGCGAGCACAACGACTCGTCGTGCCCTATCGGTAAACCGCTCGAACATCGGCATTCCTCCCAGATACGGGGTACGTGGATCTACTCTACCCGGACCTCTCAGCCTGTAACGCGGCGCTGAGTTTCAACCTGAAC
>JAJCXW010000035.1 GCA_029263235.1 Acidimicrobiales bacterium
CAAGTACGCCGACTGGTGGGTTCCCACCAATCCCGGCCAGGACACGGCGTTCTGGTTGGCGGTCAACCATGTCCTGCTCACCGAGTTCTTCCACGAGCGCAAGGTCGACTACTTCGAGAGCTACACCAAGAAGTACACCGACATGCCGTTCCTCGTCGAGATCAAGAACGGCAAGGCCGGCAAGTGTCTCCGTGCCAACCGGCTTGCCCCTTACGCCGACACCGAGAACGGCGACTGGAAGCTCCTCGTGTGGGACGAGCAGGCCAACGCGCCTCGTATGCCCAACGGCACGATCGGTGATCGCTGGGCCAAGGACGAAAAGGGCCGCTGGAACCTCGAAATGTTCGATTCCGTTCTGGGTCAGGACATCAACCCGGCGCTGACTCTGGCCGACCACAGCGACGGAGTCACCGAGGTCGAGTTCGACATGTTCGGCGACGATGGGGGAGCGGAGACCCGACCTGTCCCGACTCGCACCATCGACACCGCCGACGGTCCGGTCACCGTCACGACGATCCACGATCTGCTCATGGCGCGTTTCGGTGTCAAGCGCGGTCTCACAGGCGACGAGTCAGCCGACTACGACGACGACACCAACGCCTACACCCCGGCGTGGCAGGAGAAGTACACCGGAATCCACCGCGACACTGTGATCAAGTTCGCCCGCGAGTGGGGCCGAAACGGCGAGAAGACCAGCGGCAAGAACATGATCATCATCGGTGCCGGTGCCAACCACTGGTATCACAACAACCTGCTCTACCGCTCGGGGATCACAGCCCTGATGCTCACCGGCTCGGTGGGTGTCAACGGCGGAGGAATGGGCCACTACGTCGGCCAGGAGAAGCTGGTCAACCATGCGTCCTGGGGAGCAATCGCCTTCGGAGCCGACTGGGGAATGGCGCCTCGTCATCAGAACTCACCCTCGTTCCACTACGTGCATTCCGATCAGTGGCGTTACGAGCGGGGCTACCGCGAATACGACTCCCTCCCCGAGGATCACCCCGAAAAATTCGACCACACCATCGACCATCAAGCTCGAGCGGTTCGCCAGGGTTGGTTGCCGTTCTTCCCGCAGTTCAAGGAAAACCCGATCGAGGTCGTCGAGTCGGCCCTCAAGGCCGGAGCCACCTCAGACGACGAGGTCGTCGACACGATCGTCGAGCGACTGAAGTCTCGCGATCTCGACTTCGCCATCGACGATCCGGATGCTCCGGAGTCCTGGCCCCGCACCTGGTTCATCTGGCGTGGAAACGCGATCGGCACGTCGGCCAAGGGCCATGAGTTCTTCATGCGTCACTATTTGGGCACGCACTCCACCGCCATCGCGGCCGAGCCCGAGGATCATGGGATTCGCGAGGTCACGGTTCGCCCTGATGCGCCGATCGGAAAGATGGACCTCGTGGTCGATCTCAATTTCCGGATGGACACCTCGGCGTTGCATTCCGACATCGTTCTCCCGGCCGCCACCTGGTACGAGAAGAACGACCTCAACTCGACCGACATGCACTCCTTCATCAATCCGATGCAGGCCGCGGTGCCTCCGGCGTGGGAGTCGAGGCCCGATTGGGACATCTTCCAACAGTTGGCAGCCAAGGTCTCCGAAATGGCGACGGCCCATCTTCCCGACGAAATCGAAGATGTCGTGATGCAGCCGCTTGTTCACGACACCGCCGACGAGATCTCACAGCCCAACGTGGTCGACTGGCGTAGCGGTGAGGTCGAGGCGATCCCCGGCAAGACCATGCCGAAGTTCAAGCTGCTCAAGCGCGACTACACCAAGATTGGCGAGAAGATGGGTTCCCTCGGTTTGGGGGTACGCAACAACGGCGTCGGGGCCCATGGGCTCCGCATACAGGTCGACGACTTCTACGACGAACTTGCCCGCAAGCAGCCCGATCTGGCGAGCCGCGACGACGACGGTCCACTGCGTCCGAGCCTGAAGCGTGATGTCGAGGCCTGCGAGGCCATTCTCGCTCTCGACCCGGCGTCCAACGGCGAGCTCGCCCATCGGGCCTTCGAGGCCGAGGAAGCCAAGACCGGCCTGAGCCTCACTGATCTGGCCGCCGGAAGTCGCGACACCCGCATCACCTTCTCCGACTTGATCGCTCAGCCCCGAAGGGTGCTCACCACTCCTACATGGAGCGGCAAGATCGCCAAGGGCCGGCCCTACAGTCCGTTCACTCTCAACGTCGAGAATCTCGTGCCATGGCGCACCCTCACCGGCCGGCAGCACTTCTACCTCGACCACGAGCAGTATCTCTCGTGGGGTGAGAGCCTTCCCGTCTACAAGCCCCGGCCCGACCACGCCATGTTGTCGGAGACCGAGGAGTCGCTGGCCGAAGGCCAGGACGGCAAACTCTTCAATTACATCACCCCTCACGGCAAGTGGTCGATCCACTCGACCTACTCCGAGAACGACCGGATGATGACCCTGTCGAGGGGCGGCTATCCGGTCTGGATCAACAACAAGGATGCCGCTGAGCAGGGGATATCCGACAACGACTGGGTCGAGCTCTACAACGACAACGGCGTGTTCGTGCAGAGATGCACCACCTCGTCGAGGATCCCTCGTGGCGCCATATTCGTGTATCACGCCACGGAACGCACCGTCGGAATCCCGATCTCACCCCGACGCAAGAAGAGGGCAGGAATGAACAACTCGCTGACTCGAGTACGGCTCAAGCCGGTGCTCATGTCGGGTGGTTACGCCCAGTTCACCTACGCCTTCAACTATTGGGGGCCGACCGGTGTCAACCGCGACACATTCGTGTATCTGCGGCGTATCGAAGACCCGAGCTACTAGGAGGTGGTGTCATGAAGGTAAGAGCTCAGATGAGCATGCTGTTCCACCTCGACAAGTGCATTGGTTGTCACACGTGCTCGGTCGCGTGCAAGAACCTGTGGACTGACCGCAAGGGTGCGGAGTACATGTGGTGGAACAACGTCGAGACCCGTCCCGGGACGGGTTACCCCACCGGCTGGGAGGACCAGGATCACTACAAGGGTGGCTGGCACCGCGACGACAAGGGCCGGCTGAAGCTGACCCTTCACTCCAAGGCCGGCGGTCTCGGAAAGCTGTTCTACAACCCGTCGCTGCCCGAACTCGACGACTACTACGATCCGTTCACCTTCAAGTACGGCGACCTGTTCTCGGCTCCAGAAGCCGATCAGCAGGTGACCGCAGTGCCGATCTCCAAGATCACCGGCAAGGAGATGAAGATCGAGAGCGGTCCCAACTGGGACGACGACCTCGGTGGTTCCGATACGTTCGCTCGCAACGACATCTCCATGGAAGGTGTCGACGACGCGGTTCGCGCCCAAATGGAAGAGCTCGAACGGGTGGTCTTCAACTACCTGCCGAGGATCTGCAATCACTGCCTCAACCCGGCGTGCGTGGGGGCCTGCCCGAGTGGAGCTATCTACAAGCGGGGCGAGGACGGCGTGGTCCTGGTCAACGAGGACAAGTGCCGAGGTTGGCGCATGTGTGTGGCGGCCTGCCCCTACAAGAAGGTCTATTACAACTGGACTACCGGTAAGTCGGAGAAGTGCATCTTGTGCTTCCCGCGTATGGAGACCGGACAGGCTCCGGCCTGCGCCCATTCCTGTGTGGGTCGTATCCGTTACATGGGTGTGTTGCTCTACGACGCCGACAAGATCGCCGACATGACGACGATGCCCGAGGACGAGTTGCTCGACGCTCACCTCGGAATGATTCTCGATCCTTACGACCCCGAGGTGGTGCGGGCGGCCGAGGCATCGGGTATCGATGCCCCCTGGATCGACGCCGCTCGCCGGTCGCCGGTCTACAAGTTCGTCAAGGAGTGGGGCATGGCTCTGCCGCTTCATCCGGAGTATCGCACCGGCGCGATGATGTTCTACATCCCGCCGATGTCGCCGGTGGTCAGCACCATCGAGAACGACCTCGTGAAGCTCGACCTGCCCGACGAGCGAGAGGACTTCGAGCTCCTCGAACAGCTCGACAAGGCTCGTCTCCCGATCCAGTATCTGGCCAATCTGTTCTCGATCGGTGATCAGGAACCGATTCGCAAGATCCTTCGAATCATGCTTTCGATCCGCACGTTCAAGCGGCGCCAGAGCCTCGACGGTGGCGACATCGATGCCGCCACCATCGCCATGCTCGAGAGAGCGGGGCTTACCGTCAACGAGGCCGAGGACATCTACCGCCTGACCACGATTCCCACCATCGAGGATCGCTTCGTGTTCCCGCCCTATCACCGTGAGATGGCGATCGAAGAGCTCAACGATCCGTTGGCCCACAAGGGCGAGACCGGTCTCGGATACATCCAGCCGGCTCATCGGGGGCCGTGATGCTCGCTCCAGAGGTGATAGCGCTCGGTTATCGCTACCCGAATCCGTTTCATTTCGATGAGTTGGAGGCGGCGGCGGAGACGTCGTTGCGCGGTGTCGTTCGCCATCACATGGATGAGTTCCTGACGGAGATCGAGGCGCTGGAGCTGGGGGAGTGGGAGGAGCTTCACACCGCCACCCTCGATCTCGAACCGAAGTTCGTTCCCTATATCGGCCATGTCGCCTGGGGTGAGAACTATCGGCGGGGTGAGTTCATGGCCGACCTGAAGGGCGACATGGCGCGCTGTGGTGTCGATCTTCTGGGAGAGCTTCCCGATCACATCGAACCAATTCTGCGTTACCTGGCTGCCACGGATTCACCTCTGCCCGACCTGCTGGAAGTCATCGGCGAGTCCGTCGCCACGATGCGTTCGACGCTCGTGAAGGCCGACTCCAACAATCCCTACCGTCATCTGCTCTCCGCCACCGGTGGAGTGATCGAAGACCTCAACACCCTCGCGATCGGACCTCATCGATGACCACCAACGAGTTTCTGTTCGGAGCGATGCCGTATCTCGTGTTCGGGATGGCGGTGGCGGTGACCTTCTTCCGATGGAAGCTGCACCCGTTCAGTGTGTCGTCGTTGTCGTCACAGCTTCTCGAGAGCCGTCGGCTCTACTGGGGCTCGATTCCGTTCCATTGGGGCCTCTCCACGATTCTGGTGGGCCATTTGGCCGCTTTGGCCGTGCCTCAGGGCTTCCGGTGGTGGAACGGTGTGCCGATTCGTCTGTATCTGCTCGAGGTCACCGGCTTGGCGCTGGCGATCTGGGCGGCCGTGGGCATCGCGGTGTTGGTGTGGCGCCGGTGGTCGACCCCCAGGATTCGTGCCGTCACCAAACCGATGGACATGGTAGTTCTCGGAATAGTGGCCGTGCAGATCGTCACCGGAATCTGGATCGCCGTCGGGTATCGATGGGGTTCCTATTGGGGAACATCGGTGTTCGTTCCTTACTTCAGGTCGTTGTTCTCGTTGCACCCACAGCCTGAGTTCATCGAACCGCTTCCGTTCGTACTGAAACTGCATGCCTTCTCGTTCTTCGTGTTCGTCGCAGCGTTTCCGTTCTCGAGGCTCGTGCACATCCTCAGCCTGCCTCTGGGTTACACAACCAGGCCTTGGCAGCGGGTGGTGCGCATGAACCGTGATCCGGGCGGCTACCACGGTTCTTCCAAGGAAGTGCAGAACCGCTGAAACGGCGGATCCGGCCCCAAGGCACGGAGAATCCACCCATTACTTTACATAACGATGATTTCAGGCGTTTCTGGGTACGTGATCAGTCCAGCCGACCGGTCACCGATTCGACCGCTGAAGTGATGCTCCCCGCTCGAAGGAGCTCCTCGGTGGCCTGAAGCTCCGGCGACAAGTGTCGGTCGGCTCCGGGACCGGGAACTTCCTCACGCAGCGCGGATACTGCCGCCGCTGTGGCATCGGCGGGCTTGAGCGGACCTCTCAGATTTATGGCTCGGGCCGACGACACCAACTCGACGGCCAGGATCCGCCGCAGATTGTCGATCACGAGCCGTAGCTTGCGTACGGCTCCCCACGCCATCGAGACGTGATCTTCCTGCATGCCCGACGTCGGCATCGAGTCGACGCTGGCCGGTGCCGCCAGACGCCTGTTGTGGGCGCACATCGACGCCACCGTGTACTGGCCGATCATCATGCCGCTGTGTACCCCCGGATCTTCGGCCAGGAATGGGGCCAAGCCGTGGTTGCGGGTCTTGTCGAGCACACGGTCGAGGCGTCGTTCGGCGATGGCTCCGACCTCGGCCAGGGCTATGGCCATGAAGTCGGCGGCGAAACCCAGCGGTGCGGCGTGGAAGTTGCCGCACGATTCGACTCGTCCGTCGGGCAACACCATTGGATTGTCGATCGCCGAGGCCAACTCTCTGCCGGCCACAATCGTGGCGTGCTCGAGGGTGTCGCGAGCGGCACCGTGGACCTGTGGGCTGCAACGAATTGAGTAGGCATCCTGTACCCGCACGTCGTCGGATCGGTGGCTGGCAATGATCGGCGAGTCGGCGAGAAGCCTCCTCAGGTTGGAGGCGCTCAAGGCCTGTCCGGGATGAGGGCGAAGGGCCTGCAGATCGGCGGCGAACGGCCGGTCGGTGCCCATGAGTCCCTCGACGGTGAGCGCGGCCACGATGTCGGCCTGGGTCAGCAGCTCGGCGGCGTCGCGGGCAGCGAGACAGAGCATTCCGAGAATGCCGTCGGTGCCGTTGGTGAGGGCGAGGCCCTCCTTTTCGGCCAGGGCGATGGGGGCGAGGCCGGCGGAGGTGAGAGCCTCGATCGCCTCCACGGTGTGTCCGCCGTATTCGACGATGCCCTCCCCCAGCAGCGCCAACGCGACGTGGGCTAGGGGCGCCAGGTCGCCGCTTGCCCCGAGGGACCCGTATTCGGGCACGATCGGAGTGATCTTGGAGTTGACCAACGCCAGCAATGCCTCCGCCACCAAGGGTCGGGCTCCACTGGCTCCCAGGGCCAGCGTGCGAGCCCTCAGGAAGATCATGGCCCGCACGACCTCCTGCTCAACCGGTGCGCCCATGCCGGCCGCGTGCGACCGCACGAGAGATGCCTGCAACTCGGCGCGTCGGTCGGGAGGAATCGAGACGGTGGCGAGCGAACCGAATCCGGTTGACACCCCGTAGGTCGCCTCACCCTCGGCCAGACGCTCGACGATCGCTCGGGCTGCGGTGAGCCGCTCGAGAGCTCCTGCGGTGAGCTCAACCCTCTCCCCTCCCCTGGCGACTGCGACGACATCGTCGATGGTGACGCCAGGTCCGTCGAGTTGAATGGTCATGAGGCCTCCTGGCTGCCATGGGGATGCTGAATAGTGTCGCCGGACTGGCCGACAAGGGCAGCCTCGAAGTCGTGACGGGCTCGATCGGCCGCTTGCACGGCCACGTTGAGGCGCCGGCCGCTGAGTCGGCTGGTGGGCCCGATGACCGAAATGGCAGCCACCGGAGTGGGACTGTCGGCAAATATCGGCACGGCAACCGCGGTGACGTCGGGTTCGACTGCTCCGGGGCGAACCGTGGGGGCACTCTCGCGGTCGATGGTGGTGAGCGCTGTTCCCACGGCCGACTCGGCGATCGGTACGGTGTGGCCGACCCATCCGACGTGTCGGACCGCTCTCGTGCCCTCCACGCATGCCGTGTAGATGGCTCGTGATCCGTCTCTGATGGCCAGGTAGGTCGATTCCTGGGTGGCTTCGGTGAGCTGGGTCAGGTGGACCTGGGCCAGTTCGGTGAGCCTCACGTGGCGGCCGCTGGTGGTGACGTGGAGGGCCAGGCGCAGGAATCCCGGGCCGGCAGTGAAGATGCCATCAGGGTCGCGATCGAGAAATCCGGCTTGCTGCATCGCGAGGAGATGTCGTAGGGCTGTGCTCACCGGAAGCTCAACCGCTTCGGCGGCCTCGGTGAGGGTGCTCTGGCCGGCAGTGACCACGTGGTCGAGAAGCGCCAGGGACCTTCCGGCTGATCTGGGGAGCTGGAGACTGGTCATGAGGGCGTCGACCCCGCTTTCATACAGTGAAAGTCGCACATCAGTAGTTGACAAGGTACTCACAACCCGAACAGACTTGCAACAAGTAATTTCTGATCGGAGTCACACCAATGGCCGAGAGCCGCACCACCGGGCCCGCACCGCGAGGAAACTCGCTGTCATGTCGGGGGTGGCCCCAAGAAGCCGCCTACCGGATGCTCCAGAACAACCTCGATCCGGAGGTCGCCGAACGGCCCCAGGACCTGGTCGTGTACGGCGGCACCGGCCGAGCGGCCCGATCATGGAACGCCTACGACGCCATGCTGCGCACCCTCCGCACTCTCGACCGCGAGGAGACCATGTTGGTGCAGTCCGGCAAGCCGGTCGGGGTGTTCCAGACCCACGAATGGGCCCCTCGGGTATTGATCGCCAACTCCAACCTGGTGCCCGACTGGGCCAACTGGGACGAGTTTCGGCGTCTCGAACATCAGGGTCTGACCATGTACGGCCAGATGACCGCCGGATCGTGGATCTATATCGGTACGCAGGGGATATTGCAGGGAACCTACGAGTGTTTCGCGGAGATCGCCCGCCGCCGTTTCAAGGGCACACTGGCCGGCACTCTCACTGTCACCGCTGGCCTCGGCGGCATGGGTGGCGCCCAACCCCTGGCGGTCACCATGAACGACGGGGTGGCTCTTTGCATCGAGGTCGACCCCGAACGGGCTCAGCGACGCCTCGAACACCGCTACCTCGACGAGATTGCCGACAACTACGAGGACGCCATCCGACGCTGCCACGATGCCAAGGCCCGACGACGGCCTCTTTCGGTGGGTCTGATCGGGAACGCCGCCGAGATGCTTCCCCGGATGCTGGCCGACGGTGTCGAGGCCGACATCGTCACCGACCAGACCTCGGCCCACGATCCGTTGTCGTACGTACCCCACGACATGAGCGACGAAGCCATAGCGGCGCTCCGAGAGTCCGACACCACCGAACTCACTCGCCGAGCCCGAGTCTCCATGGCCGCCCATGTCGAGGCGATGGTCGGATTCATGGATGCCGGCGCCGAAGTGTTCGACTACGGCAACAGTCTTCGCGCCGAGGCTCAACTCGGAGGCTACGACCGCGCCTTCGACTACCCCGGCTTCATCCCGGCCTACATCAGGCCCTTGTTCTGTGAAGGAAAGGGGCCGTTTCGTTGGGTCGCCCTCTCGGGTGACCCCGCCGACATCGCAGCAACCGATCGGGCGGTTCTGGAAGAGTTTCCCGACGACGAACCGTTGGGTCGCTGGATCAGAATGGCAGGCGAGCGAGTGGCTTTCGAAGGGTTGCCGGCCCGAATCTGCTGGTTGGGCTACGGAGAACGGCATCGACTCGGACTCCGATTCAACGAGATGGTGCGCAGCGGCGAGTTGAGTGCTCCGATCGTGATCGGCCGCGACCATCTGGACTCCGGATCGGTGGCATCGCCCTACCGCGAGACCGAGGACATGATCGACGGCTCCGATGCCATCGCCGACTGGCCGCTGTTGAACGCCATGCTCAACACATCGTCGGGTGCCACCTGGGTGAGCATCCACCATGGCGGTGGGGTCGGCATCGGGCGTTCAATTCACTCCGGACAGGTGAGCTTGGCCGATGGCACCGATCTGGCCGCCGAGAAGCTCGAGCGGGTCCTCACCAACGATCCGGGCACCGGGGTCATGCGCCATGTCGATGCCGGCTACGACCGAGCGGCCGAGGTCGCCTCCGAGCGTGGCGTGCGTGTGCCGATGAACGAGGCCTGACCTTGGCCGTTCGTGCGATAGCGATGATCGGTGACCCTGTGCTGCGTGTGCAGTCCGCGCCGGTGTCCTCCCAGGAGCTGGCATCGGCTGAGATGCAACAGCTCATCGACGACATGATCGACACGATGCGAGCTGCCAATGGCGCTGGCATCGCGGCCAACCAGGTTTCGGTCGCGAAGCGGATCGCCGTGGTCGAGGTGTCCGGCAATCCCAGGTACCCCTACAAGCCGCGGGTACCGCTCACCGTGCTGGTCAATCCGGAGATCGAGTTGCTCGGCGATGAGACGGTTGTGATCAACGAGGGGTGCCTCTCGGTGCCGCTCAGGGGCGAGGTGTTGCGTCACGTCGAGATTCGGCTGTCCTATCTCGATCGTCATGGAGAAGCGCAACAGCAAGTACTGAGAGGTCTCACTGCTGCGACCATGCAGCACGAGGTCGATCATCTCGACGGAGTGCTATTCACCGACCGTGTCGACGACCTCCGAACTCTGGCAACGTGGCCCGAGTACGAGCTCCATCAGCGCGACGACTTCGTGGCCCGTATCACCGAGTTCGTGAAGACGATCGAGTCATGACCTCGACCACCTACTGGCTCGAACACACCTGGCTGGGTCACGGCGAGGTCGACTCCTCGGTGCTTCTCGAGATCGACAACGGGGTGATCGGTGAGGTCACGAGCGGGAGGCAAGCTCCACCACCGGGATCCAAAGTGCTGAAGGGTCTCACCATTCCGGGACTCGCCAACGCCCACAGCCACGCCTTTCACCGGGCCCTGCGAGGACGCACCGAAGGTCGGGGGGCCTCCACGACCACCTTCTGGGATTGGCGCGACCAGATGTACGAAGTCGCCGCCTCGCTGGATCCCGAGCTGCTCCATCGGCTGGCCCGTGCCACCTTCGCAGAGATGGCTCAGGCCGGAATTACTCTGGTGGGAGAGTTCCACTACGTGCATCACGACGGCGACGGATCTGAATACTCCGATCCCAACGCCATGGGGGAAGCACTCCTGGCGGCGGCCAGAGATGCCGGAGTTCGCTTCACGCTGCTCGACGTGTGCTATCTCCACGGCGGGCTGGGTCCCGATGGCTACGACGAGCCGTCGCCGGTCCAGCGCCGGTTCGCCGACTCCGATGCCGACGCGTGGAGCCGACGTGTGGAGGCCCTGAAGTCATCCGCAACGGCGAGGGTGGGTGCTGCGGTGCACTCGGTGCGGGCCGTGGACCCATCATCGCTGACCACTGTGGCTGGATGGGCCGATCAGAGGGCGGTTCCGCTCCACGCCCATCTGTCGGAGCAGGAAGCCGAGAACGAGCAATGTCTGGCTGCTCACGGAGCCACACCCACCCAGGTCATGTTCGACTCCGGTGCTGTCAACGAGCGCTTCACCGCGGTTCACGGAACCCATCTGTCGCTGATCGACCTCGCCACATTGGGCGGTGCCGGAGCAACGGTCTGCCTGTGCCCCACCACCGAACGCGACTTGGCGGACGGGATCGGTCAGGCCGGAGCCATGGTCTCCGCGGGAGCGGCCTTGGCGGTCGGGACAGATTCGCAGTCGGTGATCGATCTCTTCGAAGAGGCGCGGGCGATCGAGCTCGACGAACGCCTCCGAGCCCGACAACGGGGGCACCACTCCCCCGCTGCTCTCCTGACCGCGGCCACTACCAGCGGATACGAGTCGCTCGGCTGGGGCGAGGGCGGGAACCTCGACGTCGGATCTCTGGCCGACCTCACGACCCTGAGCCTGGACTCTCCACGCTTGGCGGGTCAGCGCGTGAGCGACCTTCTGGCCGGTGCCGTCTTCGCAGCTACTGCCTCCGATGTGCAGCATGTGATGGTGGCCGGTGAGATGATCGTGTCCGACGGCCGACACACACGAATCGACGTGGCAGCCGAGCTCCGGGAGGCCCTCCAATGACCACGACAGTGCTCGACAACATCGGCCTCTTGGTCACCAACTCCGAGGAGCTGGGGTCCGGCCCGCTGGGCGTCGTGCAGGATGCGTCGGTCGTCTACGAGGACGGGCTGATAGTCGCAGTGGGGTCATCGGGCCTCACCGCCGACGAGATGATCGACGCCGACGGAGCGTGTGTCGTCCCGGGATTCGTGGACTCCCACACCCATCTCGTGTTCGCCGGGGACCGAGCGGCGGAGTTCACCGCACGCATGGCCGGACGGCCTTACGACGGCGGAGGAATCAGGGTCACAGCCGAAGCGACAAGGGCGACCCCCAACGAGCAACTGGCCGAGGCCACGGCTGCTCGCGTCGAGGAGGCTCGCCGCGCCGGGACGACGACGATCGAGATCAAGAGCGGCTACGGACTCAATGTCGACGACGAGGCCCGCATGCTTGCTGTCGCCTCCCGATTCACCAACGAAACGACCTTCATGGGTGCTCACCTCGTGCCCGAGGAATACATCGGGCGGGCCGACGACTACGTCGACCTCGTTTGTGGCGAGATGCTCTCCGCGGCGGCACCACATGCTCGCTGGATCGATGCCTTCTGTGAGACGGGAGCCTTCGATGCCGATCAGAGCAGGACGGTTCTCGAGGCAGGTCGGGACGCCGGCCTCGGGTTACGGCTCCATGGCAACCAACTCGGTCACGGCCCCGGCGTGGCTCTGGCGGTCGAGCTCGGATGTGCCTCTGTCGATCACTGCACCTACATGACCGACTCCGACATCGAGGCGCTGGCCGCATCCGACACGGTGGCGACCTATCTCCCGGCTACCGACTTCTCCACCCGTCAGCCGTATCCCAACGCTCGCCGGGCCATCGATGCCGGAGTGAATGTGGCCATCGCCAGCAACTGCAATCCCGGTTCCAGCTACACGACCTCGATGTCGTTCTGTATCGCCCTGGCGGTGCGCGACATGATGATGACCATCGAAGAGGCGATTCGCGCCTCCACGCTGGGAGGCGCCCGGGCATTGCGACGCGACGACGTGGGCCGCCTCGAGATCGGCTGCCGGGCCGACATGGTCGTATTGGATGCGCCGAGCTACCACCATCTCGTCTACCGGCCGGGTGTGCCGCTGGTGGCGCGCACCATTGGATCGGGTCGTCGATGAACGAGGGCGGCGAGCAGGTCCCCGACACGGCCGGTTTCGCGACGAGATCCCGGGCCCAGGTGCTGGGAGTCGACCCCACGGAAGCCGACGACCGTATACGGCCGTGGGTGCGTCGTACCCCTGTCATGGAGTTGGCGAAGGGGTCGTTCGGGCTCGACCACGGCATTGTGGCGAAGCTCGAGTGTCTGCAGCACGCCGGGTCGTTCAAGGTTCGCGGCAGCTTCAACAGTGCGCTCGCGGCCGAGATTCCGCAGGCCGGGCTGATCGCGGCCTCAGGGGGAAACCACGGCCAAGCGGTTGCCTATGTCGCCCGGGCTCTCGGCGTGGCGGTCGAGATCTTCCTCCCGTTGGCTTCCTCGCCGGTGAAGGTCCAACGAATTCGTCAGCTCGGAGCGAAGGTCACGGTGGCAGGTGAGCTCTACGACGACGCCCGGTTGGCCTGCAACGAGCGATCGGCCGATACCGGTGCGCTCAACATCCACCCTTACGACGCTCCGCTCACCGTTGCCGGTCAGGGCACGGTTGCGCTCGAGCTGATGGATCAGGTCGAGCGATTCGACACGGTTCTGGTGGCAGTCGGAGGCGGAGGTCTCATAGCGGGCATGGCCGCGGCTCTTCCTGACTCGACCAGAATCATCGGTGTCGAACCCGAAGGTTCACGCTGTCTGCATTCGGCCATCGAGACCGGTGGCCCGGTCGATGTCGAGATCGAGAGCGTGGCCGCAGACTCCCTCGGAGCCAAGAGGATCGGCACGCTGCCGTGGGCCATGGTCGAATCTCGAGTCGAGTCGGTGGTCGTGCCCGACCGCGAGATTGTCGAGGCCCGTAAGAGGATCTGGGACGACACACGGCTCGTGGTGGAGGCCGGTGGAGCAACCGCTCTGGCCGCTCTCACCTCGGGTGCCTACCGGCCCTCTCCCGATGAACGGGTCGCCGTTGTGTTGTGCGGATCCAACACCGACCCCCACGACTTGATCGACCGAGTCTGACTTGTGCCCAGCGGAGTGTCAGACTCTGCTCGCATACCCCACAAGCCAGAGCACTGACAGGAGATTGCAGATGCGCGACCACGACAAGATCTACATCGACGGGGCTTGGGTTGCCTCTGATGGCACCACGAGCATCTCTGTGGTGAACGCAGGCACCGAAGAGGTCATGGGAAGCATTCCCGCAGGGACAGCGTCCGATGTCGACAAGGCGGTGGCTGCCGCTCGTCGGGCCTTCGACTCTTGGGCGGCAACCGATGTGGAGGAACGCCAGAAATACATGGTTCGGATCCAAGAGGGGCTGGCTGCTCGGTCGCCCGAAATCGCCGAGGTGATTGCCGGCGAGGTCGGCATGCCGATCACCTGGTCCGGGATGATCCAGGCCGGTCTACCCGCCGGAAACATGGCTACCTACGCGTCGCTTCTTGAGGGCTTCGAGTTCGAGGAGACCATCGGCAACAGCCTGGTGGTGAAGGAACCGGTTGGCGTGGTGGGGTGCATCACCCCCTGGAACTACCCGCTGCACCAGATCATCTGCAAGATCGGTGGGGCTTTCGCTGCCGGTTGCACGGTGGTGCTGAAGCCCTCGGAGATCGCCCCGCTCAACGCCTACATTCTTGCCGAGATCATTCACGACATCGGCCTTCCCCCCGGCGTGTTCAACATGGTGATGGGCGACGGGCCGGTGGTCGGAGCCGCTATCACCTCTCATCCCGATGTCGACATGGTTTCGTTCACCGGTTCGACCCGCGCCGGGCGACTGGTCGCGGCGGCGGCTGCGACCAGTGTGAAGCGGGTGGCTCTGGAATTGGGCGGCAAGTCAGCCAACATCGTGCTCGACGACGCCGACTTCGCCGACGTCATCCCGAAGGGGGTCTTCGCCTGCTACCTCAACTCCGGTCAGACCTGCACCGCGCACACTCGCATGTTGGTCCCCAACTCCCGCTACGACGAGGCCGTCGAGATCGCCGCCGCTGCGGTGTCGGCAACTGAAGTCAACGACCCCACGGCCGAGGGAATGCATCTGGGACCAGTCATCTCTCAGGCTCAATGGGACCGCGTTCAGAGTTTCATCCAGCAAGGCATCGATGAGGGTGCTCGGGTGGTGGCCGGCGGACTTGGAAAGCCCGATGGCCATGAGACGGGCTACTTCGTGAAGCCCACGGTCTTCGCGGATGTCACCAACGACATGACCATCGCGCAGGAGGAGATCTTCGGCCCGGTGCTCTCGATCATCGGATACGACGATGACGACGACGCGGTGAGGATCGCCAACGACAGTCAATATGGCTTGGCCGGCGGCGTCTGGTCGGCCTCTGATGAACGAGCAATGTCGGTGGCACGGAAGATGCGAACAGGTGCCGTTGATGTCAACGGTGGTGGCTTCAATATCGCCGCTCCCTTCGGTGGCTACAAGCAGTCCGGCTACGGCCGCGAGAATGGCCCGTACGGCATCGACGAGTTCCTGCAGACCAAATCGCTGCAACTCTGAGCGAAGTCGGCCGACCCGACCGATTTCGTCGAGGTGGATCTGTCGCGGATCTCCTGCTCCGAACTGTCAGGACGGGTCATCCAGCATGTAGCGTTTCTGCCCGTGGCTATCAGGCTTGAAATAGAACTCACCTCCACCCAGAGCGATGGAACCTGGACTTGGCGCGCTGCTGGCGCGAAAAAGCCGAAGGGTGCTCTGGACGGTGCCTTGGTGCCCGATGGCGTTGCCGTCGGTGATGTGGTGAAGGTCGAGGCCGAAGCAGACCTCGACGGACTCACCGTGATCGAGGTTTTCCCACCCAAGGCCGGCCGCAAACAGCCTGAGATGCTCGAACTGATTGGTTCAGGAAGCGATGGGCCACTGGTCACAACGCAACTGGCCCCCAAGGGCCGCGGCCGCTCTCGACGCGGCGATGATCGCGGCGATCGAGGTGACCGTGGGCGCGGCCGTGGTCGTGGCCGCGAAGGTGGCCGCGACGGCGGCAAGCGTGGCGAGTCGCGAGGCGACGGCCAGCGAAATCGCGGAAAGCGCGACTCTGGGCGCGGCTCGGGCAAGTCCGAGAGGCCTCCTCGCGAGAGCACACCCAAGGCTCCTGCTCGCCCCAAGGCCCCCAGGCTCCGACCAAAGCGTGCTCACCAGAGCACGGCAGTGAAAGCTCTCCCTGAGATTCAGCGGGGCCTGGCGCAGGAAGTCATCAAGGGTGGCGTCCCCGGAGTTCGTGCCGCGGTCGATCGCATGAACGACAAGGCAGCCGCCGAGGGCATGCCCAAGATCAAGACGGATCCGCTTGTGGCCCTGGCCGAGAAGCTTCTTCCGTCGCTCAAGGCTGCCGAGTGGCACGATCGTGCCGAGGCCGCCCTGGCTGGGATCGACACGGTCGACCTTCGCGACATCCGCAGCGTGGTTGTCGCCGCCGAGAACGCCGCACGCGACGACGAGACGAGAAAGCTGGCCGATGATCTTCGCACCGGCCTGACCGCCCGTGTCGACTCCGAACACCGCAAGTGGCTCGAGGAATTGGCCAAGACCATCGCCGACGGTCGAACCGTGCGAGCGCTGCGTCTGAGTTCCCGTCCACCCAAGGCCGGAGCCCCCCTGCCTTCCGACATGGCCGAACGCTTGGCCACGCTCGCGTCCGGTTCGCTCACGGCTGAGATAAGTCACGATCGGTGGGCGACCGTGCTCGACGCTGTCGCCTATTCACCCGTTCGTTCTTCGGTCAAGCCCGAGGGCCGACCCGAGTCACCCAATGCTGAGCTTCTCGGAGCGGTGAAGAAGTTGGCTTCGAGAGTCCCGGAGATCGCATCTGAGTTCGGCATCGCCGCGCCGGAGGCCCGCAAGCGTGGAAGATCACGTAAGCCCGCCCCGCCCCCACCACCGCCAGTAGCCCAGCCTGACGAAGCATCGGCTCCCGCCGAACCAGCGGCCGAGGAGGCTGCGCCGGTTGTCGAAGAGGCTGCGCCGGTTGTCGAAGAGGCCGCCCCAGCTACTGAGGAACCTGCTCCGGCCGACTCAGAACCCGAAGAGATTGCGTCGGAGTGATCAGATTCGAGGTTGATGGGCCCATCGCGGTCATCACCCTCGATCGGCCGGAGTGCCGCAATGCGATCAACGCTGAGATGGCTTCGGGCCTCGAAGGCGCCATCGATCGGCTGGAGTCCGACGACTCTCTCTGGCTGGCGATATTGAGTCACGTTGGTCCGGCCTTCTGTGCCGGAGCCGACCTCAAGGAGGTTGCTGCCGGCAGAAGTCGAGGTCTCGTCACCGAACGCGGGGGATTTGGTGGAATCGTGTTGCGCGATCGAAGCAAGCCGCTGATCGCCGCGGTCGACGGACCAGCTGTCGCTGGGGGATTCGAGATAGCTCTCTCGTGCGACCTGCTTGTTGCTTCCTCTCGATCTACCTTCGGAATACCCGAGGTCAAGCGCTCACTCCTGGCCGTGGGAGGCGGATTGGTGCGGCTCCCACGGATGTTGCCGCCGGCCATTGCAATGGAGTTGGCCCTCACCGGCGATGTCATCGATGCCGAACGTGCTCACGAACTGGGGCTGGTCAACGTGGTGTCGAGGCCGGGTGAGGCCTTGGCCGACGCCTTCACCTTGGCCGCGCGGGTCACTGCGAATGCTCCGCTGGCGGTGAAGGCCAGCCGTGAGTTGGTTCTCGATGCCCACTGGCAGACCGATCGGGAGGGCATTGACGCCGCCACCGACGCGCTGGTCGAGCTCAGCCAGACCGAGGACTTCTCCGAAGGCCCTGTGGCTTTCATCGAAAAGCGTCCGCCGGTGTGGAAGGGTCGCTGAAGCTACTCGCGAAGCGAGCGGTGCACAGTGAGCCGACGGGCCACGAGTCCGAACGACTCGAAGAAGTTCTTGGTTTGACGGTCGCCGGGTAGTGCCGTGGAGTCGATACCCACGCAGCCCTGGGCCTTGGCCCATGCGAGGGCCTCCGACATGAGCATCTCTCCGAGCCCGACTCCTCGGGCGCCGGCCTGAACGTAGAGAAGGTGAAGGTCAGCGATCGTCTCGCCATCGTGAAGTAACGCCTTGCGGATGGCACAGAACCCCAGAACCGCTCCATCGATCGAGCCGGCGATCATTGCCTCGTCAGGCGAGTCGATGGCCTTGGTGATGGTGGATTCGATCGGCTCGATGGGTGCCTCGAGACGCGACCAGATGTCGCCTCCCCGTTGGAGGCGCTTCTCGTCGATCGCGGCAAGGACTAGGCGCGAGACATCGGCGTGGTCGGCGCTGACGGCAGTTCGGGCCTCGATCATCACGGTGCGACACTCCAGAGGCAAGGCATGGAGATCCCGGTCAGCCTTGGAGCTGTCGGATTCTGTTGACCACAGTGGCTCTGCCACGGTGTGACTGTTCGTGAGCCAGCAGGGCGGAGAGGTCGTCGGACTGGAGGGTGTCGAGCATGGGCAGAAGCTGCGGAGCCGACAAGTCGTCGTAGTCATCGATTGGCAATGAAATGACCTCGACCGGCTCTGGGGCGGGCTCGGGGGTCGGGGCCGTGGTCGAGGCGGCGTGTTTGTTCTGCGCAACCTTGCCAGCCAGACGAGCCAAGGCAACTTGGCCGCGGCCGCGGTCGGCAAGTTTCGGGATCATCTCACGCGCTTCCAGAAGGAACCCGATCGGCGCGAAGACGAAAGTGTCGAGCGCTTGGTCTACAAGGGACTTTTCGTCCCCGGATGTCACGAGAATGCCCGGGTGATGGATGCGCAGGGATCTTCGCCCTGCGGGCAACGAGGGTCGCGAGCGCTACCGAACTGGCTGGTGCTCACGATGTAGAAGCACTGATTGCAGGTCCACTCGTCGGAGCGCTTCGGAGCGATGTCGTTGGCCGGCTGAGCGGGCTTCGGAGGCACTTCGTCCTCGTCGTCGTCGTCGCCCGCGGCGATTCGATCCTTGAGGATTTCTCCGAGATCAGCCTCGATGTCGTCCTCGTCCTCGTCGTCGTCTTCCTCGGCCTCCCTCTTGGTGGGCCGAGCAGGGGTGTCGACGTCGTCGTCACCGTCGTCGTCATCGTCCTTGTCGTCGTCTCGGCTTTCAACCTCGGCCAGAGCCTCGATGCTCTCGTCCGCCTCGAAGCCGTCGTCGGAATCGAGGATGTCGAGATCCTCGCCTGATTCTTCGGGTTCTTCGACGTCGGGTGTGTCGTCGTCAGCCATCGTCACCTACATTGCGCGTTCGTTTCGGCGGATCATAGACACAGAAGACCTTTGCGCCACGCCCAAAGTGCCATTTTGCGTTGTGGCCTCCGTCAGCGACCGTGATGTCACGAACGGGCGTCTCGAATCTCGAGCACATCATCGGCGAACTGCCCAGCGCCTGTAGAGATCCCGTCGCGGAGTACGCCGGTGAGTCCTTGATTCCATGCGGCAATGGCCTGGCGCTGTGAGGAGGTGCGATCGAGGAGGTATCGGAGGTATCGCGCCTCGAGTTGAATGCCGTCGGAGGGGGCGAGCGGGTCGGTGGTCGTTCCGAGGAGGTTCGATTCGATGAATGCGATCGTGTCGGGACTGATCTGGGCGACCCCGAGGTGGCCTCCGGGTCCGATGGCGCCCGGATTCCAGTTCGACTCCTTCCATGCCAGTGCCTCCAGCAACTCCCGAGGCACCGCATAGACCTCCGACCACTTCTCGAACAGTGGGCTGAGCGCTTGCATCCCATTCACCGTCGGCACCGGACCGCTGGCTGGCGCGGTGTTGGCCAGTGGAGGTGCCGTGGTGGTCGAGGGAACGATGGTCGAGGGTGAGGAGTCGACGGGCGGAGGCGGGGTGGTCGCCGTGACTGGTGTGGGAATCTCGAGCAGAGTTCCCGATTGAATCTGGTCGGGGTCGGCGATGGAGTTGTGACTGGCGAGGGCACCCGCCTTGACCCCATGCGCCAGCGCGATTCCCAACAAAGTGTCGCCCGGACGAATCGTGTACAGATTGTCAGTGGCTCTGATCGGAGCCACGGTGGTGCGCGCAGAGGCTTCCGCATTGAAGCTGAGGAGGTCTCCGACGTAGATGAGGTCGGGGTCTCCGAGCGAGTTGATGTCGATCAGTTGGGCCATGGTCACGCCGAACCTTGCCGCGATTACCGAGAGGGTGTCGCCCACGGCGACCCGGTAGTTGGCAGGGGATGCGGGTGCCGGCGGTTGGGAACCTACATCGGGGCTGGACACCACCAGTGTTGCTCCGCCCAGGACCAAGTCGGGGTTGTCCAGAGAGTTCCACGCAACGAGTTCGGCGACGGTGACCTGATGCTCAAGCGCGATTCCGCTGAGGGTGTCGCCGTCTCGGACCACGACGGTGTCGGTGGCGAGGGTCACCGAGACCACGAGAGCTATAAGGGTCAACAGCGACCGGTGAAGGGGCGCAACGGGTTGCACAGCAGGTCTCCAAAGAGAGGGACTCCGCCCGCTGCCATTGGCAACCTACCCAGCCACAGCTGTTGAGGCAACAGCCAGCGCTCGGGTCGCCGCGCTGAGTGGGAATTAGGACCTGATCGGTGGGCGCTGTGTGGTCAGCTACCACGATCGGCGCGACGAACTGCTGCTCGTTGTTCGGCGTCGAGCCGGCCAAGAGTTGGCTCGGCACCGTGATCCACAAAGCGCATGGCGGCCGCGAGAGCCGTATGGCCGGCGCGCTCAGCGATCTGAGTGTGCATCCTCTGACAGATTCGACGGTAGGCCGGATGTCCCTGCGGGCTCGTACGCAACTCGAGCATGTGCATGGCTTCACGGGCGTTGTACTGCATCGAGTAGCGGATGCGGTACGCGAGCGCCACGGCATACTGCGCCTCAGCCGGATGCTCCTCGGCTAGGTGTTCGTAGAGGCCAGCCGATCTTTCCATGGCCGAATCGAACTGATCAGCCAAGCCAGCCGCCTCGACCGCCTCGGGCCTCACATAGCCATGACGGGTCGACAAGGGCTGCCAGTCGATGGACAGCATCCGATGGCGTTGCAGGTCGCGGAAGCCGCCGTAGTCGGAGAGGATGTCGAACCGATAGAAGGTGCGTTCGAGCGCCCGCCCCGGGCGTTGGCGTCGATGCTCGCGGTGTCCCACGTAGTTGAGGATGACCTCGAGTCGTTCATCCGAACTCATTCTCTCGACGCGGTCGATGATCGCTCGTTCCGACATCGAACTGTGGGGGTAGAGCATCGCGGTGACCGTCTTGATCTCTCCGTCGGGATCGAAGTCAACCAGGTCGACGATGTCGTCATCGACTTCCTCGGGCTGATGGGCGCCGAGGATCGCCTCGGAGGTTTCGTCCATCGACTCTCGGATGTCGGCGAGGTACTGCGAGGTGCGCACGCCTCGATCGGGGAGATCGACCCGCTTCAGGAACGACGGGACCACCTTGCGGAGCTCGCTGAGCATCATGTCGGCGTAGATGCGCGCCTCGGGAAGGGGGTGGGAACGCATACGGAGCAGAAGTGCTTCGTATGCCTGGCCGGTTCCGTAGATGCCGACGTTGGACAAGGAGGCGGCTGGCAACATGCCACGGATCGCGTCGAGCGAACGGGCCTTGATGGCGGTGCGGTATGCGAAGTCGCTGTCGGTGGAGGCCATGGGCTGCACCGAGCGGAAGAACTCCTGCATCTGTGGGATCAGCGACGAATAGGCCTCGAATATACGGTCCATGTCGGCGACGAATCGTGTGCCGTTCGACGAATTCAGGATCTCCGGGTCTCGGTAGTAGCGAAACCGACCGCCCAGGCGCTGGTCGTAGGCGATGTAGCGGGTGCTCTGTTCGAGATACGACATGAGCCGGCCCCACTCGAGGACCTTCGTGAGCACGTTGGAAGCTTGCTCACATGCGAGGTGCACCCCTCCGAGTTGAGCGACGCTGTCGTCGCCGTATTCGAAGAACACCTTGTCGTAGAGCTCTTCGGCTCGACGGAGTCCGACCGTGGCATCGATCGACTGATCGCCCTCGATGTCGAGGTCGCCGACGAATTCCTTGAGGAACAATCGTCGGAGACTCAGGGGTGATCTCGAGTACCGAGCGAACAGCGCTCCCTTGACGACCTCGGGAAGATTGACGAGTGCGAACACCGGCTGATCGAGGTTGGTGAAGTAGCGCCTGAGAACGTCGGCTTCGCTGGCTGTGAATTCTTCGGCGATGTAGACGGTCATCGGCCGTGAGCCTACGTGAGGGTCGTGAACTCGTCGCGGATCGCTTTCATGGCATCGGTGTCGAGCCAACAGTCGGCGATGGTCATGGCCATTGCCGTGGCGCCGTCGAGCGCGGCTTG
>JAJCXW010000036.1 GCA_029263235.1 Acidimicrobiales bacterium
TTCGAATGTCGCGTCTGTTACATCAGCCATGGTTCGGTGAACGTACCCGAATACCCGATCATTCCCTCGACGCCAATCTCGGTTCGCCGCATTGGCACCGCGCGTGATCCAATGCCGACATGGCGATGTCGAAGATCTACACGACATGAAGCATCCGGTTGGTCCCGACGACCTCTACACGGTCCTCAAGACCCCCGATCTGCATGAGCCTGTTCTTCTGGTGCACTTCGAGGGCTGGATCGATTCCGGCCAGTGCGCCCTGGCCGCCGTTCAGCATGTTCTGGGCGAAATCGACTCGACCCCGATCGCCGCATTCGACACAGAATGGCTCATCGACCACCGGGCCAGACGTCCGGTCATGCATCTCGTCGAGGGGGTCAACACCGGTGTCGACTGGCCGAAGATTGAGCTGGCGGTCGGCCAGGATCGCAACGACAACGATGTTCTCGTCTTGAGTGGAGCCGAGCCCGACCACAACTGGAGATCGTTCTCGGCCGCGGCAGTGTCTCTGGCGACCCGCTTCGGGGTGAAGCGAATGGTCGGCCTCGGGGCGTACCCGGCAGCGGTACCCCATACGAGAGCCTGCCGCCTCTCGGTCACCGCCTCGACAGCCGAACTCGCCGAAGGCGACTACGCCAACGCCAGCCTGGATGTGCCGGCCGGAGTCGAATCGGTGCTCGAGAAGGCGTTTCAGCTCGCGGGAATCGAAGCTCTCGGGCTCTGGGCACAGGTGCCCCACTACATTCTCAACGCCCCCTACCCGGCGGCAACGCTGGCGCTGGTCGAGGCACTCGACCACACCGCCGGAATCGAGATCGACCCGGGAGCTCTCGTCGAGCGGGCCCTCACCAGCCGCAAGCGCCTCGATGAGCTCGTGTCAGCCGACGAGTCACACGCCGAGATGATCGCCGACCTTGAGCGCCGCCAGGACGACTCGTCCCGAGCTGAGCTGGAGATGCAGTCGCCGAGCGAACTCGCCGCCGAGATCGAGTCGTTCCTGCGCGAGCAGGACGACGATTCCGACCGCGGCGAGCAGCTCTAGTCGGTCAGGACTCTCGCTACGGCGTCCGCTATATCGGTCGACACTCCGATCAGCGACTCTGCGAGGGCGGTCTGCGCTTCGGCTCGCCGAAAGTTGTGATCTGGATCGTCGACTGCGAAGTACGTGTCGCCTTCGAGATGGTCGGTGAGGAATCGCACAGCGTTCTCGGTGGTGAGGATCAAGCCCGCGTCGGCAGCCAACACAGTCTCGTCGCTGGTCAGCGAACCGAAGCTCCGGGTGAACGCACCGACGATCTCCCCCACCAGCCCCGGGTCCACGACCGTGTCGGTGACCTGGTCCTCGACGGGACGGACAGTCGATCTCACCAGCTCACCGATGTCGGCGAGAACCGTGCCGGGCATGACCGTGTCGAGGTCGATGACCACGGCCCGACCATCGGGCCCCATCAGCACGTTGGTGGCCTTGGCATCGTTGTGCGCCACCCGAACCGGCAGACGGTTCCAGGCCGACAGTTCTTCAGAGCGTGCCGCTCGGATCTGCTCGAGTCGTGACACCAGCTCCATGGCCTGCCGGGCTCGACCATGCTGATCGGTCGACACGGCAGCAACCAGCCGGTCGAGTCTCATCAACGGATCGTGGAAGTGAGGCAGAACCTCGACGAGTCCGTCGACCTCCGACACGGCAGCATCGAACTCCCCAAACGCCGCCGCGGCAACCCGCGAGTCCTCCAGATCCGAAGGCTGCATGCGGCGGCCTTCGATCCATCGACTCGCTCTCCACACACCATCCCCGTATCTAAGGACCGGGAGTTGGTCAGGTCCGACCCCCACCGGCGCAAGTGTCGGCACGCCTGCCGCTTGGGCAGCATCGGTCACCCGTCGAAGGTTGGTCGCCAGCGCATCAGGATCGTCGAACACGGTCGTGGAGATCCGTTGAACCGCCCACTCGCAGCCGGCTGAATCCGTCACCCGCCAGGTCTGATGGATATGGCCGTGAGTGACCCTCTCAGCCGAGTCGAGAGGATCGGTCAGGAGGTCTGGAGGCAGGTCGGTGGGCAAGTGGGAAGGCACCTAGAGCGAGGCAGAAAACGAGCGCGACATGGTGCCATCAGGGTGCCACGTCGGGGTGCGATCCCGAGCCATGCGCTGATACGCTCGCCTCCGTCGACAGACGGGGCTATAGCTCAGTTGGTAGAGCGCTTCCATGGCATGGAAGAGGTCAGGGGTTCAATTCCCCTTAGCTCCACTCTTGAACCCCCGTCTCGGCAGGGGTTTCTACGCCGGGGCGCACTCCAGCAGATCAGCGGAGTCGAGGTTTGCCAACAACGTGGAAACCCCGTCTTCACTGGGGTGCACGTAGTCGCCAGATCCATCCTCGAAGTGGCGGACTTCGACCTCTCTCAGGGGTGACGACATGAGTCGGCATTCAAGCGCTGACGCCACCCGATTATTGAGGGACTCAAACTCTTCCAGTGGGGCGTAGTCAGGGCCGTAAGCCGTCGGTACCTCCACCACGACCACGGGAAAGCCCGCCGCTCGGTACTTTTCGACGGCGTCGACGTAGGCACTCACATCCGGAGCGGAAGCATCCCAGAGCGAGACGCCGATGATGACCGACCCCGTGAATCCCACCGGCGGAAGATCCGTCGGATTCGGAGGCGCGTTCGGGCAGGTGGGCACCTGCACGAAGCCCCTTCCCGGGTAAGCACTCCCGATCCCCAACCTTCCGGCAGCATCGGCAAACGTTGAGTCTCCGACCAAGAAGCTCGAAGAGCTCCCGCTTGCGACAGAGTTGCCGGGAGGGTTGGACCCTGGTGCTGTGGAGGAGCCAACCGCCTCGCATACGGTGTCCGTTGGGTCACCTCCGAGCGGCATCTCCAGGAAGTCGAATGTGTCCGCAGTGAATGCTTGGGGATCCTGTGAGGGCGTGATCGTCCCGAGATCCGTCTCGCTTGCGCCCGAACTCTCGGCACCCTCGACGGCATCGTCGGAGACAACTATGGACGGTGGAATCTGAGGAGAGTCGTCGTGCGATGCGCCAAGAGTGTCGCCGCATGCCGTCAGGAACCCGAGGAGCAGAAACATGACTGTTCGATTCCGAAGACCACTGCCTCGTGACCTTCTCCCGCACATCATCAGCACGATCCTTGGCTGGACCAATGAGCCCTTGCGAGAAAGATACAACCTGAACAGGCGGGGGGTGATGGGGGCGTCTGATCCTCGAATGGATGGAAGTCCATGAGCACGAAGCGATCTCCCCCACCGAGGCCGGCTCGGCACGCCCGGGGGCCTCGGTGATGTTCTTCGTCGTTTCCGAATGGCCAGACTTCACAACCTTGGCCCCCATCGGGAGCTCCACCTCTGGTTGTGATCTTGTGTTCTCCGGACGCTACGGACTGTGGTGGCTATTCGTGTGTGGACATGAATTCGGTGACCGGCGCGGCCGTCGTTCCCTCGGGGACAGGCTCCGACGCCGGCATCGGCCGCCAAGCCGGGTTCGGCAACAACAATCCAGAGCGGCCAATTGGTGGGATCTGACGGCGTCACCCTCACGGTCGGATTCGACCAGTGGGGCTACAACTACCAAGCACACATGTTCAACGGCAAGTACTGCGACTCGTATCGCGACGCAGCTTGGTGTCAGCCATACAGCGACGTCAATCTCTCGATGAAGTGGAACGATGCCTGGATGGCCAACACCGACAGCGACGGTGACGGACTGCTCGACCGCCATGCGGGCTTCATTTCATACATCGGCTCCGGAGCTTGGCTGACCAACCACCAGTCCGGAGTTAACGCCGACGGCACAACCTGGACGTACTTCGTCAAGATCATCGCCGCACCGGCCGACGCGACTCTGACCGATGGCTTCTGGTACGCGGCCGACGGCACTGAGCTGGGCGAGACCATCTGGGGCCAGTTCTTTGTCGCCCTGCAAGTCTCCAACGACCCGAGCCTCGGTGAACACGGCGCACAGTATGTGAGCGCTTTCGGCCCGGGATTCGGTCAGTTCTGACCGCAGATTCGCCCTCAGCACTGACCACTGAGTAGTCCAAACCGAGAATGTCACAGGGGGTACTCATACTGTTCCTCAAGCCGCTCGAAATCCGAGAAGGGAGGCGGCGTGGGGTTCTTGCAAAACGATGTGGGAGGTGGTGCCGGCCAGTCAGCCACGCGGTCGAGTATCGACGGCGGCCGGCCACCACTCCTGCGCCGGCCCGAGCTTCTCGACCACCAAGTCGATGTCGACAACACGCGTGGCGGACTGGCGACTGAGGTCAAAGCGATCGCCTCTGCCCGAGCGGCTCTCGATGCCTACGAATATCGAGTGGTGGCCGCAATCGATGCTCTCGGCGACTCAGGCCTCAACGCCGCTGGCGTGTTGCGCTCCGTCGGGCGGGTTTCTCAACGCACCGCCTCACGGGTGTCAGCCACTGCGGCCCGCATGGCCCAGTTGCCCGCCACAGCAGCGTCGCTGTCAGCCGGTGAGATCACCGCCGAACACGCCAACACCATCGCCGATGCCGCCGAGCAGATACCGGCCGAACTCGTCGATTCACACTTGGCGAGAGCAGCCACTCAGGCACCGGCCGACGTGTTCGCCAAGCGAACGCGCCAATGGGTGAGCGACCAACAGACCGAAGTCGACATTGCGGAGCAGCACCATCACCAACACCGCAATCGGTCGATGAAGTCTTGGACCGATCGCGACGGCATGGGGGCCTGGTTCGCTCGGCTCGATTCGGTCGACTCAGCCGCGGTGAAAGCCAGCCTCGACACCGAATACGAACG
>JAJCXW010000037.1 GCA_029263235.1 Acidimicrobiales bacterium
AGAAGTCCTCCAAGAAGTCCTCGGGCAAGAAGGCTGCGGCCAAGGCCAAAACAGTCGAGACCGAAGAGATCTGATCGGATCTTCCCCCAGACCGATCAACGACCGGGCCGGCATCGCCGGCCCGGTCGAGTCGCGTAAATAGGGTGATATCGATGAATCGACCAATCGATCCCCGCGACACCTGGCGAGAGCTCGGAGAGTACATCCGCGAACAGCGGCACCAAGCCGAGTTGAGCGTGAGGAAGCTGGCCGACATGGCCGGCGTGTCCAACCCCTATCTGAGTCAGATCGAGCGAGGCCTCAAACGGCCGTCGGCCGAGATCCTCCAGCAGATCGCCCGAGCCCTCCAGCTGTCGTCAGAGTCGCTGTATGTGCGGGCCGGAATCCTTGATTCGGAGCGCGAATCGAATCTGGTCGACACCATCCGCTCGCAGGACAATCTCACCGGCGAGCAGAAGCAGGTGCTGATTCGGGTCTACGAGTCGTTCATCTCCGAGCAGTCCGACCAGGAGCCCCCAGGATCCTGACGACAGATCGGGTGCCTTCCACACCGACATCTGTGATCAATCGAGGCAGATCCACGGCGAGGTCGAGATCCCGAGCGGTCATGCGCACCTCTATCCGGTCGGCGTCGACGGCTCTCATCCCGACAAGCTCGACATCAGGCGGCAACTGATCCAGATCATGAGAGCGCGATCGGGCGAGAAACGACGGCACCGGCACCAGCCATCGGGCCAGCCTCACACCTGTGGGGCGCATGACGGCACGTCTGCCGACAAGGGTCGGCTCCACCACGATGCTCAGCCAGCGTCCCAGGACCGCCGGCCTCACGGCCACAGTTTCCGTCTCGAAGTCGAATTCGGCGTCCACATCCATCTCGCCGATCCACTGAGCCACCTGATCTGACGTGAGCGTCACCACAAGACCCACGGTCCGCACCGAGACCCGCTGAGCCGTCGCATCAGCCACACGCACGTCCTCGGCCGCGACCTCGATCTTGTCGACCGGGCCAGCCCCGATGATCAGTTCATCGACGGTGAAGCGGGCCCGCTCCCACAGCGCTATCGACGAATTCAGCCCCGGAAGGGGGATCGATGTGGCGGGAACGACCTCATGGATCGTCGCCACTCGCCCCTCGATCGCAGGGTCGCGCCGGATCTCGAATCGTCGACCCTCGAGCCGTTTGGCGACGGTCGTGACCATCCAGGCGAACGACTGCGATGGTGGCCCCATCAGCCGGGCGGCTTCGCCCATGACCGCGAACGGATCCAGCTTCGAACCGCGCAGACCCAACGGATCGAACCAGTCAGGCGCCTTCTTGTTGCCGTCGGCCATGCAAGAGAAGGTAGGCGGCAATACCGCAGGCCACCACCACATTGAGCGATCGCTTGGTGCCGACCATCGGAATCGACACGACCCGATCGCACATGGCGAGAATCTCGGGATCGACGCCGACCACTTCATTGCCGACCACCAGCACCGTCGGCTGATCCGCCGGAAGGTTGCCGACGGTGAAGATGTCGTCGGCCTCGGGGTGCTCCTCGAGCGCCCACAACGCGTACCCCCGGCCCTTCAGGTCGCGAGCCAGATCGACCCCGTTGAGGTTGTGATCCCAGGGCACGGGCGTTCCAAGCGCTGACTTGGCGAAACGTTGATGCTCGGGAGTTGCGGTGATTCCCCCGAGGTGCATGGCTCGGACCCCGACGCCATCGGCGGTACGAAACAAAGAACCCACGTTTCCGACTGACCTGATGTTGTCGAGCATCAGTTCGAGGTGCAGATTCGAGTCTGCGTCCTGGAGCTGCGGTCCGCGATCGCTCGACGACACCGCTGTTGCCTCCGCCGAGGCGACCTCAGACTTGCAGTGAGGGCACCGGTAACCATCGACAGGTTCGGTGTCGAGCGCCGCCGGAAATCTGAAGCGGCACGCTTCGTTCACACACTGATGGAGAACGTAGGTCACCGGTTGAGTATCGACGATCGGCCGGCCTCGAGTCGCGCAATCGGAACTCGAAACGGCGAGCACGACACGTAGTCGAGCCCGACCTCGTCGAAGAAATGGATCGACTCGGGATCGCCACCGTGTTCACCACACACTCCCAGGTGGAGCCCGGGATGGGTCTCTCGGCCTCGCTTCGACGCCATCCTCACCAGCTCTCCGACACCATCGACGTCGATCGTCTCGAATGGCGAGACGTCGAATATGCCCTTCTCCAAGTAGTCGTTGAAGAAGGCCGCCTCGACGTCGTCGCGTGAGAATCCCCAAGTTGTTTGGGTTAGGTCGTTGGTGCCGAACGAGAAGAAATCGGCGGTCTCGGCAATGCGTCCAGCGGTGAGGGCGGCCCGGGGCAGTTCGATCATCGTGCCGATTGGAATCTCGAGCGGAACTCCGGTGTCGGCGGCGATTTCGGCGATCAGGACCTCGGCCTCGTCGCGGATCAACTGGAGTTCGACCACAGAACCGACCAGCGGCACCATGATCTCGGCCTGAGCATCCCCGCCAGCCTGGATGCGTTGGGCGCAGGCCTCGGCGATGGCCCTGACCTGCAGCGAGAAGAGGCCGGGCACCACCAACCCGAGCCTCACACCACGCAGGCCGAGCATCGGGTTGGCCTCGTGAAGACGTTCGACCGCAGCCAGCAGCTTCTCAGCTTCGTGATCGGTTTCGCCTGTGGCCTCGGCCACCGCTACTCGGACCCGCAGATCGGCATGGTCCGGCAAGAACTCGTGGAGCGGCGGATCGAGAAGCCTGATCGTGCAGGGCAGGCCGTCCATCTCCGAGAGCAGGTCGATGAAGTCGGATCTCTGCAGCGGCAGGAGATCCTTCAGTGCCTCTTCTCGTTCGTGGGGCTCGTTGGCCAAGATGACTCTCTCGACCAGAACGCGGCGGTCGCCGAGGAACATGTGCTCGGTTCGGCACAACCCGACCCCCTCAGCGCCGAGGGCTCTGGCCCTCTCAGCGTCGGGGGCCTTGTCGGCATTGGCGCGCACGCCGAGACGGCGGGCCTCATCGGCTCGGGCCAGAACTCGATCGACGGCGAGAATGAGTTCACGGGTCTCGATGTCGTCGTCGGCGTCGGCATGGGCCAGGGCGACCTCGAGTCCCTCTTCGAGGTAGCAGAACACCGGCGAGGAGACAACCGGCAACTCTCCTGTGTAGACCTCGCCGGTGCTGCCGTTGATCGACAGGACGTCTCCCTCGTGAATCGTGACTCCGTTGGCGGTGGCACTGCGTCCTTCGGCGTCGACATGCATCTCGGCGGCCCCGCACACACACGTCTTGCCCAGGCCTCTCGCCACGACCGCCGCGTGGGAGGTTTTGCCGCCACGCGAGGTGAGGATGCCTTCGGAGGCAACCATGCCGCCGAGATCGTCGGGGTTGGTTTCCTTGCGGAGCAATACCACCTTGTCTCCGCGCTCGGCCCACTGCACCGCGGTGGCGGAGTCGAACACAACGCGTCCGACCGCCGCTCCGGGAGATGCCGCCATGCCGTGGGTGTAGGTGGTTCTCGGAGTGTGGAGATCGAACTGGGGGAACATGAGTTGGGCCAACTGCGCGCCGTCGACCCGGCCGAGTGCCTCGTCGATCGTGATCACTCCTTCGTCGACCAGCTGGACCGCTATCCGGAACGCGGCCGAGGCGGTTCGTTTGCCAACCCGGGTCTGGAGCATCCAGAGCTTGCCTCGCTCGACGGTGAACTCGATGTCACACAGGTCGCGATAGTGCGATTCAAGCAGATCCATGTTGGAGAGCAGTTCGTCGTAGGAATCGGAATCGAGCTGCCTGAACTCGTCGAGCGACAGTGTGTTGCGGATTCCGGCAACCACGTCCTCGCCTTGGGCGTTGGAGAGGTAGTCTCCGTAGGCGCCGGGCGTGCCGGTGGCCGGATCGCGAGTGAAGCAAACCCCCGACCCTGAGGTACCGCCAAGGTTGCCGAACACCATGGTGCAGACGTTGACAGCGGTGCCGAGATCGTCGGAAATCCGTTCACGACGACGGTAGAGCGTAGCCCGTTCGGTGTTCCAGGATGAGAACACGGCCCGCACCGTCATTTCGATCTGCCGTCGAGGATCCTGGGGGAATTCATCTCCTGACTCTTCGACCACGATCCTCTTGAATCGCTCGACCAGTTCGCACAGCGACGTCTCGTCGAGCTCGACATCGCCGCTCACACCGGCAGCCTCGACGGCCTCATCGAGGGCGTCGGAGAAGAGGTCGCCATCGACATCCATAACTGTCTTGCCAAACATCTGAATGAGGCGCCGATAGGAATCCCAGGCGAAGCGGGGGTTGGTGGACACGGCCGCCAGGCCCATCACCGACTGGTCGTTGAGACCAACGTTGAGCACGGTGTCCATCATTCCGGGCATCGAGAACTTGGCTCCCGAACGGACACTGACCAGGAGGGGGTCCTCCGCTTCGCCGATGGAGCGACCGGCGACGGCCTCGAGGCGGGCCAGCGCCTCGTTGACCTCGCCGGCCAACGTCGCCGGCTCCGACCCTGTGGCCAGATACTCGCGGCAGGCTTCGGTCGTGATCGTGAACCCCGGCGGCACCGGCAGTCCCAGCCGGGTCATCTCTGCCAGGTTGGCCCCTTTGCCGCCAAGGAGATCCTTCTGGGTCCTGTCACCTTCGGAGAAGTCGTAGACGTACGTCCTCACGGTCGTGCTCCCGGTCGTCGGATTCACCAAGAGCTTTGTACCTCAGTTCACAATCTCTGACCCAACTCTGCCGTTGGTCGCGAACGGCAAACTCAGTCACTGATTCCGCGACGCTCGAGCTCCGCGTCGATCTCGCCCATGCGCTTTCTCATCTCGCCCGCACCGCCGGCGTCGAGAATCGCGTCGTTGAGAGCTTTAACTCCCGATCGGACCGTGGAATCGTGACGGATCGATGAGGTCAGGCCGTGGGAGAACCCAGACTGTCGAATCGTCTGATCCTGAAGTTCGATGATCTGGCGCTCGTACTCCTCGAGTTCGGCACGTAGTTGATGGACGGAGCGTCTTCTGTCGCCACGTTCGGGAAATGTCTCGACTCGTCTGCGAAGCGAGTCGCGTTCCGACTCAAGGCGCCTGCGAATATCCGGATCGTCGTCGGGGTAGGTCTCCAGCTGCAGGAAGATCTCCGACAGGCGGCTGAATATCTGGTCGAGATCAGACGGCTCGTTGCTCACGCGGGAAAGAGTAGCCCCGCGACCCGTCAAGAGGGATCGGGCACTTCGATTCCACGGTCGAGGAATTCTCGGCGAACGACATCAAGACGATCGTCGGAGTAGCGGTCGAGCCCGAGTTTGGGTTGGCAGCCTTGGATGACGTCGATCTTGGCCTCACCCATATTGTGGTACTCGAGCAGGTGGATCGAGGGTCGATCGATGTCGTGAAGGAAGCTGATGACGGCATCGATGTTCTGGGGTGTGTCGGTGAGTCCCGGCACGAGCGGCATCCGAAACTCCACCGGGAACCCCCCGGCGACCAGTCGTCGGGCGTTGTCGACGATTTCAGTGAAACCGGGCCCGATGTTCTGTCGGTGACCGGCCTCGTCGAGGATCTTGAGATCGAAGTAGATCAAGTCGAGGAGCCCGAGAATAGGCTCCCATGTGGTCCACTCGAACTTTCCGGCCGTCTCCAGATTGGTGTGGATTCCTGATTCCCCACAGAGTTCGAGCACCCGCTTCACGAACCGGGGATGCAGGGTCGGCTCGCCGCCGGTGAAGGTGATCCCCCCGCCCGAACTCTCGTAGTAGGGAAAGTCGGCCATGAGCCGTTCCATCAACTCTTCGGGGGTCAGGTCCTCCCCGATGAGACGCAGCGCCCCGTTGGCGCACGCCTCCACGCACAATCCACACCGATTGCACTTGTGCTGGTCGATCCGGTAGTCATCGCGAAGGATCGCGTCGTTGGGGCACACCGTGGCGCACTCGAAGCTCTCCAGGCAGCGATCGCCGTAGAAAGCGATCACCGGTCGAGTCGATTGAGATTCCGGGTTTTGGCACCACGCGCAGTGCAGGCCGCATCCCTTCAGAAAGATGAGCGACCGGATGCCGGGTCCGTCGTGAAGCGAGAATCGCTGGACATCAAAGACCGGTGCACTTATCGGCATCAGGCCCTTTGCCGGGTGCGGTCGATCAGCTCCTGCTGCATGCCTGGCGTGAGATCGACGAAGTAGGCGCAGTAGCCCGAGACCCTCACGAGAAGATTGCGATGACTCTCGGGATCGAGCATGGCCTCCTCGAGCACTTCGGGGTCGAGGACGTTGATCTGCACCTGCATTCCGCCTTGAGCGAAGTAGCCGAGGATCAGGGCCCGAAGAGCGGCACGTCCGGTGTCGCCTTTCACGGTGGCCGAGTCGAACTTGATGTTGACGTTGATGCCATTGCCGAAACGTTGGTGGTCGAGCTTCGCCACCGAGTTGAGCGACGCCGTGGGACCGAGAATGTCGGAGCCATCGACGGGTGCCAGACCGTCGGCCAGCGGCCGCCCGGCTCGCCGACCGCTCGGCATCGCCGCCATCTTCTTCCCGAAGCCCTGATGGCAGGTCATGGAGTAGTAGCCGGGCATCCAACGCCCGCCGCGGGTGTTGGTGTGTCTGGAGATGCACCGGTCGAACATCGTCACGACCTGCTCGGCGAGTTGGTCGGCGAGTGGATCGTCGTTTCCGAAGCCTTCGACTCTTCGGGCTCGTGCCCGCAGCAGGTCTTGTCCCTCGAAGTCGGTGGCACAGGCGTTGGCCATCTCTTCCAGCGAGCAGTGCTTGTCGTGGAACACCAGCTTCTCGATGACCGCGAGAGAGTTGGCCAGATCGGCCACCCCGACGGCCTGTATACCGGATGCGTTGTATCGGGCGCCGCCCTGGGTCGAGTCGGTGGCGTTCTCGATGCATCCCCCGATGGTCAGCGACGACAACGGCGTGGGGAAGTTGATCGCACCCGAACGCTCCACCGCGTCGAGTGAATGCTTGAGGCCGGCGATACGGCTCCTGGTGATCGTCTCGATCCGTTCGATCAGCTGAGTGGTCGACTCGATGTCGTGGAGCCAGGGACGTTCGGTGGACTGGCCGGGCTTCATCTTCTGACCGTCGCCGAACACGAGCTCGAGACTCAAGGCGAGGTTGAAGATCGCGGCGTCCGACGATGTGAAGCTCTCGCCGGAAAGGGCCGGTTCGACACAACCCACGGTGGCGTAGTTCCAGACCTTCGACGACTCGACTCCTCTGTCGGACATCGCCGGCATGATCACGTCGTCGTTGTAGAGCGCAGGCGATCCGCCACCACCCGACACCACCTCCACGACCCGTTTCACGTAGTCGTCGTTCGACTTTTCGCTGATCCTGGCGTGCCAGTTCGGCTGCCGTGTCTTGAATCCTTCGATCACGTCGAGCAGCAGGAACGTGAGTTCGTTGCTCGCGTCGTCGCCGGATGCGTCGACTCCTCCGATCGAGGCGGCCTGGCCACTGGGAAGGCCGGCGAAGTAGTTGGTGACCCGTTCGGAGAAGAGGGGAACGACCTCCGACAGTTTCAGACAGAACGCCGCGAAGAGATTTCGCACCTCGTCGGGGTCGAAGTCGGCGATCTTGGCCTCCTCGAGGTAGAGCGGATGGAGGTACTGATCGATGCGGCCGAGGCTCACACCTTGGTCGAGCGACTCGATCTGGATCAGCATCTGGAAGATCCAGATCAACTGAAGGGCTTCTCGAAGGTTGCGGGGAGGCTGTCTCGGAACCTGGTTGAAGACTTCGACCAGATCGTGGCGACCCATACGCATGGCTTCGTCGCGGTAGCGATCGGCGAACCTCTCCACGGCTTCGATGCTTACGAGACTGGCCCGGAGGTAGTCGCGCTGGTTGTCGTCGAGTTCGGGGTCGAGCAATCGTGCTTCGACTTCGGCCCTCAACCCGTCGGTGCCAAGCGTGATCAGCTGTCCGTGATCGGGTAGGAAATGCGCGACCCCGCCGACCTCGTTGATCACGTAGTCGACCGCCCCGAGCTGGTCTTTCGCGTATTTGACGCGTTCGCGCAGTGGAAATGCCTGCATGGCGAGGCTGCGGTTGAGCCAGTAGGGAACCGCCGAACGGAGCAGCGCCCATTTGGCGCTGGGTTCCACTCGAAGCTGGTTCACATCGCGCTTCTCGAACCGGAAGAGGTCTTCCAGCATCGCCGAGCCGGCCTTTTCGATGTGGCAGATAGCGCCGATGCGATGCTCGGTGTGGGTGCCGACGATCACCTCACCCGAATAGATCCGAATGGTGCGTCGCTCGAGGTGGTCGGCGAGCGCGCCGGCATTGAGCATGCAGGCCGACTTGCCGTTGCCCGACTCGCGCTTCCAATAGTCGGTGTAGTGAAGAGCGCGTTCCGCCCCCAACGCCGCCCGGCTCTCTTGATGGTCGGCGTGGAGTTTCGCGATCTCCGGCGATGGTCGCCATTTCGACATGATCCAGGCTCCCCGTGGACAAAAGAAGCTCCCAGCAGAATACCCCCCATTCCGAAATCAGGGGGCTGGGGCCACAATTCTTGTGGCCCCAGCCCCCTGATTTCGGAGGTTTTGGGGCTTGGGGCTGGGAGCTGGGCGCTCTTGGCTGCGGGGTTACAGGTCGTCGCCACCTGAGCAGGCCGACAACAGGACGCCGAGGGCCAACGCTGCGACCGCCAGCCGGCGTGAACGCCATGAATGCCGCCCCCGATCACAGCCCGCTTGGTTGATGGTGCCAATCACGTCCCACCCCCGCACTTGCAGTTGGCCTTGAACTGATCACGTTTCGCCTCGCCCGCCTGTAGCTGTTGCGCCTTCTCAGCAACATTGGCGAGGAACTTCTGGAGGGCAGGCTCGCCGGCGATCATGGGATCGTCGAAGGTGTCCTCGCCCGTGGCCTCTACCTCGCTGTACTCACATCCGCTGCAGACCCAGACGCCACCCTTACAGGTGAGGGTGCACGTACACGTGGCCGACACCCTCCTGAAGGGGAGCACAGCGTGCGCACTGAAGCCAGCGTTGCTGCGGGTTCCGGTCTTGCTCTTCTCCTTGATCCCCTCTCCTCCGGTGAGAGCCGCTGAGGTCACATCAGCAATGAAGTCCATGCAGTCGACGACGAGCACGGCCGGACCGACCACAGCGTCCTCCACATGCCCGAGCAGGTCACTCACCGCGTTGACCGTGGCCTTCAGACCCTTCGCCCCTTCTATCCCACGGTCTGTCGACATGATGTTCGTGACCTGTATCCGGGGCGCTGTTGCATTGAGCCAGCGCGTCGCCCTTCACGGTCACCCGCTGCCTCAAGTCGCCGTTTTCGGACACATGACATTCATCGAGAAGCCATCTCAGTGTCCAAATCTCAGACCAGCATCGGCGCGCCAGTTCGAGCTGGCAGCGTCAATGCAACAGTGCCAATCCGAGCAGTCCGGCTCCATCCGGGCCGCGAGCCACGTAGGCCTGCGCGCGACCACCGGCGGTGGGCCCAGAGCCGACACCTCCAGACGTATCGCGCCTGCCCCAATCACGATCCTCACTTGCCATCAACACCGGCACACATTCACGAGCACGGTGGGTTCACGCGGGCACCGCTGATGTAGGTCTGATCTCATCAATCGCCGGCGTGGTCGGTGCTGCGAAGGCGATCCCAGCCCAATTGCCAGATTGATTCGAACCCTTGTATCACGACGGCAAGTACCTCCGGATCGTTCGACCCCGCCACGTCGATTTCCTCGAAACCCGTGATACGGGTGCCTTGGCCAGACGGTGTGAGGTTCACTTCCCCCGATCCGGCGAAGGTACCCCGCAGCTCCCATGCCACAAGCCGATCAATCTCGAGCCGGGTAAGTCGCGCCTCAAGGTCCGGCTGGTCGCCCGCCAGCGGGATCGCATACCAACCTCGACCCAGGTCGCGCACCACGCCAGCAAGGCCATACAGCCGTGGCCACTCAGTCGGCGACCTCAGAAAGTCGAACGCTACGTCGGGTGGTGCTGTGACCTCTTCGTCAAAGTCGATACGCATGGCCGCATCCTCTCACTCGTTGTCGCTCGTACTCGCTATCGGGCTGTGCAGACTCTTCGTGCGGCCCCAGCTAGCTCTGGTCTGACATCGCCATGAGTTGTCGACGCTCACCGGGTTCAGAGGTATCCGATGTCTCACGACATCACACGGTGCCCGGGGTGGGATTTGAACCCACACGCTCCCTACGGGAGCCGGGGGGTTTAAGCCCCCTGCGTCTGCCAATTCCGCCACCCGGGCGCGTTGACACACTAGCGGCGCGCTGTGATCAGGCTGCCTTGGTCGTGGCTGGATCCTCGACGGCCAGCCAGAGCGCGGCCCTGACCCGATCGGCCCGAAGGCCCGACAACTCGTTGGCCACCACAACCCCTTCGATCATGTCGGCCAACACTGCAGCCCACGGTCGTCCGCGAAGCCTCACCGCGACCGACGGCACCGACCCACGGCGACGAATGGTTCGTTGAGCGTCGGCGATCTTGGGCGGTGATCGGAAACTGGGGACCACCAGGCTCCGCAACCTCGCCGCGGTGGCCAGGTCTCGCGCCGCGGCGGCGAACTGAAGAGTGGTGGCATCCATGGGTCACATCATCGTGGCGGGGTGTGACATCCTCACTGCATGGAGTCGAAGCAGGAACTCAACCCGGCCCAGCTCGAGGTGCTCGATCTTCTCGGGTCCGGTCGAGACGAGCGGCCGAAATTCGACGCAGTGCTCCGACACGAACTCAGACAGCACCTCGAAGAGGCCCTCGATCCCCTCGTCGAACGGGCCGGAGACGACCAGGTGTTCGTATCCAAGCATCTGCTCGGACAGGTTCTCGGATGTGAACGCAAATACATCGCTGAGGAGTCCCAGCCCTTCGAATGGACTGTGCCGATCGCCCGGGGGTCCGTCGCCCATAGAGCCATCGAACTGTCGATCCACCGCAAAGGCAATCCGGCGCCGCTGGAACTGATCGACGACTCTCTCGCCAGCCTGTCCGAGGGGATCGACGGGCTCGCCGAATTCCTCCAGACGTGCGGAGAGGTGGCCATTGCCGAGCTGAGAGCGGAAGCCAACGACCGCGTCACCAAATTCATGGAGTCGTTTCCTCCCCTCAAGCCCGGCTGGTGGCCGGTCACCGAGAGCCGGCTCCGGCTCGAGATCCTCGACAAGTTCATCTTCAGCGGCAAGGTCGATCTCTCACTCGGCAAAGCCGAAGGCACCACCGCCGGGAAGGTCCTGATCGACCTGAAGACCGGCGGGTTCTCACCGTTGCATCGAGAGGACCTCCGCTTCTACGCCCTCATCGAGGCGATCAGGGTCGGCACTCCCCCACGGCTGACCGCCACCTACTACCTCGATCAGGGGACTGCTCACCCCGAGGTGGTCACCGAGGATGTGCTCGACGCCGCTCTCAGGCGGGTGATCGACGGGGTCGGCCGGATCATCGATCTACGGAACGCTGAACGTCAACCCGCCACCGCCCCGGGCCCTCTGTGTCGATGGTGCCCAGCTCTCGAAGACTGCGACGAAGGACGTCGCCATCTCGACGACGACCCCTACTGAAGATCGTCCGAGTCGCCGAGCGGATCATCGACGCCGAGACCGGTGTCGAGTCCACGGAGTCGTCCGGTGAACGCCAGCAGCAACGCCGTCGACAACATCACCACCCCGGCCCCGCCAATCGCCGATCTCGGTCCGATCCGTTCGATGATCTGACCCAGGCCAAGTTGGCCGAGCGGGTTCGCGGCCAGCAAGGTCATCAGGTACACCGAGAGAACCTTCGCCCTGACTCTCTCATCGACCTGCAACTGGATGGCGGTGTTGAGGGTGCTCGCCGACGAGATGTGGGCCGCACCCATGATCATCATCGCCAACAGCGCCATCCCGAACCATGGTGACACCGCCAGAATCGTGATCGAGAGCCCATAGAGAATCAGCGATACCCCTTGGATGCGCGATCTACGGAACCGGCCAGCCATGCCCGCAACCACCGGTGAGCTGACAACGGCGCCGAGCCCGACCATCGACAGCATCAGACCGAATCCGCTCTCGCCACGGTCGAACACATCCTCGGCCATCACAACCGACATGGTCTGCACGCTCAGCCCGAACAATCCAATCAGGCTCACCGCGCCGATGGCGGTCATGATCCCGGGCTTCCCTCGGACGTAGCGGAGAGTCTCGGCGAATTCACGCATTGGACGCATCGGGCCGGAGTTGTGAACCACCCTGGGCTCGAGCCTCATCATGGCGAGGGCCACGAGAACCGCCACATAGCTCACGGCGTTGACTGCGAACGCCCAGCCCGGACCAACCGATGCGATCATGATTCCAGCGAACGCCGGGCCAACCATTCTCGCCGCGTTGAACTGGGCCGAGTTCAGCGTGATGGCGCTCATGAGTTGATCGCGAGGCACCAACTCGCTGACGAACGCCTGCCAGGCCGGCAAATTGAGCCCTCCCGTGATGCCAGCCACCACCGAGGCCCCCACATAGGCCCAGACGCTGCGGATACCGGAGAACCACATCACCATGAAGCCGATGGCCACCAGCGCCTGCACCGACTGTGTGATCACCAACACCGACCGACGCGAGTACCGATCGGCTATGGCCCCGGCCAACGGACCCATCATGGCGGTCGGCAGGAGCTGAGCGAACCCGGCGATGCCCACCCACCCGGCGCTGTCGGTGATCTGCAACACGATGATCGGGATCGCCACGGCCTGGAAGAAGCGGCCGGTGTTGGAGATCACGCCGCTGATCCAGAAAAGCCTGAAGTTGCGTTGGCCGAGAGCCACCAGCGACGTACGCAGACCCGGTCGCTTCGTCTGCGTCCCCCCGGCGTGCCCTGACATTCGCTTGACGCTATCGACCGGTTGGATGACAGACTGCCGAAATGAGTCTGATCCGAACAGAACAGCGTGGTCGAGTCGGCGTTCTGACATTCGACGATCCCGAGAAGCGCAACGCCATCACTTTGGCGATGAACGTCGAAATTTCGGCCGCCCTCGATGCTTGGGAGGCCGACCCCGGAGTCGGAGCCGTGGTCTTCACCGGCGCTCCCCCGGCCTTCTGTGCCGGGGCCGATCTCGGCGACCTGTTGTCTGAGCAGGATCCAGTGGGCATGAAGCGGATCTACGAGGGATTCCTGCGCATCGCCCACACCAGCCTGCCCACGATCGCTGCAGTCAATGGCGCGGCGGTCGGGGCCGGATTCAACATGGTGCTGGCTGCCGACATCGTGGTGGCCGCACGCGAAAAGGCCCGATTCGATTCACGCTTCCTGCAGATCGGTCTGCATCCCGGTGGCGGACACACATGGAGGCTTCGCTCGATCACCGGTCGTCAGAGCACCATGGCCATGGTCCTGTTCGGCGAGATCATCAGAGCGGAAGAGGCCCATAGGCTCGGCTTGGTCTGGAAGGTCGTCGACGACGACGCTTTGTTCGACGAGGCCGTCGCCCTCGCCGAAGTGGCGGCAGGGCAAGACAAGGAACTGGTGGCGCGCACCAAGTCGACCATCTTGTCGCTCGACGATGTCACCAACTCAGACCAATCGGTCGACCACGAACTACACCCTCAGATCTGGTCGATGCAACAGCCGGCATTCCGTGCCCTGGTTGAACGACTACAGAAGAAGATCAGCTCAAACGACTGACCCCGAACGACTCAGAAGCCGATCCACTCTTCGACCAGTTCGTCTCGACGTTCGTCCCACTCTTCGTTGGTGATGGCGTAACGGATGTGGTCCTCCCACACGCCGTTGATCTCCAGGTAACGCTCGGCCATGCCTTCCTCGCGAAGCTTCAGCTTCTCGACCACGCGGCGACTCGCGGTGTTGCGAGGCACGATCGCGGCCTGCATGCGATGCAGATGGAGCTGTTCAAAGGCGTATCTCACCACCACGACCAAGGCTTCGGGCACGTAGCTGTGGCCAGCCTGCGCCTCATCAATCCAGTAACCGACATAACACGACTGGAACGGTCCACGTTGCACCGAGTTGAGGTTGACCTCTCCGGCGAAGTCGCCATCGACGAATAGGCCGAATCCGTATCCGGTGCCGAGTTGGCGATCGCGCTGGCGGGCTGAGCAGCGAACTCGGAACGCCTGCGGGTCTTCGATCACATCGGGCTGACCCTGCACCTTCTGGGGTTCCCATTGGGTGAGCCAGACGTCGTTTCGACGTCGGACCTCCTGCCACTTGGCGAAGTCGCCAGACTCGATGGCGCGAAGGACAACGCGCTTTCCGAACAGTGTGGTCACGACTGCGAATCGTAGAGCAACGACAGCGCTAGACCATCAAGGATGTCGCTTTCGGACACCAGACACTCTTCGAGGCCGAGGAAGCGCATGATCTTGACCAGAATCGACATGCCTCCGATGATCACGTCGGCCCGATTCTCCTCGAGCCCCGGATTGTGGATCCGGGCCGAGCGGGGCTCGGTCGCAAGCGTGCGGTAGACGTCCTCGGCCGCGATCTTGGTCAAGGCGAAGTGATGGATGAGATCACGGTTGTAGGCGGCCAGGCCCTGCTCGATGGCCGCAGCGGCCGAGATGGTGCCAGCGACCCCCACGAAGCAGCGCGACTCGAGTATCTCGGGAATTTCGCGCACCACATCTTCGAGGTGGGCTTCGGTGATCGACTGGCAGGCGAGAAGTTCCTCAGGCAAAGGCGGGTCGGTCTCGATGTACTTCTCGGTGAGCCGCACACATCCGATGTCGATCGACATCGAGGCTTCGCACTCGGTGGAGCCGACTGCGAACTCGGTGGAACCGCCGCCGATGTCGACAATTAGAAATGGGCCGAGCGCAGGGTCGAGTTCGGCGGTCGCCCCGCGGAACGTCAGTCGGCCCTCGTCGATGCCAGACAGCAATTCGGGTCGAACCCCGATGGCCTCCTCGGCTGCGTCGAAGAAGAGTTCGCTGTTGGAGGCGTCGCGCGCGGCCGAGGTGGCGGTGATCCGGATATTGGCGACGCCGTGCTCATCGAGAATGGTGCGGTAGCCGCGCAGGCATGAAATGGTTCGATCGATCGCCTCGCCCGACAAACGGCCGGTGGCATCGACCCCGGCACCGAGACGGGTGATCTTGGTCGATCTCACCAGCGCGTCGGACCCGTCGTGCACCAGCAGTCGAGTCGAGTTGGTGCCACAGTCGATAGCGGCAACGGGGGCGCCGGTGAACGCGGCTTCGGTCACTTCTCGGATTCCAAGTCGGCCTGTGCCAGTTGCTCATGGACCCACCGACCGACGGGATCATCTCCGCCGGCCAAGAACCATGCGTAGTGCGCATGCAGGCACTTCACCCCGCGACGGGTACCGCCCACCCCAGCAGATGGCCTCGGGCCCGCATGGGTCTCGGGAATGACCGCGTCGCGTTCGTCGGCATAGCGACGATGAGCATCGAGCAGTTCATCGGGATCCACCGCTGCTTCGGCGTTGCCGACCCCGCCTGCTGATTCCAGCCGACCGACATCGCGTCGCTCCCGGCGGCCCACCAGCCAGTAGAGGGTCGGCATCGGTGTCCCGTCGTCGAGCAGAGGTGCGTTGCGCAACACGACGGGATCGCCTGTGGCGTCGCGCACGACGACCTCGAACTGCCCTCCAGGGGCTCGACCGAGGAGTTCTTCCACGCGGTCGCGGTCGGAAGGCGCGACTGAATCCACCGGCTGAACGTCTACTTCCGCAGGAGCCGGCGCAGGATCAGAATCAACACGACCACACCAACTATCGGCGCCAGCCGCTTCAGCACCGGGGTGCCGGCGGCGTCGAGCAGATCGACGGCTTTCGGTTCGGGCATATCGACCTTGCGGGGTCCGGACTCGGCACCCTGCTCATCGGGCTGGTCGGCCGCAGGAGCCTCGTCGGCCGACTCGTCGGAGACCTCAGAGTCGGTGTCGAGCATGGCTTTGAGATTGTCGGCGAACTGACCCATGATCTTCGCGCTCACATCGGCCATCACCCCCCGCCCGAACTGGGCAACCTTGCCGGTGACCTTCAGGTCGGTGTTGACCTCGACTCGTGTCGACGTATCAGACAGAGCCTCGAGATCGGCGGTGATGACGGCCTCAGCATTGCCGGCTCCGCGAGTGTCGCGCCCTTTGGCATTGAGAACGGCCCGGTGATCGTCGTCGTTCTTCTCGGCGAACGTTGCCGTGCCCTTGTACTGAGCGGTGATGGGCCCGACCTTGATCTTGACGATGCCGCGGTATTCGTCGCCCTCGATCTCCTGGAGTTGGGCGCCGGGCAGACACGGTGCGATGCGTTCGACATCGGTGAGAACGGCCCACGCCTCGTCGATTGGTCGGTGTATCTCGAACGAGTTGCTCAGCTCCATCGCCGCAGATCCTCCACAGTGTCGATGTCGGCCGGATTGCCCTCACAGGGTACCGAATGAACCAACTCTGGGCGTGCTCGCATCAGAGCCCTGGCCCCCTCGTCTCCGCCGACGGGAAGCGACGACCACATCGACGAGGCGAGCTTCACCGGCGGTCGCCGATCCTTTCCGAACTCGGCCACAACGAGGTCGTGTTCGGAATCGCCGACAGCGCGCCACACATCGGCCGATACACCGGGCTGGTCACCCAGACCGACCACGATGGCAGAGTGGCCACGGGAGTCTGCGTAGCCGACAGCGGCTCGTAGCGATGTCGATTGGCCGTCGTTCCACCGATCGTTCTGGATGACGGTGACATCGTCGGGCAGCACCTCGGTCAGGTCGACCGCTCCTTGCACCACGACCACTTCGTCGAAGCCGGCGCGCCTGACAGCGTCTACCACGATCCGTACCATCGGCGTGCCATCGATCGAGACCAACAGCTTGTGGGTGTCGCCGAGGAACCTGGTCCCTCCGCCTGCGGCGAGCACAACGCCTGCCATGGTGCGGTCCGGCTGCTCGGGTTGAGGTTGCATCCCTCCATTGTGGCGCCGCGAACACCAGACGCTGCACGTATGGTGAAACCAATGGAACCAATGGACCCCTCTATGGCCGTAACCCCTCTGTTGGGTCGGGTCACGATGCTGTTCGCCGACGCCGCTCAAGTAGCCGACCGCAAGCTCTATGTCCTCGGCGGAGGACTCACCGTCATCGGACCCAAGCCGCAGCCGGTCGGTGTTGCCATCGGAATCGAAGTCCCCTGGGATCGCGCCAACGTCTCACACGAATGGCGACTCGAACTCCTCGACGAGGACGGTCATCCGGTGCTGGTCGGAGAACAGCCAGTGGCGGTGGCCGGACGTTTCGAAGCCGGGCGGCCATCGGGCCTGAAGCCCGGCACGCCGCTGTTGGTTCCGCTCGCCATCAACTTTCCGGGCCTGCCGGTCACTCCAGGTTCGAGCTACAACTGGCAGTTCTTGATCGATGGTTCGAGCCAAACCGACTGGCGGCTCAGCTTCCACGTTCGGGCGCCGGTCGTTCCTCCTGGCGTGGTCGCCCCACCTCCGGCACCACCGACCGACGCCTGACCCCATCGGATCGATCCGAGTTGTCTACGCTTGACCCGATGACAGCCCCCGCACCATCTGATGCTCCCGTGATCGAACGGACCCCACCCCGGCTGATCAAGCCGTTGATGAGGGGCCGCTCCCACGAATACGCGTTCATCGCGTCGCTCACCCTCGCTCCGATCATGATCGTGCTCGCTCCGGGTATTGCCCCTCGATTCGTGGTGGCGATCTACGTTCTCGGGATCACAGGCCTATTCGGGATCAGCGCCCTCTACCACCGACCGACATGGGGCCCGACCGGCCACGCGTTGATGCGCCGACTCGATCATTCGATGATCTTCATCGCGATATCGGCCACCTACACGCCGATAGCGGTGTTCGCCCTCGACGACGGCATCGGAACTCTCGTTCTGTGGGTGGTGTGGCTGGGAACCCTGAGCGGAATCATCCTTCACAATCTCTGGCCCCGAGCCCCCTATCACCTCAGCGCGGTTCCCTATGTGGCCGTCGGATGGGTGGCCGTTCTCGCCATGAACGACATCTGGGATGCCCTCGGGGTGGCCGGATTCGTTCTGGTGGTGGTCGGCGGCGGGCTCTACACGATCGGCGCTCTCGTCTATGCGCTCCGTCGCCCCGACCCATGGCCCTCCACATTCGGTTATCACGAGATCTTCCACCTGCTGGTGATCTCGGCCGCGGCCCTGCACTACGTCAACTTCGTGTTTGTGGTGCTGCCAAAGGCCTGACCATCAACCGTGTATCGGGCCCTCGGTGTCGCTGAGGGACTTGGCCTGACGGCCGGTTCGACGGCCGATCATCTCCGACACGATCGACACCGCTGTCTCTTCCGGGGTGCGAGCCCCGATGTCGAGCCCGATGGGTGAGCACAGCCGCGCCAGTCCGGCTTGGTCGACGCCGGCTTCGCGCAGCTTCTCGGCTCGGGCAGCGTGGGTCCGCCTGCTCCCCATCACGCCGATGTAGCCGACATCGGTGGCCAACGCCGACACCACCGCCGGCACGTCGAACTTCACATCGTGGGTGAGAATGCAGATGGCATCGCGTGGCCCCAGCTTGTCGCTGATCTCGTCGATCACCCGATTGGGCCAGTCGACCACCACCTCATGGGCCATCGGGAATCGGGCGGCGGTGGCAAACACCGGTCGGGCGTCGCAGACGGTGACCCGGTATCCGAGGACTCTCGCTATCTTGGCCAGCGCGCCGGTGAAGTCGACCGCTCCGAAGATCAGCATTCGCGGCGGCGGCGCGAAACTCTCGATGAACACCGAGACCGTTTCTTCACGGGCCTCCCCGTGGGATCCGTAGTGCCTCACCCCTGAACGTCCCGCGGCGAGCTCTCCGATGCTGTCGCGTTCGGTTACACGGTTGAGATCTTCGTCGCCGAGTGACCCTTCGATGCGGCCGCCGATGCCCACGAGCATCTTCGCTCCCACTCCCGGGCCCGACACGATGGTGGCCAACGCCACCGGCGTCTCGGCACGAATCGCCTCTCGGAAGGTGTCGTAGAGGCCGGTCACGCGATCACCAGTCGAGCGGTTCGATGAACAGGTGGATGGTGCCACCGCAGGTCAGACCGACTGCGAACGCATCGTCGTCGCTGTAGCCGAAGGTCACCATGCGGCGGTCGCCGGACTCGATCACGTCGAGAGCCTCGGTCACCACGGCGCCTTCGACACATCCGCCCGACACCGATCCGATGACATCACCGTGCTCCGACACAGCCATGGCAGCGCCGGGCAGGCGGGGACCTGAACCCTCAACTTCGACAACACGGGCGATCGCCACTCTCAGGCCGTCTTCGATCCAAGGATCGAGATCATCGAGCAGTTCTTTCATCTCTCCATCCTGGTCAGACGACAGCGGGAAGACAGCAAGGATGCCTCACCGACGCCCGATCTGGGCACGAGGCCGGTCCGGATCGAGAATCAGGCCAGCGAGCGTCTCGAGAGAGTCGAGCGAATGCCCTTCGAGAAACTCATCGACATGGGGCAAGGCCGCGGCCATGCCACGAGCGAGCGGTTGGTAACCCGGCGAGGCCTTCAGCGGGTTGACCCACACCACTCGGTGCGCCACACGATGGAGCCGTCCCATTTGCTCATCCATCTCAGCTGGCTCGCCCCGGTCCCAGCCATCGGACAGGATCACGACCACGGCTCCTCGTGCCATGCCTCGGCATCCCCATTCGTCGTTGAACGCACGCAGCCCGTCGCCGAGCCGGGTTCCGCCCGACCAATCGGCCACGGCTTTCCCGACCGCAGCAAGGGCTCGATCGGGATCGCGGCTCGACAGCTCGCGGGTCAGTCGGGTGAGCCTGGTGCCGAGGGCGAACGCTTCCACCCTCGTTCGGCCGGCCACGGTTGCGTGAAGGAACCGCATGAGGGCGTTGGCGTAGCTCTCCATCGAACCCGACACATCGAGTAGCAGGACGATCCGACGAGGGCGCTCCCCCGGGGTGGTGCGAGCCAGACGCATGGGTTCGCCACCGGCCCTCAGGGCCAGGCGAACCGTTCGCCGCATATCGGGAACCCCGGAACCTCTCGAGATCGGCCGGCGGCGGCGACTCCGCCTGGACGGCCCCCCGACCTGCATCTGCTCCATGAGCCGCCTCGATTGCTCGAGCTCCTCGTCGCTGTAGGCCGCAAAGTCCTTGTGTCGCAGTGTCTCGGTCGAGCTGTAGGTGACCGTGATGGTGTCGTCGCCGTCCGGGCCCTGCTCCATGTCGCCTTCGGCCGCGTCGGGATCGTCGGTCTCCATCGAGATCGAGACCTCGTCCTGGGGTGGCCGCCAGACCAGCCCGGACGGGATTCCTCCCCAGTACGCCACGAAGATGCCGTTGAAGATCGCTATGTCCTCGGGTCGGTGAACGAGAGTGGATCGCGCCGACCAGTACACGCCTGCCGGATCGTCGATTCCGACCGCGGCCAACGCCTCAGCGAACAGCATCGAGGAGGTCAGCGACACCGGGTGACCGGATCGGCGCAACGTCGAGACGAACCCGACTGCGGCGGTCTCAGGAATGATTGACCGCACGAGCCGCAGTCAGAACGACCGAGAGATCATGGTCTCGGACCCGTTCATGATCTTCGCGGTACTTCAAGAGTGTGCCGAGGGTGTCCTCCACGTGGGCTTCCACCAACTCGTCGTCGCCGAGGAGAGTGAGGGCCCGGGCCCAGTCGATCGTTTCGGCGACACCCGGCGGCTTGTAGAGACCCATCTCGCGTATCGAAGCGGTGGCCGCCGCGACCTGCGCGGCCAATCTGTCGCTCACCTCTGGAGCCCGAATTCGGATGATGCTGATCTCTCGGGCGAGATCGGGATGCTCAACCCAGTGGTAGAGGCAGCGCCTCTTCAACGCGTCGTGCACGTCGCGTGTGCGATTCGATGTCACCACCACGATCGGTGGCTCGATGGCGGAGAATGTTCCTACCTCGGGAACGGTGACCGAGTAGTCGGCCAGAATCTCCAGGAGGAACGCCTCGAACTCGTCGTCGGCCCGATCGACCTCGTCGATGAGCAGCACCGGCGGCGGTCCGTCGCCGTGGGCGATGGCTTGCAGAAGTGGCCGGCGTACGAGGAACCTCTCGGCGTAGAGCTCATCCTCGAGTTCGTCGGACGACACATCAGCGGCCCGTCCGGTGGCCTCGGCGCTGCGAAGATGGAGCAGCTGGCGGGAGTAGTCCCATTCGTAGACCGCTTGGGAGACGTCGATGCCCTCATAGCACTGGAGGCGGATGAGCGGCCCACCGATCCAGTCGGCGAGCACTCGAGCGACCTCGGTCTTGCCTACCCCCGGATCGCCTTCGAGCAACAGTGGGCGATGCAGACGCAGGGCCAGGAATATCGACGTGGCCAGGCCATCGTCGGGGAGGTACCGGTGGGCTCGGAGCGCTTCGGCAACGGTCTCCGCCGAATCGATGGAGTTGATGTCAGGAGACGGCATTCACCCAGAGTATGGGGCTGGCCACCCTTGTCCAAAGACGCCGAATCAGTGGAAGAGGCGCCGAGCCCCTTCGAGGGTCTTGCTCGAGTCGACCAGAACCGAGATGGGGGCATGAGCCGACCGGAGGTCCTGATGACGGTTCCATGCGGTGAGGAGGCTGGTGAAGTCGTCGTCGAAGTTGTGCATGCTCGAAGTCTACGAGATTGGGCGCAGCGATTTCGATGTTTCCAGAGGGCTGGTGGTCTAATAGTCAGTGTTTTCTCAAGTAGAATCAATCCACACAGACGATATCGAAAGCGCCATCATCAATGACCGACACTATTGCTCTGCAAATCCTCAACGAACTCCAACGCGACGGACGGATCAGCTACCGCGAGCTCGGCGAACGGGTCGGCCTATCGGCACCCGCCGTCACCGAGCGAATCCGGAGACTCGAACGCGATGGGATCATCACCGGCTATCACGCCACGGTCGATCCGGCCGCTCTGGGCTTCCCGATGCTGGCGATCGTCCGAATCCACTCGGCGGGCCCCAAGTCCCATCGGATAGACGAACTGGCCGAACAAATGGACGAGGTCGTCGAATGCCATCGAGTCACCGGCTCCGAGAGCCACGTACTTCGAGTGCGGCTCCGCGACGTGGAACATCTCGGCGAGTTGGTGGAACAGTTCTGGGAGTACGGCGACACGATCACCAACATCGTCACCTCGACTCCGGTGGCCCACCGCAACGTGCGGGCCGCCTACTGAAGTCAGCCCGGCCGCCGAAGCGGCTCAGGTCACCCCGGAGGCCTCGAGACCACGCCTCACCAGCACCGCCGCCAGATGGGCACGGAATTCGGCGTTGGCATTGAGATCGGCGGGGGCGTCGCACCCCTCGGCCGCCAGGGCCGAAGCATCAGCAGAGTTTGCTCCCGAACGAACAGCGTCTTCGACCGATGCTGCTCTAACCGGGCGACTGTCCATGTTGACCAGACCGATCCCCACGTTGTCGCCATCGACCAGAACGGAGGCACCGACGATCGCCCAGTCCTGAGCCCGACGGTTGAACTTCTGGAACGACCAGCCCGCCTCGGGAACCTTGGGCACACGGATCTCCGTCAAGAGTTCGGCTTCGCCAACCGCCGTCTCGAGGAAGCCGAGGAAGAAATCAGACGACGAGACCTCTCGTTGACCGTCGTGTCCTGTAATCACCATCACCGCCCGCAACGCAATGAGCGCCGAGGGAATGTCGGACGCGGGGTCTCCGTGGGCGACTGATCCACCAATGGTGCCCCGATGACGGACCTGGGGATCACCGACCTTCGACGTGGCCTCGGCCAGAAGCCCGCACTGCGAGCGAACCAGCGGATCGTTCTCCACATCGAAGTGCCGGGTGAGGGCACCAATCGCTAGGTGATCTCCCGAGTCGTTCACATACGACAGCTCACTCAGCCGGCCGATATCGATCAGGACCGACGGAGCGGCGAGCCGAAACTTCATCAATGGCACCAACGAATGCCCGCCGGCGATGAGCTTGGCCTCGTCGCCGTGCTCGGCCAGGAGGTCGAGGGCGTGCTGGGCCGACTCCGCCCGCTGATAGTCGAAGGCCACCGGGATCACTGTTGGCCTCCTTCTGTGCAGGCCAACACCGATTTCACGATGTTGTGGTAGCCGGTGCAGCGACAGAGGTTGCCCTCCAGCCCTTCACGCACTTGGGCTTCGGTCGCGTCGGGAATCTCCTGAAGCAACGATGTCGCCGCCATCACCATGCCCGGGGTGCAGTACCCACACTGGAGGCCGTGGTTGGCATGGAAAGCCTCCTGCATCGGATGCAGCGTGCCGTCGGTGTCGGCCATCCCTTCGATGGTCGTGACCGACTGCCCATCGACCTGCACGGCAAAGATGGTGCAGCTCTTCACAGCCTCTCCATCGAGGTGAACCGTGCACGCTCCACACGACGAAGAATCACAGCCGACGTTGGTTCCCGTGAGTCCGCAATTCTCCCGTAGGTAGTGCACGAGGAGCGTCCGCGGTTCCACATCATGGGAATGCCGGGTGCCATTGACTGTCACTTCGACCTGCAATTCCTTCACCTTTGGTCGGATCTGGCTGAAACGTAATTGAGACCACCGCACCGATGCACGCCGACACGGTAGATCATGGATTTCGACGCTGAAGTTCGTAGCGCGACCACCCACCGAAGACCATCACACCGAGGACCAACGCCAGCAGACCCGGCCAGGTATCGGCCCACGTGACCGGTCCGAGAAACCCTTGACGGGTCATGCGCAAGATGTTGGTGACCGGATTGATGCGGGCCACCGAATGCAGCCAGCCCGAGAGCAGGACCAGAGGCATCTGGCCGATCGACGGGAACAGCGCGAGGAACGACATCATCTGGATGAACGACATGGCTTTGATGTCGTTCATTCTCAACACGACAGCCAGCCCGAACGCGCCAATCACCACGCCGGTGCCCACTCCCCCGACATACACCAGCGTCACACCCAGGACTCCGCCGGGCATGTCGGCTCCTCGGATGGCCGCGGCCACCAGCACGATCGTGATCGGCACGAGAGCCCTGATGGCCGTATAGACCAGAGGGGCCACGAGAATGGCGTTTCTTCTGATCGGGCTCACGAGGAGGCGATCGATGAAGCCCCCGTCGAGATCGTTGGCCATGGCGCCGGCCGCGCCCACACCGGCGAACGACGAGCCCTGGATCAGGGCGAACGCCGCGACCCAGTTGATCACGTCGTCAGTCGGGTATCCCGGAACATCCGACACGCCATCGAAGCTGCCGGTGAACGCGACCACGAAGAACAACGGCATGACCGCCATCGGAATGATGATCGAAGGAAGCCTCGTGACCCTCACCAGGTTTCGCCTTGTCATCCACGCGATGCTTCTCCACGTCGACGAGTAGACCTCGCCGACCATCGCCAACTGGTCGTCGGGGGCGTCCGGGCGGAGTCGGGTCGCGGCGGTCACTTGACATCCAGCCGACGCAGATACATCCGGTATGACCACGACATCGACACCACAGCCACCGCGAGGGTGAGGCCGATGGCCTGACCGACATCGGTCCATGACCACCCTGAGATGACCAGCCGTCGGATCGGATCGACGATGAACGTGAACGGGTTGGCCTCAGCCACGCTCTGATACCAGCCCCTCATCAGCTCGGTCGGGAAGAAGGCCGACGACACGAAGATGAAGACGAAGGTGAGCGGGAACATCGCCTGAGTCGCCTCGGAGCTGCCGGTTCGCAGCGCCACGGCAACGCCGAACCCGCCTATGGCGATCGACAGAAGTGCCGCAATGAAAGCAATAGCCAGAGCGCCCGCAATGCCGCTCGAAACTGTTGCCCCGAATATGAGGAACACGCCGATGAGCACCAGAGCTTCGAGACCCGAAAAGACCGCACCGCCCATGATCCGGCCGATCAGAACCGACTGACGAGCCACCGGGGAGGCAATCAGCCGCTCGAAGAATCCGTTCTCGATGTCGATCGCCAAGTCAGTGCCGGCGTTGCCCGCTCCGAACGCGATCCCCTGCAGCACCGACGCCGGAAGGATGAACTGCAGGAAGGAGTCAACCGGAGGAAACTCCGGCAGGTGTACGGCTGAACCGAACTGAGCCGAGTAGACCGCGGCAAGCATCAACGGGAGAATCATTCCGGGCACCCATGCCCCCGGGGTACGCCACGTCAAGATGATCGACCTCTTCGCGAGGGCGGCGGCCTGCTCGATCACCACGACCCAATGACGGCGATCGCCCATGCCGAGCGCGGGCTCCGGGAGGACCGCCGTCACAATTCCTCCACGCTGCCTTCGTCGAGTTCATCATCTTCGTCGCCATCACCTTCGAGGCGGCGACCGGTGGCATCAGAAAAGACATCGTCGAGGCTCGGCGTATCGAGCTCGATGTGAGCCACCGGCACCCCTTGCGCATCGAGCGACCTGACGACATCGGCCAGACGGGTGGCGCCACCCGAGAGACCAATGGCCAGTCGCCCATGGCGAGCCGGGCGCCTTTCACCGAACGTGGAGAGCACCGCCTTGGCGGTGTCGAGCATGATCTCGTCGCCGATCTCGATGCGAAGCGTGGGGTCACCGACCTCGTCCTTGAGAACCGCGGGGTCTCCCTGTCGAACAATCTTCCCGCCGTCGATGATCGCAATCCGACCTGCCAGCTGGTCGGCCTCCTCCAGGTACTGGGTTGTCAGGAATACGGTGGTTCCCTCCTTGTTGAGGGCGCGGACCTCTTCCCACATCGACTGACGGCTCGTCGGGTCGAGCCCAGTGGTGGGCTCGTCGAGAAACAACACGCTCGGTCGGTGTATGAGAGCCAGAGCCAGATCGAGGCGTCGCCTCATGCCGCCCGAATACTGGCCGATCCGCCGATCGCCCGCTCCGGTCAGCCCGACTCGCTCCAAGAGCTCACCGGATCGTCCGGTGGCATCCTTCGAACCGAGCCCGTGGAGAATGGCCTGTAACTTGAGTAGCTCGTTACCGGTCATCAGGGGATCGATCGCGGCGTCCTGCAGAGCCACGCCGATCGACCGGCGGACCATGTTGGGGTCCTTCATCACGTCGTAGCCGGCCACTCTCGCCGTGCCGCCAGTGGGCTTGAGCAACGTCACCAGCATCCGCACCGTTGTCGATTTCCCGGCACCGTTGGGACCGAGAAAGCCGAATATCTCGCCCTGTTCGACCACGAGGTCGATCCCGTCGACCGCGCGCAGATCACCGAATCGTCGCTCGAGGCCGTAGGCCTCGACCGGTTTGTGGGTCACGCGTTGGCCTCGGTAATCGCTGTCCAGATCTTCTGGGGCGTGATCGGCACATCGATGTGAGTGACCCCCGACCCCGACAGCGCATCGAGCACCGCGCTCTGCACCGCTGGGGTTCCGCCGATAGCTCCCGACTCGCCCACACCCTTGGCCCCCAGTGGATTGTTGGGGGTGGGGGTCTCCATCGCCACCAACTCGAACGAAGGCAATTCCGCCATGGAGATGATGCTGTAGTCGGCGAAATTCGAGGTGACCGGGTTTCCATCGGAGTCGTAGGTGACCTCCTCGAGCAAGGCCTGCGCCACCCCTTGGGCGATGCCACCGTGGCGCTGGCCCTCGACGATGATCGGATTGATGATCGTTCCAGCGTCGTCGCAGGTGATCATGCGTCGCAGCGTGACGCCGCCAGTTTCGGTATCGACGTCGACCACCGCCACATGGGCGCCGAACGGATACGAACAGTTGGCGTTGAAGTCCATGTCGGCCACCAACGATCCGGCCTCGGCAGCAGACGCGACATCAGACCAACCCTTCGACACCGACGGTGAACCAGCCACGTGAAAGAGGCCCGAGTCGGTGTCGAGAACGACATCCTCAGCCGCTGCTTCGAGCAGCTCAGCGGCGACCTCGCGGGCCTTGTCGACCACTCCGGCGGCCGCCTCGAACACCGCCGACCCGCCGAGCTGAGTCGAACGACTGCCGAACGTGCCGGTGCCCTGAGCGACCAGATCGGTGTCGCCCTGAATCAACTCGACGTCTTCCACCGGAAGCCCGAGTTGATCGCCGGCGATCATCGCGAAGGTCGTGGCATGACTCTGCCCGTGGGAGAACGCCCCGGAGTAGACCTTGGCCTTGCCGTCGGGTGTGATCTCCACCTTGGCGAACTCGTTGCCACCGGGGGCCGGTCCGGCGGTCACCTCGACGTAGACGCTCACGCCGATGCCCATCGCTATCGGATCCCCGGCTTCTCTACGACGATCACGCTCGGCCCTCAGCTCGTCGATGCCGGCAGCCTCGAGGGCCATGTCGAGCGCGCTCTCGTCGTCGCCTGTGTCGTACTCGGTGCCGACCGCAGTGGTGGCCGGGAAGGCGTCGGGTTGGATGAGGTTGCGACGCCTCACCTCGATCGGATCGAGCCCGACCTCCGCGGCGAACAGGTCCATGCACCGTTCGATGCTGAGCGTGGCCTCGGGGCGACCGGCGCCCCGGAAAGCCTCCGACGGCACCGTGTTGGTCACGTACGATCGGGCTCTGGTCTCCACATGAGGAATGTCGTAGGTGCCCGACACCATCGGCAACGTGAACAACGACAGGAATCCGCCAATGCGGGCATAGGCGCCGGAGTCGCTCAGAATATCGATCCGATAGTGGGTGACGTTTCCCGACCGGTCGCCACCGATCGTGGCGTAGTGCACGTGGCCCCGTCCGTAACCCATGGCCATCATGTTTTCGGTGCGGGTCTCGAACCAGCGAACCGGGCGGCCCGTGATCCGAGAGGCCAGAGGTAACACGACCTCTTCGGGATAGGGACGGATCTTCGCTCCGAAGCCGCCACCTACGTCGGGGGCCATCAGATGGACCGACTCGGCATCCAGCTCATAGGCCTCGGCGAGTACGTCCCTGGCGCCGTGAGCGGCCTGGGTCGACATCCACATCACGAGACGATCGTCGGCCCAGACGGTTGCGGCAGAACGGACCTCGAGCGGAGCCGATGACATCCTCTGATGCGACACCCGTTGCGACAACACCACCTCACAGCCCTCGAAGAAGGTGTCGTCGGAGAAGCCAGTGTCCATACCGAGAGTCGAGAAATCCATCGCCAGGTTGGTTCCGAGCGACTCGTGGATTATCACCTCGTCGGTCGCGGCCTCCTCCAGGTCGATGACAGCGGGCAGGGGTTCGATCTCGACGAGCACGGCCTCGGCCGCGTCCTCGCCCTGGTATGCCTCCTCGGTGAGAACCACCGCTATCGGCTCGCCCACAAACCGGACCCGGTCGGTGGCCAGCACCGGACGATTGAGCATCTCCGGCGGGAACAGCGGAACCGGGCCGGGAACCAGACGGAGAGACTCAGGCAGATCGGCACCGGTGACCACCGCCGCCACTCCCGGCATGGCCATGGCGTCTTCGATCTCGATCGATTCGATCCGGCCATTGGCCACGGTCGAGCGAACGAAAGTCGCGTGCAAGGCCCCATCGAGACGTGGATCGTCGAGATCGGCGGTGTATCTAGCGCCTTCGGTGAGGAACTTGGGATCCTCTTTGCGAAGCACCTTGGTGCCGACGATCGTCATCGGTGTTCTCCCCCGAAATCGAGTAGGCGGAACTTAGCCTCCGAGACGACCCGATCGAGAAACCGACGACAACTGTCACATCAGTGGTCGACTACGGCGCGGTGACGCAACCTTCCACACCCGGCACCGAATAGACCTCAGACCCCGGCTCGACGTAGGGGCCAAAGCACTTGGCCGCCTTGGCCACACCTTCGGGCCCGAGCCGCTGATCGATCTCGGCGTTGATCAAATCGATCTGGTCGACCAGTTCGTCGCGCTCGACCTGGGCCTCACGCAATTCGGATCGTTGGTCGAACCAGGTGTCGACCGGGAACGACGCCAAGCCAACTCCGACCGCCAGCGTGACCGCCAGCAGAAGGGTTCGGATCACGATGGTCGACCGCGACCGCGAGGGTCGAGAGCTCATCAGCCGCCCGCCAGCGCTTCGCGACCGCGATATGCCGCGGACTCACCCAACTGTTCCTCTATTCGGAGCAACTGGTTGTACTTGGCAACGCGGTCGGATCGGGCCGGAGCACCGGTCTTTATCTGACCGCAGTTGGTGGCCACTGCGAGATCGGCGATCGTGGTGTCCTCGGTCTCGCCGGAACGATGCGACATGACCGAGGTCATCGAGTTGCGGGTGGCCATCTCCACCGCTTCGAGAGTCTCGGTGAGTGAGCCAATCTGGTTGACCTTGATCAGGATGGAGTTGGCGGTGCCGTCGGAGATTCCCCGGGCCAGACGCTCGGTGTTGGTGACGAACACGTCGTCTCCCACCGTCTGGACCCGATCGCCGATCGCGGCGGTGAGGTTTCGCCATCCGTCCCAGTCCTCCTCGGCCATTCCGTCCTCGATCGACACGATCGGATAGGAGTCGGCCAACCGAACCAGTTCGGCGACCATCCCGTCGGAGTTGAGGGTTCGGCCCTCCCCGGCCAGCACGTAGTTACCGTGGCGGTAGAACTCCGTGGAAGCAGTGTCGAGAGCGATGGCGACCTCTTCACCGGGACGGAACCCGGCGCGTTCGATGGCCTCGACCAGCAGGGTGACAGCCGCCTCATTGGATTCGAGGTTGGGGGCGAACCCGCCTTCGTCGCCGATGCCACCCGCAAGCCCTTTGTCGTGGAGCACCGACTTGAGCGTGTGGTAGGTCTCGACGCCCCAGCGGAGAGCCTCGGAGAACGACGCGGCACCGACGGGCATCACCATGAACTCTTGGAAGTCGACATTGTTGTCGGCGTGTTCGCCGCCGTTGAGAACGTTCATCATCGGAACGGGAAGAACGTGAGCATTGGCACCGCCGACGTGGCGCCACAACGGGATCTCGAGCTCGGCGGCGGCAGCCTTGGCCGCGGCCAGGGAGATTCCCAGGATGGCGTTGGCGCCGACCCTGCCCTTGTTGTCGGTTCCGTCGGTGGAGATGAGTTCGGCGTCGAGATTGCGCTGATCGAGGGCGTCGAGACCGATGGCGGTGTCGGCGAGTTCGCCGTTGACGAATCCGACCGCGGTGAGAACACCCTTGCCCATCATTCGGTCGCCACCATCGCGGAGTTCCACCGCCTCGAATGCTCCGGTGGACGCGCCGCTGGGGACGATGGCCCGGCCCATCGCGCCGCTGTCGAGTTCGACCTCGACCTCGACCGTGGGATTGCCCCGCGAGTCGAGGACTTCGCGGCCGTGTACGCCTTCGATGATGCTCACTGTCGAACCTCCGGATTTGTCCTGGCCGGCGCCTGAGCGCGCCAACTCGGGCGCCGTACTCCGTCCCTGACCCACTCGGCGTCCATCAGTGTTGCGTCCCGAATGGTAGCGCCACCCGCGCGGTACTTCTGCTACCCCCGGGCGATGTTCGACTCCGCCTCACGACAGGTGTCCTCGAATCGGCCGGCCGCGGCTCGCAACGCCGACTCCGGGTCGACCCCGACACGGCGAGCGATGTCGACCACGGCGAAGAGCAGATCGCCAATCGTGTCGTCGGTCTGATCATGTCTCAGAGCATCGAGACGGCTGACCAACTCGGCTTCGGCGTCGGCGAGCTCACCGCTCGGGCCGAGGCCACCAGAGGACGCTCGCTTCTGGAACTTGTGGGCCAGCATGAGCGCAGGAAGAGAAGGGGGAACGCCGTCCATCGCCGACTCACGACCCTTCTCGGCGCGTTTGATCTTCTCCCAGTTGGTGAGCACCGCTTCGGGATAATCGGCCACCACATCGCCGAAGACGTGGGGGTGGCGCGACACCAATTTGTCGTGAATCCCCGTGACGACATCGGTGATCGTGAACGATCCGCGCTCCGCCCCGAGACGGGCGTGGAAGAAGACCTGATACATCAGGTCGCCGAGCTCTTCGCTGAGGTGGGAGTCGGCGGCATCGTCGACCATGTCGTCGGCAAGCCCGGCACGGGCATCGAGAGCCTCGATGGTCTCGTGGGCCTCCTCGAGCAGGTGGGGCCGCAGTGAAGCATGGGTCTGCTCGTTGTCCCACGGACAGTCAGAGCGAAGCACTCGCACCAGCTCGTCGAACTTCACGAACTCCGATGCAACCGGACTGGTGAACGACGGGATGTAGATCGAGGTCAGATGATCAGCATCGACCTCACGATCCAGGTCGTCCCAAGCAACTTCGGTGATCAACTCGTCGGGAGAACCCAATCGCTGCAGCACCACGACCCTGTCGGGGCCGTCGTCGAGAGTGAGCTTGATATCGCTCAGCACATGGCGGGCATGGCAATGGGCAACCAGAAGAGGGCCGGTCTGTCCGGCCGCGGCGACGGCAAACGCATGTCCATCGATAAACCGCACCGACTCCTCGACCGGATCGATGGCGAGCCTCGCCCATGCCACGTCGAGAAACGACATGGCCGGAAGCATCTCGACCTCGATGCCGGTCTTCTGGGCCTCATCGCGCAGAATCGCCACCGAACGCTCGAGCACCAAGGGAGATCCCGGCACCGCGTAGACGACATCGGACTGGCGCGCCTCGTCCACCAGCGAGTCGGCGATCGATCGATAGACGTCTGCGAAGGTGGCGGAGGACTCATACAGATCGTCGAAGCTCTCGACGTCCGGCAAGCCCGTGGCTGCCGGATGAACGCGAGTGCGCAGGAAGCAGCGTTGAGATGTCTCGATCCTCGCCAGGGTCTCGGGGGTGATCAGTTCTGGTCCGGCCGGACCCAACCCGACGATGGTGATCCGACCCACGATGCCGGTACCGCTCTCAGCCGGCAGGCGTGACGCCCGACGGAGGCACGATGCCGAGGCCTTCGTCCCACTCGCCATACCGTGGATCGACATTCACCGAGCTGGTGATGCGGGCGTTGACTTCGTTGATGATCTCCTGGACCACAACATCTCGTTGACCAGACTGCGCTCCCGTGGTCGATGCCTGAAGGGCGGAGTCGACGTCGGCCTGGCTCATCTCCGGGTGGTTCGCGGCGGACAACGGCCCCATCGACCGAACACTGATGACGTGGAAGCCGAACTGCGACTCGACCGGTCCGGTGAGACCGGCTGGGGCCACCAACCGGGATCCCTCGACGAACTCGACGACGAACGTGCTCGTGTCGACGCATCCGAGATCGCCACCACCGGGACCGCTGGGTCCGGTGGACACTTCCGCCGCGAGGGTCGCGAAGTCTTCACCGTCGGCAAGTCGCTGGCCGACCACCTCGGCCTCTTCGGCCGAGGCCAGCAGGATGTGGCTCGAACATAGGTACTCGGGAATCACCGAGTCGACCGGGAGCTTCGACAACTCGTCCTCGATGAGCGGCTCGGCGGCCAACTGAACGGCACGCTGACTCACCTGTAGCTGTCCGAACAGAGTCGACACGTCGATTTCGGATGAGGCCTCGATCTGGTCGACTGCTTGGTCGATGTCGGCCTGAGTGACCGCGTAGCCTTTCGTCTCCAGTTCCTGGCCGAGTGCAGTGATGAAGACCCAGTTGCTCAAGAAGTTGGCGGTGGCAGCAGCGTCCAAGGTTCCGTCTTCAGACTCGGGCAGCTCAGCCAGAATCGTGTTGAGGTCGGAGCGTGAGAGGGACTCCCCGCCCACGGATACGGCGTCGGCGGAGTCGCCGGCGACCGACCCGTCGCCACATGCCGTGGCGATGATCGCGACGACAGCCAGCACCGAAGCCAGCCTGGCCAATATCGAATGTCCTGATCTGCCCTGTTTGGTGCTCACGAGTCAGGCAGCGTATCGGCCCGATGCCCCTCAGCGGGAACGGGGGCGATCGCGTTGGGGATCACGTCGGACATGATCGTGACCAATTGCTCGATCGCCGGCCCCTTCTTCTTCATGAGCGGCAGCTGCAGCTCAGAGATCGCCTCTTTGTAGGTGGGCGAGTTTCCGGCCCCACGCGATGAATACAGCCGCTGGAGGCGGACCTGTTTCGAGTCGGGGAGCTGCACCGGCGACATCCTCGCGATCTGGTCAGGGCCACCGAAGCCGGGACCCTTGGTGACCGCTACCTCGCGCACTCCCGTACGAACGCACTCCACCCGGAGGCGTCCCACCGAGAGCAGCGCCTCGGCTGGCGGTGGCACCGGTCCGAACCGATCGATCCACTCGGAACGCACATCGTCGAGGTGCTGCTGAGACCTGATCGACGCCAGCCTTCGGTAGGCCTCGAGCCGGTTGGTTTCCTTGATCATGTAGTCGTCGGGGATGTGGGCATCGGCCGGCACCTCGATGACGATCTCCTCGGCTTCGGCGATCGGTTCGCCCTTGAGCTCAGCCACAGCGTGGGTCACCATCTGGCAGTAGAGGTCGTAACCCACCGCGGCGATATGGCCGGTCTGGGAGTTGCCGAGCAGGTTGCCTGCTCCTCTGATCTCGAGATCTCGCATCGCTATCCGGAAGCCTGATCCGAGTTCGGTGGCCTCACCGATCGTCTTGAGCCTCTCGTAGGCCTCCTCGCTCAACACCCGGTCGGCCGGATGGAACAGATATGCGTAGGCCCGCTGCCCAGCCCGTCCGACCCGGCCTCGAAGCTGATGCAGCTGTCCGAGGCCGAGCATGTCGGCGCGATCGACCACCAGGGTGTTGACCGTGGGCATGTCGATGCCGGACTCGATGATGGTGGTGCAGACCAGTACGTCGTACTCGCCCTCCCAGAAATCAACCACGACCCGTTCGAGCGTGCCCTCGTCCATCTGTCCGTGGGCCACGGCAACCCGAGCCTCGGGAACCAACGACCGCAGGCGCGCCGCGACATGCTCGATATCGCGCACTCGATTGTGGACGAAGAACATCTGCCCCTCGCGCAGCAGTTCACGGCGAATCGCCTCGGCCACCGCCCGTTCCTCGTACTCCCCCACATAGGTGAGGATCGGCTGCCGGTCGGCAGGCGGAGTGTTGAGGATCGACATGTCGCGGATGCCAGTGAGACTCATCTCCATGGTTCGCGGTATCGGAGTCGCGGTGAGCGTCAGCACATCAACGTCGTGGCGGAGTTCCTTGATCTTCTCCTTGTGAGAAACCCCGAAG
>JAJCXW010000038.1 GCA_029263235.1 Acidimicrobiales bacterium
TAAAGGCCGGGAGGGCATATTTCCCTTCGAATTCGTCACCGACGCGCCGACGATCCCCCTCGGAGAAGACTGCGCTTGTTCTCCACGAAGTCGACGAGGACATAGTCGCCGAGATCCTGATTCGTTGTGAAGAACGCCCGACCACCATTGAGTCGCGACACTTCCTCGATGAAGTGGGTGAGTTCGTGCGTGGCATCGAGAACGAATGTGTTGATACGAATGTTGTCCCGCGTGCACTTGACCACCTCAGCGAGAGTGAGATCGACCGTCTCCTTGATGGGCGGATAGTTGAAGACCGGCTCACCCAAGCTCGAAATGTGGGCCGTGGGCTCTCCGTCGGTGATCATGATGATCTGTTTGGTGCCGACCTTCCCGGCCAGCATTCTTCGGGCCATCTGGAAGCCGTGCTGCATGTTGGTGCCGTATACGTAGTCCCAGGAAACCTCGGGCAGGTGCTGCGGTCGGATCTCACGGGCCACCTCCGAAAACGACACCAGCCCGAAGTAGTCGCGGGGGTACTTGCTCGTGATGAGGGCATGAAGGGCCATCGCCACCTTCTTCGCCGGCAGGAAGTTGTCGCGCATGGGCATCGACAACGACAGGTCGAGCATCAACACGGTGCTCGACTGAACCTGCTGCTCGGTTCGTTCGATCTCGAAGTCGTCGGGATGAAGCCGAATGGGGATTCCGCCGCCTGATCTCGCCACCGCATTGCGAAGTGTTCGTTCGATGTTGAGATTGAACGGATCACCGAACTCGTAGGCCTTGGTCTCGAAGTCTCGTTCGTGACCCAGACCAGAGCGCCGCACCTCGTGCTTGCCGAGAGCATCGGCCGACATGCGTTTGAACAACTCCTCGAGAGCACCGTTGCCGATCCGTCGGATGGCCCTGGGAGTGAGTTCGTATCGGCCCTCGCGATTCTCGATGAGACCGGCCTCCTCAAGCAGGCGCGCCACCTCTGCCATCCGTTCGAGACTCTCGGCTGACTCCTCGCCCAACAGGTCCCGGGCCCGATCGATGTCGACCTCGGCCAACGCCCCCGGGTTGGTGGCCCCCCGCAACAGGTTGTCGAGCTGATCGATGTCGCCGAGCTCGCCCATCATGTCGACGGCCTCGGGCAGGTCGAGTGGGTCCATGCCTTGGAAGTCGTGGCTCTGACCCCAGCCCTCGCCCGGGAACTGGCCGCGAAGATTCTCCGACAAGCGCGCCATCTGCCACTGCAGATCCATGTCGTCCAATAGCTGATCCGACAGTTCCTGGAGCTGAGATCTCTGCTCGGGGGTCATCGAGTTGAGCATCTGTTGCATGGCGGCCATTCGCTTCGCCATCACCTCGAGAAGCTCGTCGAGAGTTCGAGGATTCTCTGGGAAGAAGTCGCCGAACTTCTCCATGAACCCGTCGAAGTCGGGTTCCTCGCCCGCGGCTCTCTGCTCAAGCATGTGGTTGAGCGCGGCGAGCATGTCCTTGGTTCGTGCCATGTCGTCGGGCGACATGCTGTCGACTCCATCAGCGACCTGATCGAGGTACTGCTGCAGGACCTGCTCCCGCAACTTCTCCAGCAACTGCTCGAACGCTGCTTGGGCCTCAGCGCTCTCGAAGTTGTAGTCCTGCAGTCCCTTCACCTGACCTGCGAGATCGGGCGGGAGCATGTCGAGTTCCATGTTCTTCAGTGCGGCCGTGTCGGCGGTCAACTCGCTTCGACGCCCAACACCTGACTCCTCGGCTTCGGAGACCATGTCCTTGATCGCCGACCGTTCCGACTCCACCACATCACGAAGCTGGTCGGCGATGTCGTCGAACGCACCGCCCAGGTCGTAGCGATCGAGTATCTCCTCGCGCTTCTCTCTGAGCCGCTCGAGCATCTGCCGGATGCCATCCATCTGGCGGCCGTCTCGATCGGTCATACCGCCCTGCATCAACCGTCTCAGGGCGCTGTTGACATCGCCGTGATAGAGCAGGTCGTCGGACAGCTGATCGAACACCTCGTCGGCGCCGACCTCGAACCCGGACTGGGTGCCGTCCCACCGGGAGTATGCGAAATGCGGAGGATCTCTGCGTGATTTTCGTCGGCGACGGAGACCCATCACCGGAACCTAGCGGTCCGGCGCGACCCCGCGCACCGCTGATTTGTTAACGTCCGTAAACATGACTGGTGAAGGGACCGCACACTCGACGACCGACAAGGGCGGACGGCGTCCCTCCAACCGGCGCGAGTTGATACTCGAAGCAGCCATCGATCTGTTCCACCAAAACGGCTATCCCGCCACCGGAGTCGACGACATCGGGAAGGCAGTGGATGTGAGCGGGCCTGCGATCTACCGCCACTTCTCCTCCAAAGAAGACATCCTGCTCGAAGCGATCCGACACGCCGCCGACCAGGTCCACGACGCCAACAACGTTGCGGTCGCATCCGGAGCACAATCCGACGTGCTCCTGGAGTCGTTCATCAGGGCCTACGCGAGAGTGGCGATCGAACAGTCGGCCCTGATCTCGGTCTGGACCACCGAAGCCCGTCACCTCACCTCAGCGCGCCGCTCCCCCATGACCAACCGTCTCCGGGCGTGGCGCGACGAATGGGTCGAGGTACTTCAGATCGTGAGACCTGAGATCGAGTCCGAGCAGGGAATGGCGTTGGTCACCGGCGCCATCGGCCTGATCACCACTCTCGCCACCTCCAACACCGACGGGGACCTGGTCCGGGTCGAGAACCGCGCCGTGGCAATGGCGCTGGCAACACTGCGTACCAAGATCGAATAGACCGCACCAACTGCAGACGGAGATCGAAATGGCAATCAACCCTGAAGCCGCCGGCACCGTGGGCGAACCCCGGGAGATCAGCTGGACCTCCACCGACAGTCTCCTCTACGCCCTCGGCGTGGGAGCCGGCCAGACCGACCCCACCGGCTCCGAACTCGAATTCACCACCGAGAACTCCCAAGGCATCGACCAGTTGGCGTTCCCGACACAGGTGGTGGTGATGGGCACCGGAGGCATGCCCGAATTCGGCGACTTCAACTTGGCGGCACTGCTCCACGGCGAACAACACATTCAGCTGCACCAGACCGTGCCCGCAGCAGGCAAGGCCGTCGGACGAGGCAACGTCGGCGACATATACGACAAGGGCAAGGCCGCTCTGGTCTACATCGAGACCGAGGTCACCGACACCGAGGGCAACCCGCTCTGGACCAGCCGGTCGGGTCTCTTCATCACCGGGGAAGGCGGATGGGGCGGCGACCGCGGCCCGTCGACCACCTGGCAACTCCCCGACCGACCCGCCGACGAGATCAGCGGCTACGACACGCGAAGCGACCAAGCGTTGCTCTACCGCCTCAACGGCGATCGCAACCCTCTCCACTCCGACCCGACCTTCGCGGCAATGGCCGGCTTCGACCGGCCGATCCTCCACGGCCTCTGCACCTTCGGTGTCACCGGCCGAGCGTTGCTCCACACCCTGTGCGACAGCGACGTCAATCAGTTCGGGTCGATGGGTGGTCGATTCAAGTCCCCGGTCATGCCCGGTGAACGTCTCGACGTCCACATGTGGAACGAAGCCGATCAGGTCCTGTTCCAGACCCGGGTGGGCGACCGGGTGGTCTTCGACACCGGCGTGTTCACGATGCGCTGACTCGGCGAAAACCTTCTCAACGACCTCTGAACTGTGCCTTTCCGCCGGCGGCGTCCTTGTTGAGTCGTTTGCTGAGATGGAGTCCCTCGAGTACGAGTTCGGCGGCGCTGGCGACCATGGCCGGCGACTCGGCTTCGTCCTCATCGGCCAACAACGCTTCAACCGGAATTCTCAGAGCCGGCATCGTGGTCAGCAGACGGGTGTAGGCGGCGTCGGTGACGTCCTCGCCGGTGTCGACCACAAGATCGCTCTCGAAGGCTTCGATCACAGCCCGATGTGATTCAGGCGGAACCCGCTGCTTGAACACGGTGAGCACGGCGGAGCGGATCAGATTGTCGAGGATCTCGGCGTCTCGCCCCTCGTCGAGCGTCTCGATCTCCACCTTTCCGGCAGTAGCCGCGGCGAGGGCATCGAGATCGATGACCCGCGGCACAGCATGTGTCTCGCCGGAACGAAGCGTTCGGCGCATGGCGTTGGCGACCATGACCTCTTCGTTGGCGATGGAAAGGCGCACCGACACGCCGGAACGCTGCGACACGTGAGCACTTGCCCGGGCCGCGAATGTCAGATTGGCCACGATCTCCGTCATGAACGAAGGCACTGCTATCTCGAGATCCCCTGTCTCGGGATGCACTCGTTCTTGCTCGATGATCGCTATCTCGGTGCTGATGTCGAGTGGATAGTGAGTGCGGATCTGAGAACCAAAACGGTCTTTCAGAGGGGTGATCATCCGGCCGCGGTTCGTGTAGTCCTCCGGGTTGGCCGAAGCGACCAACAGCACATCGAGCGGAAGCCGCACCTTCTGGCCACGTATCTGCACGTCGCGCTCCTCGAGCACGTTGAGCAGTCCCACCTGAATGCGTTCGGCCAGATCGGGAAGCTCGTTGATGGCGAAGATGCCACGGTTGGTACGAGGGACCAACCCGTAGTGAAGTACGAGTTCGTCGGCCAGATACCTGCCCTCGGCCACCTTGATCGGATCAACCTCGCCGATCAGATCGGCGATGGACGTGTCGGGGGTGGCGAGCTTCTCACCGTAGCGGTCGGAGCGATGAACCCAATCGATCGGGGTGCGCTCGCCGTGATCGGCAACGAGATCTCGCCCGCGACGCGAGATCGGGGCGTAGGGGTCGTCGTTGATCTCCGACCCGGCCACGATCGGCATCCATTCGTCGAGCATTTCGGTGAGTCCACGAATCATTCGAGTCTTGGCTTGTCCCCGCTCGCCCAAAAAGATCACGTCGTGGCCGGCCAGCAAGGCATTCTCGATCTGAGGGCCCACAGTGTTTTCGTAGCCGAGCACGCTGGGAAACACCGGCTCGCCGGCGCGAATTCGAACGATCGCGTTGCGGCGCATCTCGTCGCGGATCGGTACGGACTCCCATCCGCTCTCGCGTAACGCACCAAGTGTCTCTGGTTTCGACATGGCGGCGAGGCTAGCCCGCCGGGCTACCGTGCCTGCAATGGATCTTTCGGGCTCATGGAGGGCGGTCGCCGCCCACGAAGAGCTACGCCGCACGTTTCACGAACCTCAGCTCGACGACCGGGCCTGGTGCGATGTAAACGTGCCCGGACACTGGTCCGACGCCGACGGACTCGAAGACCATCGCAACGTGCTTCATCGAGTGGGTTTCTCCACTTCGGCCCCTGCTGACGACCGCCGCGTCTGGTTGGAGTTCGCAGGGATCTGCCAGCAGGGCGACGTCTGGCTCGACGGCGCCTACGTCGGCGACACCGAGGGCTACTTCGTTCCGCACTCGTTCGAGATCACCAAGCTCGTTCGGGCTCGCAACGAGCATCTTCTGGCCGTCGATGTGTCGACTCCGAAGTTCGGTGACCCCGACTCCCGCAGCGACCTTCTCGGGGCCTACATCGACCCCGAACTTAGCGGCACCGCCGACGCGAACCCCGGCGGGATCTGGCGACCGGTCACAATTCGCGAAACTGGAACGGCCGCAATTCGGCACTTCCGAGCGGTATGCGCCGACGCCAACGAGAACCGAGCGAGGGTCACCGTCAGATGCGTCTTCGATACGCCCGACTCGGGGCCGGTGACCCTCCGGACAGAGGTCGCGGGCCACGACCACGAACTCAACCACCCGGCGGCCGCCGGCGAGAACCGCGTCGAGTGGACCTTCGAGGTGCCACAACCAGAGCTCTGGTGGCCCCACTCCCTCGGCGGCCAACCCCTCCACAGCCTCACGTGCAGTCTCGTCATCGACGAGCAGACCCACGACTCCCGCACCCGCGACATCGGCTTCCGCTCGGTGCGCATTGACAACTGGACGATGTCGGTCAACGACACCCGGATATTCGTCAAGGGGGTATCGGCCCTGCCCACCACTCCCCGCCCCGGCGACACCACCGTCCAACAAATAGCCAGCGACCTCACAGCGGTGCGCGACGCCGGGCTCGATCTGGTCCGATGCCACACCCATCTGGCCCGGCCGGAGTTCTACGAACTCGCCGACCAGTTGGGGCTGCTGGTCTGGCAGGACCTCCCCCTGCGCGGTCTCATGGCCCGCGGGGTGCGCAAGCAGGCGGTGAGACAGGCACGCGAGGCGGTCGACCTACTCGGCCACCATCCGTCGGTGGCTGTTTGGTGCGGCCACGACGAACCCCATCGCCGACCCGAACAACCCCTCACGACTCCGCCGGTTCTCAGCCAGCAGATTCCGTCCTGGAATCGAGCGGTTCTCGACAGTTCCGTCAAGCGGGTGATCGAGCGCACCGACGGATCCCGACCCATCGTTGCCCACACCGGCGTCCCACCGCACCTCCCGCAACTCGACGGCACAACGAGCAGTCTGTGGTTCGGTTGGAACGGAGGAAAGGTCTCCGACATCGGGGCGTGGATGGCACGGTTGCCACGTATGGCCCGATTCGTGTCGGCATTCGGATCGGCGACGGTCAGCCCGTCCTTGCCTGAGCTCGACGACATCCTGTGGCCCCACATCGACTGGGAGGCCCTCGGCCGGCTGATCGGCGCAGACGCCTCGTCACTGCAACACGTGGTTGCGCCCCGCCACATCGGCAAGGGCACCGACTGGGCTCAGCTCACCGTCGCCGCCCAAGCCGACATCGTTCGCACCACCATCGAACACCTACGCCGAGTCAAGTATCGCCCCACCGGTGGGTTCATACACCACTACCTCGCCGACGCCACACCTTCGGGCGGGTTCGGAGTTCTCGATTCGTCACGATCTCAGAAACCGGCCTGGAACGCCCTCGTCGACGCGTGTCGACCGGTGATCGTGGTGGCCGACTCCCTCCCTGTGATGAGCCACAGCGGTGACCGGCATCGTCTCTCGATTCACGTGATCTCAGACCGCCACGAACCCCTCGAAGATGCCGTCGTCACCGCCTCGGCAATCATCGGAGAAGTCACTGTCGACACGATGCGGTGGGGCGGCACGATGCCGGCCGACGAGTGCTCCTCAGTCGGAACATTCGTGGTAGCCGTGCCCGACGAACCGGTGGACGAATCAAAGGAACTCAAGGTGGTTCTGAGGATCGAGTCGGGCCAGATCGACGTCTCCAATCACTACATCTCACAGCTCATCTGACCACCGGCAAGACCGGTCCGGCCGGACTTGCGTCTTGGGTCTCGGACGGCAGTACGGTGGCCTCGACAGAGGCAGACGACAAGGAAGTTCGGGCATGGCACAAACCATCTCGCGATCCGATTCACACGGCCGGGTCAAACCACTGCGCAGACGCACCAGAGAGCTGCCGTGGCCAGCCAACCTCTACCAAACCGCCGTCGGCAAGAAATACGTCATGGCCATCACCGGCATCGGGCTTCTCGGCTTTGTCGTGGCTCACATGATCGGCAATCTGCACATCTACCAGAGCCCGCTCGAGATCAACGAGTACGGCGAAGCCCTGCGCGATCTCGGCGGCAATATCATCCCGCGCACGGTGTTGCTCTGGCTGCTACGGGTCGGCCTCACCGGAATGTTCGTCATCCACATCCACAGTGCCGTCTCGCTGGCTCGCATGAGCGAGTCCTCCAGCCATCGTTACCAAGCCAAGCAGGATTACATCGCCGCTAATTTCGCCAGCCGAACCATGCGCTGGACCGGCCCGATCATCCTGCTCTACCTCTTCTTCCACCTCGCCGACCTCACCTGGGGCTGGTGGCTGGGCGACACCTACCTGCGCGGCGACGTCTACCACAACGTCGTGGAGTCCATGAACTCCCTTCCCGTGGCGATCATCTACGTCGTGGCCAACGTGGCCCTTGCCGTGCACATCTACCACGGCACCTGGTCTCTCTTTCAGTCTCTTGGCATCAACAACCCGCACTACAACGCAGCCAGGCGGGGCTTCGCGGTAGGAATCAGCGCCTTTGTGCTGGTCGGCAATTTGAGCTTCCCGATCCTCGTGCAGGCCGGCGTGATCGACGAGGACAACCGCACCACACCACCGGCCGGTTCGGTCGAACACGAAGCCATCGCCCCACTGTCTGCCACCACCGTCTTGGAGGTCGGATCATGATCAACCTCGACTCGAAGGTCCCGGACGGACCACTCGCCGACAAGTGGGACAACCATCGGTTCGGGATGAAGTTGATCAACCCGCCCAACAAGCGCAAGTTCAACGTCATCGTCGTCGGTAGCGGCCTGGCCGGGGCTTCCGCCGCGGCATCACTCGGCGAACTCGGCTACAACGTCGACGTTTTCACCTACCACGACTCGCCCCGGCGGGCCCACTCCATCGCGGCCCAGGGCGGAATCAACGGTGCCAAGAACTACAAGAACGACGCCGACTCGATTCATCGTCTCTTCTACGACACGGTGAAGGGCGGCGACTACCGCTCACGCGAAGCCAACGTCTACCGGCTCTCCCAGGTATCGGTCGACATCATCGACCAGTGCGTCGCTCAGGGCGTGCCGTTCGCCCGTGAATACGGAGGCCTGCTGGCCAACCGCTCCTTCGGTGGAGCCCAGGTCAGCCGAACCTTCTACGCACGGGGCCAGACCGGACAGCAACTCCTGCTCGGGGCCTACCAAGCCATGGCGGCCCAGATCGCCGCCGGGACGGTCACTCTCCACAACCGATCCGACGTTCTCGACATCGTCACCAAGGACGGCGAGGCGTGCGGCGTGGTCGTGCGTGACCTCCTCACCGGCCAGGTGAGCTCTCACAGCGCCCATGCCGTGGTGCTGGCCACCGGCGGCTACGGCAACGTCTACTACCTGTCGACCAACGCTCTGGCCTGCAACGTCACCGCCTCGTGGAGGGCCCACCGCAAGGGGGCGGCCTTCGCCAATCCGTGCTTCGGTCAGATCCACCCCACGTGCATCCCGGCCGGCGACGAGTTCCAGTCAAAGCTCACCCTCATGTCGGAGTCGCTGCGAAACGACGGCCGGATCTGGGTGCCGCGCGACATCGACGAGTCCCGCTCCGCCGACCAGATCTCCGAGGCCGAACGCTACTACTACCTCGAGGAGAAGTACCCAACCTTCGGCAATCTCGTGCCGAGAGATGTCGCATCGCGCAACGCCAAGACCGTGGTCGATCAGGGCCACGGCGTGGGCGACCTCAAGAACGGCGTGTATCTCGATTTCGCCGATGCCATCAGCCGCGAAGGCGTCGACGTGATCCGCGAGCGCTACGGGAATCTGTTCGATATGTACGAACGCATCACCGGTGAGGACCCCTACCGGCAGCCGATGCGGATCTATCCCGCTTCGCACTACTCGATGGGTGGTCTCTGGGTCGACTACAACCTCATGACCACGGTTCCGGGCCTCTACGCCCTCGGCGAATGCAACTTCTCCGACCACGGCGCCAACCGCCTCGGAGCATCGGCACTCATGCAAGGTTTGGCCGACGGATACTTCGTGCTTCCCTACACGATCGGCGACTACCTGGCTCCCAAGCTGGGCAGCACCGCGGTCCCCACCGACGATCCAGTGTTCACCGAAGCCGTGGCCGAGGCCGACACCCGCACCCGCCACTGGCTGTCGAAGTCGGGAACAAAGTCCGCCGACCACTACCACCGCGAACTCGGCACCCTGCTGCGCGACCACTGCGGCATGGACCGAAACAGGGCCGGGCTCGAGAAGGCTCTGTCGGAGATACCCGCAATCCGCGACGAGTTCCGCAAGGACGTCAAGGTTCTGGGGTCGGCCGACGGACTCAACCAATCGCTCGAGAAAGTCAATCGGGTCGACGACTTCATGGAGTTGGCCGAACTCGTGGTGCGCGACGCCCTCGACCGCGAGGAGTCTTGTGGCGCCCACTTCCGCGACGAAAGCCAGACCGACGA
>JAJCXW010000039.1 GCA_029263235.1 Acidimicrobiales bacterium
GCCGGTGGTCAATTTGTCTGCCAAACGAAGACCTGACGTCAGTCTTCCAGAACAAACCACGTCAGCCCAATGGTGGCTTAGCGCGGGCGCCCGGGGCCCGTACGGGCCTCGGTTGGCCGGCGCCACGTGGCGCCGGACGCGGGGGAGGATTTTCCGCGATCGCCGTGACGGTCACCAGCTCAGCCACCGGTGGTCTGACGCACACTGACATCAGGCACCCAGAGATGGCTTAGGGTGCGCGTGGGCGGTCCGAAACCCTGACGTGGACGGGGGGTACGTGGTCTGCGTCAGGTTGGGCGAAACGTGGTCTGACGGATTTTCGGGATTTCGGCACGCGACCACGTCAGCGAAAACCGCGGCCCACGGGGGGTGATTAGGCGGTTGGAACAGGGGGGGGGCAGGCGGTGGCAGACGATGGCAGACGGGAATGGGTGGGCAAACAATTTTGCCGCACACCCCTCCACCATAGAATGTTGGAAAAAAAGAAAGAACGGGGGATATCAAAACCCCCACCACCGGGCCGCCTCTGGCTGGGCGGGCGGCTCGGGATACGCGGGCCTCGGCGCATCCGGGTACCACACGGCGACAGGGGAATAAAACACCGAGGCGTTGGTATATGGAGATTCGAGGTGACCTGGCAGTCGCCAGGTGCCCGTCTACGTCTTTTCGTGGCGCTAAGCGTGCGCCGCCGACATGCAGCAGGCCGGCAAAGTCCCTCAGCGCCCACAGGGCACCGGGGGCTCGCTGACGACCGGGCGGGGACACGATGGCAGCGGGACCAGGGTGAGCGTGTGGGAGGAGTGGGTGTTGACGGCCAAGATTGACCCGGCCGACGTTATGATGGCTCGGAACGTCAGCCGCGCCTCGACTGCCTATCGCGCGGCGATCAAGCTGCTGCATCGGCACCTCTTTGCCGGCGAGCCGATCATCTCGGTGACGTACGGGGACCGGAACAAGGTGGCCATTCCCAGCTTCCAGAACCACCTGAACCGCTACTTTGTGCCCTGGCTCGTCCGGGTTGCGCAGGACCTGGACGACTTTGGGTATGCCCCGGTGCGACTTACCCAGTGCGAGGCCGAGACAAACGTGGTTCCGGTCGTGCCTGACGCGACCGCCTACGAGGTGCACATCTTCACCTCGACCCTGTCAGATCGCACGCGTCTGCGCTACTTTAGTGTGCCCAGGGGAAGCTACGACGACAGCATCATCTTCCTGCAGGAGCCCGGCTGCGAGCCAACCATCACCACGCAGCCCTACGCATCCGGCGGCCCGCGCAAGACCACCACCACCAGCGGGAGCAGCAACGGCCTCTCTGGCGAGTGTGCCAAGGCCCGGCTCAACTCGCGCAGCTTTTCCCTCGTGCCCGCCTACAACAACCTGGCCAACCTGGAGACGGCCGCAGTGGCGGCCGAGCAGATGCGCGTCTACAGCGGCATCGTGGTGCAGCAGAACCCCCGTGCCGACCTTCGCCGCGGCGGCGGCGGCGGCGGCGACGGCGGCGACGGCGGCGTGGCCACGGATCCGATGGCGCGCAGCACCGTGCTGCGCAGCGTCTTCCAGACGTCGGCGCAGGCTGCCCAGTCAAAGATAGACGAAGACCGTTGGCTGGTGGAGGGCAGGGCCCGGCAGAACCACCAGGCGCTCACGCTGAGCGCAGAGCTGGCACGGGGAGACCGGCCACAGTCGAGGACGGTGAACGCTGCCGCAGATCCAAGCGTGCTCAGTGCGCCGGTGGCCCTGCCGAGCTGGAGCGATCGGCCGATGCTTCCGCTGCCAGACGGCGTGCAGCTGGCGGCACCAACGCTGCCCCAGGGCCGGAGTGACCTCGTCGCGCTGCGCCGCCAGTTTGAGGAGCAGGTTTACACGGTTGTGGGGGTGCCACGCGTGCTAATGTCGGCAGAGGGGGCATTTTCCCAGTCGATTGACTCGGCCAACGGCCTGTTCAACCAGCTGCTTGCCGCCTGGGCCTCTATGCTGCAAACCATGTGCAAGCAGATCTATGAGCTGATCTACGCGGTGCCCGACGCCTACGAGGCCGCCTACGACCTGGAGGTGCAGCGGCAGCTTGTTGCAGACCACCTGCTTCGCGAGCGACGGGAGATTGAGCAGAGAGCACAGGAGACCGCCACCACGGTGGACGGTGGCCGAGATGCAGAAGAGATCGAGCCACAGGTGCTGTACGTGGTCCGTGGGAGGCCGCCCTGTGGCCCGAACGACCCTGCCGTCCGTTCCTCGGCGGAACCGCCTGCTGGTATGGACGGCCGCAAGCGGCGCAGGGAGGATGGGGAGGACGAGGAGGACGAGGCGGACGGCCATGAGGACAAGCGCGCTCGGCGAGCCTTTGGGCTCGATCGCTGCGCCACGCCTGACCGGCAGCGCGGCGCGGCGACCGCCGACGACCGGATTGAGCAACAGGCCAGGGCAGACGGGCTGGTGACGGCTCCGAAGAACACGCCGATCCAGACAATCCTCGACCACGACCTCGTGCAGCAGGGCGGTCGGACCAGCGCAGAGATTGTCGCCGACCTGTTTGACGTGCCGGCGGCAGAGTTTGTCACGCTGGCCGCACGCCGTCTGCTGGACCGCAACAGCGGGGCCGAGATCTGTCTTCACTACCGGCCCATGCTGACCGTGCAGGCGGTGCAGCAGGTCGCCGAGAGTCCGTATATTCGGCAGCGCGCCCTCGCCCGCATCGCCCTGCAGAGTCTCGGGCTGCCGCGCGCCGAGGTGGAGCACGCGCTGCTGGCCCGGCCACGGCTGGCCGTCCAGGGGAGCATGCCGGCACCAGAGGCGCCGAATGCACCCAGCGGCGACCCGGTGGACGCAATCGCAAACACCTGCCACACCGGCAGCGGACGCGGCACCGGCGACACCGGCCCCGCGCCCGAGCTGGCCGGTCGCGGCGGCGGCGGCGGCGGCGGCGGCGGCGGCACAGGGGCGAGCGGGCGCGCGATGGGCGAGGCGCCGCCCGGGCGCCGGGCGGTGCTCGAGTCGGCCCAGCTGCACGGCCAGACGGCCGACGGCACACCGGCGGAAAAGGTCTACACCACGGTCAAGGAGCACCGGCGAGAAGTGGTCGCCCGCGGCGCGGCGCGCGAGGCGGCTTGAGCCGCCGACGTAAAGCGGCGTAAAGTCGGGTCAATGTTTACACGCGGCCTGCTCCCCCTCCCCTCCCCTCTCCGCCCCGCCCCGCCCCTTCCGGTCGGTGCTCTTGTGTCAGCGCGCCGTGTGCGCGTGCGAGTCCCTAGGGGTTGTACAGTCGGACACTGTCGCGGGTCCCGGTCAGCTGGACCATGGCCGGGCGTAGCACGAGCCGGCCCCACTCGGCGCGGTAGCCGGCGGCCGCCTGCGACTCCTGGTCGCCCGGGCCCAGGTTGTTAAAATTGTGCGGGTGAAAGTGCGACTGGTACCCCTGCACGCCGCCCCACTGGTAGATTGCCCCGAGCCGCTTGCGGCGCTCAGCGGCGATCGAGTCGATGGCAAAGTTGGCCGGGCTGACCGACTGCAGGCTCATCCTGGCCCCGCTCGACAGCGCGATGGCGCCCGCCGTTTGCGTGCCCCAGCCGTGTCCCCCCTTTCCGCGCAGCAGCTCAATCCCTTGCAGCGGCCCGCCGATGACCAGGGCACCGCCGCGCAGGGTGTCGGTTGGCGCACAGTTGGAGTAGTAGTAGTAGTGCTTGGGCTTCTTGCCGAGCGGCGTGTCCCGCTCGGGCAGCACCAGGTTGCCCGTACAGCTGGCCACGGTCTGGGCCAGCATGGCATTGCTGCCCATCGGCGCGTGCATGTCTGGCACCCGGGCGATGAGCAGGTCGAGCGCGTCTGCCGCCACCAGCAGCATCCTGGCCCGCTCCCGCTCGGCCTGCTCACAGGCGCGCTTCCACACCGGCCGGGAGAAGAAGCCGTGCACCGTCTCCTTGTTGACCACGGCCGCGTCGAGCTGCTCCATCAGCTCCTCGCCGATTGCCCGCGGCGCCGTGTGACAGAAGAGATAGTAGGTCTTGATCTCGCCGTCGTCGGTCTGCTCAGAGGTAAAGAACATGCCGCACTGGTGACCGTCCCCGCTGCTCAGCTCGGCGCACCAGTGCGAGCTGCCGTCGGGCCGGTCGTTTCCCGTGTCGGGGTCACGGTTCAGCAGGCTGATCGGGTCGGAGACCAGCTCCGGGGTGGCCGCGGCCAGCCGCTGCCGGCGCTCCACGTCGGCCAGGTACACCATGTCAATGTCGACCCCCTCCAGCTTGGAGGACTTGATCTGTGTGAGGCTGCTGCCGGCCAGCCAGTTGGCCAGAAAGGGGTCATACTGCAGCGGCGCATCGGCCCGAAGCTTGACCACGGCACCCGACGGCGCATCCATCGTGTTGTAGCCGTGGGCGGCCAGGGGGTACCAGGTCTCGATGCTGGGGTGTGCGACTGCCCGAGTAATCGCGGCCGCCTCCTCGCGGTTCAGCGGCATGGCGGCCGGGCCGCAGAAGCGAAAGTCGACCGACGCCGGAATCTCGGCCGCGGCGGCGGCGGCCGGGAGCGGGGCCAGTCGGGTGCTGATCGGGGCAGCAGACGTGTCTGCCGCATCCAGCCGGGGATAGGCATGCGCGGCCATGGCGGGCGGCGGCGGCGACGGCGGCGGGATACACCCAGCAGATGGCGGCGGGCGCGTGCGCCGATTATACGCAGAGTCTTTTACTTTCGCAGGTGTAGCGACCTCACTTCCTTCAGCCCGGCCAGCTGTCCGCGACGCAGGGCAATGCTACGGGCCAGCCGGGCAAGAATGCGCAGCTCCTTGGGCCCGTCCATCTTGCGCGCGGTAATCGCCTCGTAGCGTGTCTGGGTGATCCAGCGGGTGCTGCCCAGCCGCATGGCGACGAGCTCGACAAAGGTGGTGCGAAGATCGTCCGAGGTGATCAGCAGGTCAAGGGTCGGCTCGAGGCCTGCCTCGAGTGTAAGCTCCAGCACCCGTCCGTACGCCTCGGCAATGGCCTGCAGCGCCGGCGCCGACGGTCGCACCAGCTCGGCCTGGCGCTCCACCGTCATCGGGCCGGCCTGGCCGCCGGTGCCGGCCCCCGCTGCCGGCGCCATCGAGGGCGGCAGCAGCAGCAGATCGCCGTCGTCGGGGCCGTCGAGAAAGTCGGAGATTTGCGCGCTCAGCTGGCCGGTGTCGGCGACGCGGGCCGGCGGCGGCGGCGGCGCGGTGACGTTGCGCTCTGCCAGGATCCGCTGCTGGGCCGCGGCAAAGGCCCGGGCAAACTCGCCCTCGTCCATGCCCTCGGGTAGCGCCGTGGCGTACCGGTCAAAGTCCAGCACCGTCTCGGCGTCCGTCTCGGTCCCGATCGGGCTGCTGCCCCGCCGGATGCGCTCCTCGCGCTGAACGGCCAAGATGGCCTCTCGCCGGGCCTGGGCTTCTACCCGTGCCAGCTGCCGCTGGTACTCGCCGTACACCGTCAGCCACTCCTCAAACTCGCTGGGCGGGCCCCGCTGGGCGGCCGCCTGGATGCCGGCCTCGCCCCGCCGCACCAACAGCTGCTGCTGCTCGCTGAGCAGCTGGATCTGCTGCTGCATGGCCGTCTGGCCGCCGCCGCCGCCGTGTCGGTCCAGGACACTCTGGACGTCGAGGAGCGGCGCGTTTGCCGGCTCAAACAGCGAGGCAGGGTCGCGGCCGGCCGCGGCGGCCAGCTGAACCACAAAGATGTGCAGCCTGACCGCGTCGACGTTCCACTTGGTACCGACTGCCCGCCGGTCCGGCTGCAGCCGCCCCGACTCGACCACGGCCAGCGCCCTCGACATCCCAGCCGCCGCCTTGGCAGCCAGCGTCGGCGGCGACCACTGTCCGGTGTCGGCGTACGCTCGGGCCGGCGCCCAGTCCTCATCGTCGCCGCTGCCGCTGCCGCTGCCGCCGGCGCCACCGCCGCCCTCGTCACAGGCGTCGAAGAAAAACATGCTCTGCTGGCCCGACCCCCGATGTCCGCCGGCCGCAGAGCCGGCCGGCGGACGATAGTGCTGCTGGGACGGGCGCCGACGACCGGGGCTCTTCCGTGCAGACGCGGAGCGACTCTGCGGCCGCACCGAGCCGGTCCCGAACCTCGGTTGGTCGCGAATGGCACCGCTAAAGGACATCCTGGGCACCAAGCCGTGCTCCGTGCCGTCCGTGGAGAATATACCAGCCAGCGGCCGATTGTGCCCACCGCACGAAATGAACACCAGCCGACGCGGGTACGCAGGAGCCCCGAGCACAGCCAGACCGCCCGGTCAGCAATCGAATGTTCTACGGAATATCCGGTCGTGTTCTTTTCGGGTTAAAGACCGGCTGCCGGTCGACGCCCGCGCAGCAGCTTTCCGGGGCTAGCACCCGGCTGGCACCTGGCCGCCGCAGGGATCCTCTCGGCGGGCCCTTTGGTCGACAACCTGCCGATGTCGCAGGGTCGCACACGCTCGCGCTCGCGCTCCCGAGAGCGCGAGCGTGCGTGGGCAGAGTCGCTGCATGCGACGAGCGCGGCCAAGCGAAAAGCCGCGCGCAAGGCAGAGGACAAGAAGGAAGAGCTGGCGCGGGAACGCAGGCAGTGGCGGATGGGCAAACAACAAGCAGCCGCCGCCAAGGCTGAGAAAGATCGTCTGCAGACCTACCAAACCCTGGAAACGGCCAGACGGGGGCCGTTTGGCGCGACGGGCGCCCGCGGGAAGACTTTCCAGTACTACGGACAGCAGGGCACTGGGCCGAAGACCATTCGCGGGTCCCGGATGTATACCGTACATCGTCTCCGTCAGAACCTGAAACGAGACGTGCCGCGCAGCCACGTGTACCGCGACATCAACGATGGCACGCTGTGGGCGCCACGCTATTACACCGCCAAGATGAAGGTGCACCTTCGTGCTGAGCCAGATCACCGGCCCTCTGAGCTGGACATCGTTACCGTCGAGTGTTTCGTGTCGATGGACCAGGTGACGATTGAATACAGAGATGACCAGCCCTCCATTCACTGGTGGCAGCAACCCCTGTCCGGTGCGGGCAGCGTGTTCCGAGCCGAGGCGGTAGGGCGCCTATACCCGTGGATCCATGGAGACCCACAGAGGCCACGGAAGAACCAATCCATCCTGTCGAGTACTGGCATTCGCCCAGTCCGCCTCTTTCAGATTGTCACACAACCCAAGCGTGCCGAATCGGACAAGACCCCGCCAGCTCCGCCAGCTCCGCCACCAAAGGCCGGGGCCGGGGCCGGGGCCGGGGCTGGTGCTGGGGCTGGGGCTGGGGCTGGTGCTGGGGCGGGGGTCGATATTATCGAGCTCTCCGACTCTGACGATGAGAGCAGCGAGCGCACGGTGTGGAGTGAGCAGTAGCGGTGGACAGGGTAAACATTTATTCACATTGGGTGGTGGTGGTGGTGGTGGTGGTGGTGGTGGTGTCTAGTGAAGCGACATGGCGACGGGGGCCGGGGCAGGATGGTGGGTCACGCGACGGGCGGGCACCACGCGGCCGTTTGCGGCGCGCTCCCAGCCCCAGACGGAGCGGCCGTGCTCACGGGCGAGCGGGTCGGGCACGCCGCCGCCCCCGGCCACCGGGGAGCGCAGCCAGTAGAGGAGGGTCCAGTGCAGACGACGATGGTTCGCGCGGATGGCCGCTGACCCCGGCACCCGCTGGTCGGGCGTGATGACGCGCACGACCGGCGGCCGCGGCGGCCGGGCGGCCGCGGCCCGGGTGTTTTCCTTCTCCTGCCACTCACGACGAAGCCGCTCTGCCCGGGCGTTCCCCACGGCCCGGACAGCGCGCAGCGCACGCACGGTCCGCTTCAGCGACATCTCACCAGGGGCGCGCGCCCACTGGCCGCGGCGGTCCTCGTGGCGGGTGTGACGCCGACGGGACGCGGCCGCCAGCTCGTCCCCAGAGGCGTCGCTGACCGAGCCCGAGCTGGCCGGCTCGGTGCTCTCTCCCAGCTCTGCCGGGGTCCGGACAGTGCTAGCCCCGCCCACCGTGTTCAGGTACACCTGAAGCATCATGGCCAGATAGGGCTCCTGCCGCATCCGCAGCTCGCTCTGGTGCTGGGGGTGGCCGTAGCAGATGTCGCGGGCGACCATTGCGTCTCCCGCCCCGCCGGCGCGCAGTGCGCGGATAACGGTGCCCGGGCCCGCGCCGGTCATGGGCGCGTCGACAAAGTCGCCGCCGCAGCTCATCATCGCGACGACAAACGTCTCCACCGGGCTGCGCACACGACTGCCGGTGGCAAAAAAGGACTCTGGGCCCTGGGCCTCGGTTGCCTCCTTGCGGGCCTTTCTCTTCTGGGCGGCGGTCGGCGGCTTCCCGCCTGGCAGCGCGGCAAGAGCCCGCTGTGTGGCCGCCTCGATGGCGTCCGCGCGCACGCTGTCGTCCCGGCCCTGGGCCGCCCGGGCATCCTTCATGATCGAGCGCCACAGCTCGTTAATGCGAATGTAGTGGGGGATCTTGGGCGGCGTGCCGGGCTCCCGCTTCAGCCGCACCATGGAAAGCCAGACGGGTTTGCCCAGCATGTGGGTCTGCGGGTCGATGCGTCGCTGGGTGTGCAGCAGCAGGATGGCGATGAGGTCCGCGTCGTTGCACTGGATCACCACCTCTGCGCGGGAAAAGTGCAGCAGCCAGACCACCACTGCCACGTCCGCCTCGCCGAGGTCGTGGCCGGGGGTGAGCAGCGGGGTGTAGGCCTTGCAGGTCTGCACCCAGCGGCGACCGTCCGGACCCATGGCGGAAAACGGCTGCGGCCGCTCTGCCGCTGTCGCCGCCGTCGGCGCCGTCGCCTCCTCGTCGGCCGGCCCGGGCTCCATCTGCAGGACGGCCGGCCGCCGGCGGTAGCGGCCGCGCAGCGGCTCGGGAAAGTTGTCAATGATGAGCATGGTGCCGACCGGCACCAGCTCCCGCGTGGGGTCCAGCAGGGATAGAGAGACGCGACCGATCAGCTCGTTGCGGGCGGCCTTTGTGGCCATGACCCGGTGCCAGCCGGCGGTAAACTTGCCCGTCCGCGTCTTTTCGTCGTCCGTCTCCAGGTAGGGCTCGATGGGCAGACGGTCCCCGGGGAAGTAACCCATGGCGTACCCGCTGTCCACGTCAACCGCCGGCACGGGCAGCTGCTCCACCCTTCGCAGCGCCTGACGCCGCTCCCGCTCCGGATCTTTGGCCACGGTGACGCGGTCGGAGCGGTCCCACACGAGCACGTAGGCATCGTTCTGCTCTAGCTGCCGCCTAACATGGCGCCGAATGTCGTCACAGACCTGCGTAACGGTCTGCAGCTCGTAGCGACCCGACATGCCGTAGAGGCGCAGCATAAAGTCCTCCACGGTCACCCGCTGGCAGCCAGCCATCCGCGCCGGCAGTTTCTCGGTAAAGGCCTGCGGAAAGTGTGCTGCCAGGGTGGCACGCCATTCGCCCTTGATACCCATCGCAGGTCCGACCGGCGACAAATCCCACCCGGACTGGCCAGGCGATGGGATAGGCAGCACAACCCGCCCGCCGCTTTAAGCCCAACGCCACCAGAACCGGATATTCCAGCCGGTCACCAAAGAACATCCGGCCACCGCCGCCGGTCACCACCCGAGACGCCGGCAGCCACCGCCATCCCACCCATGCTGACATCACACGGACGCTTCTGACAGCACATCGTCAGACCACCTCAGACTGACCGGTATTCTGCGTTGGCGCAACGTGGACCAGCCTGGCCAACGGGTGCAATTAGGCCACCAGCACAGACCA
>JAJCXW010000040.1 GCA_029263235.1 Acidimicrobiales bacterium
CCTCTCGTTGGTTGTGTCATTGCCTGCCTGATCGCGGCGATCACCCGGTCGGCTTCGGGAAGCACCAGGAGTTCGAGTTCGACCGAGAACGGAATCGGGGTGTCAAGACCGTCGACCCGCACTACCGGGCCCAGCAACTCATGGAAGCAGTCCTGGCTGATGCGAGCGCTCAGTTCTGACCCGAGACCTCCCACCGCCGGAGCCTCGTTGGCGACAACGGCCCGGCCGGTGCGGCGCACGGAGTCGAGGACCGTGTCGGCGTCGTAGGGCCTGATCGTTCGGAGGTCGATCACCTCCACCGAGACTCCCTCTTCGGCCAACACTTCGGCGGCCTCGAGCGCCATCGGCACCATTCTCATCGTGGCCACAACCGTGACATCGGTTCCTGGTCGGGCCACCGCCGCTGAGCCCAGAGGAGTGGTGTAGTACCCCTCGGGAACTTCACCTTTGGCTCGGTAGAGCGCCTTGTGTTCGAGGAACAGCACGGGATCGTCGGATTCGATCGATGCCAGCAACAGGCCCTTGGCATCGACGGGGTTTGACGGAGCGACGATCACCAGGCCCGGAACGTTGAGAAACCATCCCTCGACCGACTGTGAGTGATGTGGTCCGCCGCCGAACCCTCCACCACATGCAGTACGTATGACCAACGACGCCTTGAACTGGCCGTCGAACATGTAGTGCAACTTGGCTGCATTGTTGACGATCTGGTCGTAGCACTCACCCAGGAAGTCGGCGAACATGATCTCGGCGACGGGGCGCATTCCAACCATGGCACTGCCCACACACGTGCCGATGATCGCTGCTTCCGAGAGTGGCGTGTCGCGCACGCGGTCTTCGCCGTACTTGGCCCAAAGCTTGCGGGTGACGCCGAAATCGCCTCCCATTTCGCCGATGTCCTCACCGATGAGAAACATCTCGGGAAAGGTCTCCATGCCGAGGTCGAGCGCCTCATTGAGTGCCTTCACCATCGTGCGCTTCTTGACCTTGGTATCACCGGTCATGATTCCGCCACCTCGAACCCTACATAGACATCAGCGGTGGCCTTCGCCGGATCGGGCGGTGGGCTCTCCTTGGCGAAATCGATCCAATACGAGATCGTGTCGTGGGCCTCTCGTTCGACCTTGTCCAGATGTTCGTCGGCCCAGCCCATCTCGCGCAGGCGGTCGGCGGCCATGAGAATCGGATCGTGATCCTCACGCCAGTACTTGACCTCCTCGGCCGGCCGGAACTCGCCCGTGAAGACCCCCTGCCACCGCCAGGTCATGAACTCGACGAAGAAGGGCCCGTTGCCGTCGCGGATGTGTCGAACAGCCCTCTCGACCAGTTCGTAGGACGCCTCGATGTCGTTTCCGTCGACCTGTTCGCAAGGAAATCCGTAGCCGCGCGCCAAGTCGACGATGTTGGCTGACGCGTGACCCTTGCCCACCGGTGTGTGGATGGCGTAGCCGTTGTTGACGCACGCGTAGAGAACGGGCAACTCCCAGATGGCGGCCATGTTGAGGCTCTCGTGGAACTCTCCTCGACCGACGGTGCCATCGCCGATGATCGCGCATGCGACCTTGGATTCGCCGCGCATCTTCGAGGCCAACGCCACTCCCAGCACGGTGGCCATGTAGGAGCCTTCGATGGCGTTGTCGCCATAGTTTCCTGCCAGCGGATCGGCCGAGTGGAGGCTGCCTCCCTTGCCGCTGCACACACCGGTGGATCGGCCGAACAGTTCCGCCATGATTCGCCTGCCGTCGCCGCGGTGGCGTTGTTGGGCGAGGGCGTTGATGCCGTGACCTCGATGGTCGGGGAAGTAGGCGTCGGTCGCTTCCAGGTGAGCGGCGAGCGCGGCCTGAGTGGCCTCCTGGCCGAGGCCGGTGTGGAGCATTCCGGGCACGTTGCCCTTCTCGAACTCCGACTCGAGTCCCTGTTCGAAGGCTCGAATCAACCACATGTCGTGGTACAGCGAAGAGAGCGTGGTCTCGTCCATGGCGCCTCCATTCAGGACGTGGTAGAAATATAGACTGGCGTGTTTGCTCAGGTCAAGAAATTCTTTGTGAGACCAAACATTTCTGGACCGGCCCAAGGCCAACTACCATCGGCGACGTGAACAGCACCAACCAACTGGCGGGATCAGTCAATCTCATGCCGACCGGCCCGGCCGCCCGGGTAGCCGAGCTGGCAGCCGAAGCCGAACGTCTCGGATACCGACGCTGTTGGATCTACGACGAAGGACTGGTCACACGCGATGTCTACGTGACCCTCACCGCCGCGGCGGCGGCCACCGAATCGATCCGGATCGGCCCTGGAATCACCAACCCCTTCACCCGTCACCCCGGGGTCACAGCCAACGCAATAGCGTCGCTCGACGAGTTCAGCGAAGGGCGGGCCTTCCTCGGCCTCGGAGCCGGCGGCGGACTTACTCTTGCGCCGCTCGCAGTCGACCGACGGCGACCGCTCACAGCTGTTGCCGAAATGGTTGATGCCACACGCAGCCTCTGGCGTGGCTCGACGATCGACACCGACGGCGACACCGTCGGATTCAACGCCGCCTCACTCACCTCACCGCGCGCCGACATAGAGATCCACCTAGCAGGGCGAGGTCCCCGGATGATCGAGTTGGCCGGACGTGTGGCCGACGGCTTCTACATGAGCTACATCCACAAGGACTTCATCGGTCCCACCGTGGAGAAGCTGCGCTCGGCCGGCACCCGACCGATGACCGTCACCTACTCCACGAGAATCGTGGTCGACGACGACGACTTCGAGGCGGCCCGCCGAGACCTCACCTTCCGCATTCCCGACTCCCCTTCCGCCATCCACGAGCGACTGGACATCGGTCCCGACGACATTGCCGCTCTACGAGACGCGTTGGCCCAGGGCGGTCCGCCAGCCGCCGCCCATCTGATTCGCGACGAATGGGTCACCCAATTCGTCATCGCCGGCAGTCGCCAGGAGTGCGCACAGGAGTTGGCTGATCTCGCTGCCACCAACGGCATCGACGAGTTCCTGCTTCCCATCGACGACCTCGACAAGGCGCCCGATCTGCTGTCCGACACCATGGCGATCGTCTCAGCCAGCACCTGACCAACGCTGGAGCCCCGACACCTCGATGCCGAGATGCTCGAGAGCCCGACCCACGGAATGGGTGACGATGTCGTCGATGGTCGTCGGGTGGTTGTAGAAGGCCGGCACGGGGGGCTGAACAATCGCCCCCATCTCGGTGACTCTCTCCATCAGCCGAATATGACCGAGATGAAACGGCGTCTCTCGAACCATCAGCACCAGCGGACGACGCTCCTTCAACATCACATCGGCGGCCCGAACCAACAGATCGGCACTAAAGGAATGGGCCACACCCGACAGGGTCTTGATCGAGCACGGGGCGATGATCATCCCCGACGACTCAAACGATCCCGATGCAATCGAAGCGGCAACGTCGCGTGAGCCGTGAGCGAAGTCGGCCCGGGCCTCAACATCGGCCACCGACAGATCGGTCTCGATCAACAATGTCTGACGGGCCGACGGAGTGATCACAAGGTGGGTTTCCACGTCATCGATCGCCGACAACAACTCGAGGGTCCGCACCCCGTAGATCGCCCCGCTGGCGCCGCTGATTCCGACCACCACGCGGGTGGGTTTCACCGGAGGTATTCCGAGAGATCAATCGGCGCGTAGGCAACCCTCTCGCCGTACTCGCGACGTTCTCTCTTGTAGGTGGCATCGATGCCCACCTTCACCCCGACGCCACGCTGATCGGCCACCGGATCCATCTCGTGGCCCTGGGCGTGGGGAGCGGTGAAGATGTCGTCGTGCCAGTGCACCCGATTGGTGATGGCCCAGAGAACATCCGACGGCTGCGAGACGTCGACATCACGATCCACGACCACCACGTTGCGGATGTTGATGTGTGCGGTCATCGCCGCCATCGCCAGATTTCGAGGCGTTCCCGGGTTGTCGCGATCGATCGACACAACCGCCAAGAATCCGTTTCCGTAGGGAGGAATGTGGACATCGGCGGTGGGGTCGACGTGTCGGATGAAACGACGCAACAGCGGTTCGCGTGGCAAGACGTTGCCGATGTAGATGTGTTCGTACCAGCCGGGAACGATCGTCTGATAGATCGGATCGTCGCGCCACGAGATGGCCGTGATCTCCACGGTGGGGCTATTCCACATCTCACCCAAGTAGCCGTGGAACTCGGCCAGAGGACCTTCAGGCTCGCGCCTGGCCGGGTGAATCAGTCCTTCGAGCACGATCTCGGCGTGGGCCGGGACGTCGATATCGACATCGACACCACGACAGACCTCGACGCCCTCGCCTCGAATGGCTCCGGCAATCAACAGTTCGTCGTCGGGCGTTCGAACCCCGGCGGCGATCATGATCGCCGGATCGAGTCCTATCGCCAGCGCCACCGGAAACGGGGCGTCGGGATCAGGGCGGCTCTTCATGAAGGTGCCGACATCGCGCCATTCGTTCAGATTGAAACCCAGCGAGTTTCGGCCGGTGCGCAGCATCCGGTTGTAGGAGAGATTTCCCCGCCCACCTACCGGGTCCTTCGTTACGGTCACGGCGCCGGTGATGAACGCGCCACCGTCGCCACGCGAGTGCACGGGAATCGGGATCACCGACAGGTCGACGTCGTCGCCTCTCACCGTGTTGGCCTGCCACGGAGCGGTGTCAACCCGGCGAGTCGGGACTCCGTTCTTCTGATCGAGTGCGTCCCCCATCCGATCGACCATCTCGTCGATCGGGCACCCGAGAGCAGCTGCCGCCAGTCTCTGGCTGGCCACGCCACCCGTGAAGATCTTCCAGGGCGAACCCGAGACATCCTCGAACAACGCAGCACCGGCATCGGCCCGCTGCATGGCGGCCCCTACGTCGGACAGCTCGTGATCGAGTTCCACCCGACGAGAGATTCGCGACACCGCCCCCGACTGCTGCAGGGCTTCGATGTGACTCCGCAGGTCAAAGATCTTGTGATCAGTCATGTCTCGATCCTAAGAGACACCGAGCGAGCTACTACGCCAGAGGCAGGATCGACTACTTTCGCGGCTGTCCCCTTCGACTCGAAGCGGCATCTGCCGGGGTGAGCGCAGTGCGTGCCTGGATTGCAATGTCAGACCAAGGAGACACCATGGACAAGGTTCTTCGGAACGCCACCACAGCAGACGGTCGACTCATTGACGTCGAGATCACCGACGGTGCCGTCAGGGCTATCAGCCCGGCCGGTGGCACCCACTCCCCCGACGTGCCGATCGATGAACTATCCGGCTGGCTCCTGCTGGGCGCCATGGCGGAGCCGCATGCCCACATCGACAAGGCCCTGACCGCCGAACGAGTCCCGAATCCGACGGGCGACCTCATGGGTGCCATCGAGGCCTGGGGGAAAGCCTCCGATGCCGGCGAATTCACTTACGAGAACACCGTCGAGCGCGCTACCCGAGCCATGGATCTCCTGTTGATTCACGGAGTCACCGCGGTGAGAACCCATGTGAACGTTGGATCCGACACCGGGGTTCGCAGCGTTCTCGCGGTCCGCGAAGCCCGAGAGCGGTTCGAGGGCCTGCTCGACGTCCAGATCGTGGCCCTGACCCACAGCCCGATGACCGGAGCCGACGGTGCGGTGAATCGAGCTGCTCTGACCGAGGCCCTCGAGATCGGTGTCGACCTCGTGGGTGGCGCACCCCACATCGATCCCGACGGAGAGACGATGACACGGCAAGCTCTGGCCTTCGCCGCCGAGGCCGGCATCGGAATCGACCTGCACACCGATGAAACACTGGATCCTTCAGTGCAGCACCTGCGGTATCTCGCCCATCAGGTCATCGACACCGGCTTCGAGTATCCGGTTACCGCAAGCCACTGTGTCTCGCTGGGAATGCATTCGAAGGAGACGCAAGCCGAGGTGTCGGCCGAGGTGGCCGAAGCCGGGATCTCCATAGTCACTCTTCCCCAGACCAACCTGTTTCTACAGGGCCGGTCCCACCCGATGGCCACTCCTCGCGGGCTCACTGCCGTGGACGCGCTCCTCGACGCCGGAGTCACCGTGGCGGCCGGTGCCGACAACGTCCAGGACCCGTTCAACCCGATCGGACGCAGCGACCCGCTCGAGACCGCGGCTCTCATGATCATGGCCGGACATCGGTTGCCCTACGAGGCCTACGACCTCGTGAGCAACAACGTGCGTCGGGTCATGGGTCTACCCGCGGTCACCATCGCGGTTGGAGATCCCGCTGACTTCGTGGCCCTCGATGCTTCCTCGATTCGCGCCGCCATTGCCGACGCCCCCATGTCGAGGCGCACCTATCGGGCCGGCCGTCTGGTGGCATCAGCGGACCAAACGGTTGCGGTGCACCGGAGCTGACCCACAGGTCGCCAACTCCGAACACGCGAAAAGGGCCGGCACCGTTCCGTCGGGAACAGCGCCGGCCCTACTCACTGAGCGTTACGGCAAGCCGATGCTCGAATCGATGAACTGGTTGGTCATGATGTCGTCGACAGTGAGACCGGCCGGAGCGGCCGGGTCAGCAGCGGAGATCTTGTCGATCACGCCCTGAACTCTCTCTGTCACCATGTTGCCCAGTGTGCTGTCAGGACCGTTGGAGGCGAGCCCCAGTTCGATCTGAATCGCCACCGACGAGGCGGCCAGAGCGTTGTCGTACTGCCAGAAGTCGGCGTACTGCGCTACTGCGTCGACGATGATCGCATTGGCCCTGTCGGGTGATGCGTAGAAATCGACCGCAGCCTGCTGGGCCACCGGGACGAACTGCTCGAGACACGGAGTCATGTCAGCGAGATCCGCTTCACGGATAGCGAGGGTCTGCGAGTAGAGCTCGAGACCGGCGTCGTGAACCAGCTGGAATGCAACCGGCTTACCCCAGTCGGTGAACACGTTCTCGTAGTTGTAAGGCTCGGCCGAGGCGAAGCCCTGCTGAGCGATCGCTCCACCTTCGGCAATGAACCGAGCAGGCGAGCCGTCGTAGGACGGATCAACCTGATCCTCGGACAAGATGCCCTCGTTGGTGAACACGCTGATGAAGGTTCCGCCACCGAACACGTTGATCGTGGCTCCGGTGTCCTTCAGATCGGCGATTGTCTCCACCTCGGGATAAGTCTCGGGATCCCACATCAGGATCTGGGGATTCTTCTCGAGCGGTGCCATCACCGAGATGGTGGGAGTGGCCTCACGGAGAAGAATGACCTGATCGGTTGATACGAATCCGATGTCGATCGACTTGTCGGTGTACATCTGGGACGAGACCGGGGTGAATCCGATTGCCGGTCCACCGGTGCGGACCTCCAGATCGATTCCGGTGTCGACACCTGAGCTCACCAAGCTGCCGCTGACGATCTTCTTCTCGATGTCGACGGTGTAGTCGTCACCGAGCAGGTTGTACGAGGCACCGTGCTCCGATTCCGGGAACCAATCGGACTGGATCACGAGTGGTGAGTCGCAGTTCGACAGGACGCTGACTGGTGCCGCTGTGGTCGCCGGAGCGCCGGTAGTCGTTGGTGCAGCAGTGGTTTCTCCATCGTCACCGCAGGCCGCAGCCACGAGTCCGAGTGTCATTAGCAGTGCGGTGGCCGACAGCCACCTTCGCTTCCTTTGGTGATTCACTTACCCTCCTTGGGTATTCGTTGGTCTATTTTCGTGCGGATGTCTTGCTCAGACGTCCTGGCCGCCATGTTCATACCATTTGCCGGTGACCTTGTCCTGAAGCCACCCGAATGCGAGAAACACCACCACGCCCATCAGCGACGACATGATCACCGCGGCAAGCAACTGCTCACCCTGTAAGAAGTTGGCGTAGCGCCGCAGCAGCTGACCGACACCGATGTCGCCCTGGCCGAAGAAGAAGTCTCCGACGATGGCACCGATGACGGACAGGCCGGCTGAGATTCTCAGACCCGCGAAGATAGCCGGCAGAGCGTTCGGGAACGTCAGTTTTCGAAGTCGCGTCAGCCGGCTCGCATGGTGGAGAGTGAACAAGTCGTGAATGCCGCGCTCGGCGGATTGCAAACCGAACAGTGTGTTCACGATGATCGGAAACAGCGAGATGATCACTGCAACCACGACCCTCGACTTGAACCCGAACCCGAACCAGAACCCGATAAGGGGCACGATGGCCAGAATCGGGATGGCCTGCAATGTGACCATGTAGGGGAACAACGCACGTTCGATCGACTTGGCCTGGCTCATGATCACAGCCAAGGTCATACCGAGACCGATCGAGATCGACAAGCCGAGGGCCGCCACCTTGGCACTCGATCTGAGCCCGTCGAGCAACTCGCTGAAGTTGTCCCAGTCGGCAAATCCCTTCTGCCAGACCTTGTGGGGCGGTTGCAACAGGAATCTTCGGTCCGCCTCGAGCACCCCATAGGAGATGGCGTACCAAAACCCGATGATGAAGAACCCGAAAATGAGCGGCGGCAGCACCGTCGCCAAAAATGTGTTCAAACGAGAAGGGCCTTGTCTTCGGACCGCTGAGCCCTGAGACGCTGCGTCGGGTGTCATACGTGAGCCCCTCGCAGGGAGGCTGAGATCTCACCGCTCAAGTGGGCGAAGTCGGCATGGAAACGCAGATCCGGCGATCGCGGGTACTCGAATGGCACTTCGAACTCAGCGATGATCTTCCCGGGTCGAGCCGACATCACCAGCACACGCGTCGACATGAAAACGGCCTCGCTGATCGAGTGGGTGATGAAGAGTCCGGCGAAGCCTTCCTTTTGGAACAGAGCCAACGTCTCCTCGTTGAGATGCTCGCGGGTGATCTCGTCGACCGCACCGAACGGTTCGTCGAACAGAAACACCGGTGGCTTTCGTGTGAGTGAGCGGGCCAGCGAGACCCTCATCTTCATTCCACCCGAGAGCGACTTGGGGTAGTGATTCTCGAATCCGGTCAGGCCGACCAGATCGATCGCTTCCTTGCTCATCCTGCGGCGCTCGGCCTTGTCGACCGAGTGAAGTTCGGCCAATAGCTCGACGTTCTGTTGCACTGTTCGCCACTGGAGCAGGGTGGCGTCCTGAAAGACGTAGCCGAGATTCTCGCGGTCGATGTCGACCGAGCCGCCGGTTGGCTCCAAGAGACCTGAGGCCATCTTCAGCAGAGTCGACTTGCCACAACCCGATGGTCCGACGACCGTGACGAATTCTCCACGGTCGACGCTGAAGCTCACATCTTGCACCGCTTCGGTGCCGTCGGGGAAGACCATCGATATCGAATTGAACGACAAGGTGGGACTCGGCGTGGTCCCAAGATCTGCCATGTTGACTGGTCCTCCAGATGGGAGATCGTGCGAAGGCGGAAGAGTAGCCCCATGCCGAAACTCTTTTCCACTACAGACGAATGTTTGTGCGGGCTAAACATTTTCAAGTCTGAGGTCATGGTCCGTTGCGGGGGTGTACGTTCGAGCCCCGACCCGAACCAAGACCGAATCGAGGACACAGGATGAGAACCGGCATATTCCTATTCGGCGGCGTCGAAATGTCGGACGCCGGTGCCGGCCCACCGGCGCCGACCGACCGTCGGTACAGCGCGGCCGAGATCTGGCGGGCCACCGAGCAGATTCTCGACATCGGAGTCCAGGCTGATCACCTCGGCTTTGATTCTTTCTGGCTCACCGAACACCACTTCCAATTCGAGGGCTACGAGGTCGTTCCCAACGGAGTCCTGCTCGGAACGATTCTCGCCGAACGAACCGAAGCGATTCGTATCGGCATGCTCTTCAACATTCTCGGACAATGGCATCCACTCAAGCTCGCCGAGGACTTCGCCACCCTCCACAACATCTCCGGAGGCCGAGGGGTTCTCGGTGTAGGCCGGGGAACAGTTCCGCGCGAGGCCGAGAATCTCGGCACACGGATCGGCTCGTTCGACAATCCCGATTCGGCCGCCGACGACCTGTTCAATCGTCGACAGTTCGACGAGTCGATGGAGGTGATTCGTCTCGCGCTCGACAACGAATCGTTCTCGTTCCACGGCGAGATCTACGACTACCCAGCCCCCGGCATCCCCGACCGAGGCGGGTTCGTCGAAGAGTTGAGCCTCGTTCCCAGACCGCTCCACCCGTACGAAATCTGGCAGGCCATCACCTCGCCTCCAACCCTCGAAGCCGTTCCGCGCCACGGATGGGGTGGGGTCATGTGGAACCGCCACTACAACATGATGCGCGACTCCTGGGAAAGATTCGGCGAGGTCTACGCCGAGACCCACGGCACTGAACTCGCGCCGGGCGAGAAGCGCATGCTCGTGCTCAACACGTGCGTCGAAGATTCCCACGACGCTGCGGTGAAGTCGGTGAAGCCGGGCCACGACGAGTTCTGGAAGTTCCTCGGCCCATACGGCTGGAGTCGCGGCTACATGGGTCCCGATGGGGGTCCCGCTCCGGCCGGACTGATTCCCACGCTCGATGAATCACTCGAGAACCGCACCTGGCTGATCGGCACCGCCGATGAAGTGGCCGAGCAGATCAACTGGTACGCCGAACACCTCAACGGCCTCGAGAACCTGGTTCTGTTCCCGGCCATGCCCGGCGACGCCTACTCGAAGGTGTCAGAACAAATCTCACGTCTGGCGGAAGATGTACTCCCCCAGATCGGCTGACACCCGACCATGAGCCTCCCGACACTGCTCGCCCTCGGCGCCGGATTGTTGTGGGGACTCAACATGGTGGCCTCCAGGTGGGCTCTCGATGCCACGAAGGTATCGAGCGACATCGGGGCCTTGGTCTCGATAACGGTTGCCGCACTCGTCGCCGCGGCAACGGCCCTGATCGCGGGGGTCGACACCGCCGGAATCGACGCCGGATCGATTGGTCGCTACGCCCTGATCGGAGCGATCGCACCGGGTGCCTCCCAAGGAATCTTCCTCGCGGCAATCAACTCGATTGGTCCGGCTCGGACCGGCCTCTTCGTCGGCACTGCACCCATGTTCTCGGTCCTTCTCGCGATCGTGGTCATAGACGAACCATGGAGGATGGCAGTGATGGTGGGGACGCTGCTCACCGTGGCCGGCGGTGTCATCGTCAGCCTCGAAAGAGGACCAGTTGATCTTCGCGGGTTTCTTCGCGGCGGCTCCGTGCTCGCACTCATCACCGCCCTCGCATTCGGCGTCCGCGACGTGGCCGCCCGTCAGTTCACCGTCGATGTCGACATCGAGGTGTGGTGGGCATCCACCATCATTCTCGGGTCCGGGGCACTCTTCATCGCACTGATCGCGCTGATCCGCGGGGAACACCTGATCCGTTCCAGCCGACGGGCCCTCCCTCACCTGGCCGCGTCGGGTGCACTGGTCGGATTCGCCCTACCAGTGTTGATCTGGGCCCTCTCGGAAGGCGACGTCGGGATCGTCTCGCCGCTCGCCAACGCGGCCCAGATCATCTCCGTGGTCGTGGTGTCGACATGGGTCTACGGCGCCCGCGAACGCTCACCCCGTCTCATCGTCGCCTTGTCGCTCGTGTTGGCCGGAGGAACTCTCATCGGCATCACCGGGTAGACCTCAGGTCGACTACCTCAGAACGGACTCAGCCCCATGCGGTTCCTGGCCGCGGTGAGTTCACCGAGATGGTTGTAGCCGTGACCGATGGCTTCCCACGCCAGGTAGAAGAGCCCGGGCTTGCCCGACCACATCCCGTAGAGCCAATCGAAACGATCGGACGGCGTGCCGATCGACTCCAGAACCGATGCACTGTCGGGCACCGAATCCAGGACCGACAAGTCGCCTTCGGACACCCAGTTCTTGGTCGACTCGATGACCGCCAGCAGATAGCCGTTGACCGACTCCGCGTCGAGATCGGGCACGAGATCGAGATCCTCGGCCTCGGCCAGACCTCGCCACGAGTCGCCGGTCACTCCGACCCGATCGGCCCACATGTCGAGCACCGGTGCCTCACCACGCAGCACGCCATTGACGGCCAGATCGTGATGACGGGCGGTGTGCCAGACCATGTAGACGGGCGCGATCCCGCCACCGTCGACACGCTCCTTCATCCGCTCGACGGGGATGACCGAAAGGATTCCGTTGGAGAGCCGATTCCCGAGCGACTCGAGGTCGGCGATGATCCAGGTTCGTAGGTCCATTCGTGCATCGTAGGTATGGTCGGCGACGTGCGCATCTTCGTGGTTCACGCCCATCCGGTCGAGGAGAGCTACAACGCCGCAGTTCGCGACCGCACGGTCGAGGCTCTCAAAGAGGCCGGCCACGAGGTCGGGCTGAGTCGCCTCGGTGATGGAAGCGAACACGGGCCCGACAATCTCGACGGCTATCAGATGCTCGTTTTCATCGCACCCATCTGGTGGGGAGGAGTGCCGGCTCAACTCTTGGCCTGGGTGCAGCGCGTGCTCGGCCCATCCATCGACGGCACCGAGGCCGCCGGTCAACCGTCACCCCTCTCGACCATTCAGCATCTCGCCGCTGTGGTCACCCACGGATCATCGCGGCTGATCAATCAACTCGAAGGCGAGCCGGCCCGCCAACTCCTGAAGCGAAGCGTGCTCCCGCTGTGCGCCGACGGAGCCTCGTTCGATTGGGTCTCGCTCTACAAGCTCGACCGTCTGTCACGCCTCGACCTGGAGAGCTTCATCGAAAGCGCGGCGGCGGAGGTCGTGGCGATCACCAACGGCTGAGCTTTCTGGTGAGAGCCTTGTGCTCACCGGGCCCGCCGACTGAGACAAACGTTCGACGGCATGTCTTGGCACAGTTCATCCGGAGCGCTCGCATGATCATGCGGCGGCCGCCATCGCGAGCCCGAGCGGTGGCAATGCGGCCATGATGACCCGACGTGACCACCCCCAGGCGACGGATGTGGGTGAGACCGGGTGCGACCCGGCCGGCGTCATCGAACCCGAAGGCGACCCCCGGCAGCAGCACGCGATCCATCCATGCCTTGAGCCGAGCCGGCGGGTTGAAGCAGACGGTCGGGTAGGTAAACAACAGCCCCTCGGCCCAAGCAAGCGCCTCGACCGACTGCCGGACCTCATCGGTGAGAATGTTGGAGCCCTCGTCGTGGTAGGAGAGTCGTTCGGCCGTCGACATGAACGGTGTGAAGTCATCGGCAACGAGAGAGATCCTGCGAACTTCGTGCCCCGAATCGGTGAGCACGTCCACCGCGGCATCCGCGGTGTGCACTCCGGGGCCATCCGGATCGAACGAGTCGACCACGAGAATCCTCATGGTCATCGCGCTGCCACCACCGAGATCTCCATCTTCCAGGCCGCTTGCGCCAACTCCGAGACGATCACCAAGGTCGAGGCGGCCGTATGGCCCGACAGGGCAATATCTCGCTCCGCCATCACCGCAGTCAAGTCGTTTCCGGGAGTCACGTAGGTGGTGACGGACACGATGTCGGAGACCCCCATTGCGGCCTCGGCGAGAATCACAGAGACGTTGGACCACACGGTACGGGCCTGCTCGACCACATCGGATGGCACGGTGCCGTCGGGACTCACCGGTACGACCCCAGACGAATGGAGGATGTGTTCGGTCGCCGTGGACTTCACGGCATGAACGTAGTTGGCCGCCGGTGGAGCGATGCCAGCGGGCTCGATGCGAGTGTTGGTCATGCCATCGACGTTACTGTCGTGTCGTGCGCGACTTTGCTTCCCTCCGATCTCCACAGGTCCCCGAACTGATCAGCGATGAGTCGATTCTCATCCAGCCCATCGGGGCCATCGAGCAACACGGCCCCCACCTCCCCTTCAACACCGATCAGGTGATCGCCGACGAATCGGCCAGATCGCTGGTCGAACACCACGGCGAGGAACTCGACCTGTGGCTGCTTCCGACCATCTCCTACAGCAAGTCCGACGAACACTCATGGTCGGACGGCACCATCTGGTTTTCGTCGACCACGATGCTCGCCATGCTCGACGATCTGGGCCGTAGCCTCGCCCGGCTCCCGGCGGCTCGCCTCGTGTTCCTCAACGCCCACGGAGGCAACTCGTCGCTCCTCAACGTGGCGTGCCGCGACCTTCGACGAGTCCATGGGCTGTCGACGTTCCTGCTTCATCCGTTCGTCCCACCCGATCAAGGCGGCGGGTCAGCCGACACTGAACAGGGCCTCGGGATTCACGGCGGCCACCTCGAGACATCGCTCATGTTGCACCTCCGACCAGACACCGTCGACATGACGAAGGCCTCCCCCAATCTTCCCGAGCAACTACAGACCAACGAGTTCGTCCGGTTCGGAGGAGTCGGTAGCTTTGGCTGGCTCTCCGACGACTTCGGACCCGACGGTCACATCGGCGATCCGACCTCGGCCACCGCCGCCGAAGGCCAGGCCGCATTCGACGCCGCGGTGGAAATGCTCGCCGCGGCGCTCCGCGAGATCCGGGAGTTCGGGCCCAGACGTCGCTGACAGGGCCGGAGCCGGGCGCGACTAGAGTCGGCCGACATGACCCAGCGCATGGCCCTGTACCTCCAGGACAAGCACGACATTCGATACGAACTCGAAGTCGCGAAATATGCAGAAGAGAAGGGATTCACCGAGATCTGGCAGGCCGACACCAGGCTCGCCCGAGACTGTGTGGTGCTCATGAGCGCGCTTCTCACCGAGACGAGAACACTGAAGATCGGTAGCGGCGTGCTTCCCATCTACACGCGAAACCCCGCTGTGATCGCCGCCACCTGGAGCACCATGTGGGAGTTGGGAGGGCTCACTCCCGAAGGCGAGAGTCGGGTCATGCTGGGACTCGGCGCCTGGTGGGAGCCCATCGCCGGACGGGTCGGCGTCGATCGGCGCAAGCCTCTGACCGCGGTTCGTGAAAACGTCGAGGCAATCCGACAACTGTTCACCATGGAAGAGGTCACCTACGAAGGTGAG
>JAJCXW010000041.1 GCA_029263235.1 Acidimicrobiales bacterium
CGCTAACCCACCAAACCCCACGTCACGGACCCGGCCGGTTTCCGGTCCAGCAAAGGAACCCGGTCGATCCACGCCACCCCACAAACCAGCTGAAACGGCCTCTCAAGGTGGTAGCACGGGTTCAAATCCCGTACGGGGTACCATCTATAAACGCAGGTCAGAGCATATTTCTGGCCTGCGTTTCTTGTTGTGTCCAGAGCGGTCAGGACCACAACGGGACCACAAGTCACACCCAACTGGTACGTTCCCCATATGCCAAGACCTCCCACAGGAGTCGACCGGCGGCCATCGGGCAACTACCGGGTCCGAGCCGTAGTCGCCGGCCGACGCATCACCCGAACCGTCGACACGCTCACCGAAGCCCGCGCGGTCAAAGCCCAACTCGACCTCACCGCCCCCACCAAAGCCGGCACCGTCAACGAACTCCTCGATCGGTGGCTCGACACCAAGACCGGTGTCGTCGGCGACTACACCATCATCGATTACCGGTCAGTCGCCGACCTGCACCTGCGACCCGCCATCGGCGAACTCGAAGCCACCGCCGTGCACCCTGCCGACATCACCGCCATCTACCGGCGGCTCACCACCGACGGCCTGTCCGCCTCGAGAATCAGACGCGTCCACCTGGTCGCCGGCCAAGCCTTCCGTCTCGCCGTCAAATGGGGACAGATCACATCATCTCCAGTCGATGCCGTCACGCCGCCGGCTGTGACCCGCCACGAGATCCGGCCACCAACCCCAGACGACGTCGCATCGATCATCTCCCACTGCAACCACCCAGGGCTCGCCATGTTCATCCGGCTCGCCGTGGTGACAGGCGCCCGCCGAGGCGAGCTCGTCGCGCTCCGAGGCGACGACATCAACCTCGACACCGCCGAACTACTCATCCGTCGGGCACTCACCCGATCAGCAGCCACCGGCCACACAGTCGGGACACCAGTTCCGGGCCTCGTCGGGATCGTCGAGAAAGATACCAAGTCCAACACATCGCGTCTGCTTGCCCTCGACCCGGTCACCGTCACCGCGCTGCGGTCACATCGCCGGATGTTGGCCGAACGGGCCCTGGCGGTCGGTGTCAGCTTCGACCTCGAGCAACACCGATGGTTCACCGACGACCCTGCCGGCCAGATCCCATGGCGACCAGAACAAGTCAACCGGTGGTGGTCCACAGCACGCACCGCCGCCGGCCTCGAACACGTCCGCCTCCACGACCTCCGGCATTTCGCCGCCACCCAGGCTCTCGCCGCCGGAGTCGACGTCCGCACGGTCGCCGGCAGACTCGGCCACGCCAACGCATCGATGACCCTCGACCGATATTCGCATGTGATCCCCGCCGCCGACCGGGCCGCAGCCGACATCCTCGGCGACATCGTCTCCGGCTAGTGAAGCGCTGGCGTCGAGGTCATCTCGCCGGTTGAGCGAGTTATCTGCGTCAGGCCGCTCGGATCAGCTGTCTGGCGCTCTTGGCTACAACAGCAGCATCGGGCAACTCGACGGCTCGAACCTCGAGTTGGTCGAATACGTCTCCCGCCTCGTCTAGAGCGACGTGTCCATGCTTGTTCGTCGGAGGGATGTACACCACCTCGAGGTCCACATCCCTCGACACTTCGAAGTCCGATCCAGATCGGTCAGTGATGACGCCTCCGTCATCTCGAAGATTGCGAATGGTCCATCCCCAAGCTTTGATTCGTCGAGACAGAGCTACTTGATCTCCAATCTGAAACGACCATGCCTGGGCGAGCTGCAGGGTTCGGCCATTCGTGACAGCAAAGTCGACGCCCGTCGTGAACTTGCCGCTCTGCAGATCGACTCGCTGGCGCAGCTCTTCGTCCTTTCGGAGCAGCTCGGTCTCGTACGCTTCGAGGAGTCCACGAAAGGCCTCCTTCTTCGAGTGCGGTGGATACCGGCGCCGTGGATTCTGGACGATCATCGTCGCAAAGACTCGCTCAAGGGCATGATCTGCAGAGTCAGCTACCACGATTGCTGGGCGGCTCAGCTGTACGACGTTTCGGCTGCTGTCGTGCAGACGCCCGAGCCATGCCTCGTCGAGCGGCCCGATTCCTGAGTCATGCTCACACAGATCGCTCTGAACGTGGTCAACGAAGAAATCCACGGCCTTGATCGCCTCCGGCCGTCCGAGTGAACGGGCGCGTGCGAAATTCTCGACCGGCCGGATCTTCCACTCAGCGGAGTCTTCGCTTCCTACGACAGCGCCAACATTCACGAACTCGCCACGTGCGGGATCAGGGACGAAACGAATCATCGAGTACACAAATCTCACTTCGACTCCTCCTCAGATAGTTCCTAGTCTGTCAGCAACCGGACCGGAGCGGTACTGCAGGAACCACCCCACGGTCTCGAGCTCCTCGTCGGAGACTGGCCAGGATGCCGGAATTTGGCTGAGAACTTCGACGAGATCGGAGACGGTCACTTTCCGCAGCTGACCCGCCAGGCGGGCGACCTCGTGGTCATCTATTCCATCGGTCGAACCGGGCAGATGATGAGGCTCATCGACGTTCTGCTCGAGTGATTCCTTCGTCCAGTTGATCTCACCGGGGAAGTAGTGCCCGTGGTCGTGGCTGAACAGCTCGTTGTCTGCAGTCGCCGAGTACAGCCATTGCCCATCGCTCCCCCAGCACCAGTCGTACAGTGCGAAAACGCCGGCATGGCGCCGCCGGTTGTCGTCGTCCTCTCGATGTAGCAGTTTCTTCACTTCGTTGGCGTCATCAACGTTGCGGCACGCGTGGGCGAGCCCCGGTACAAGTGTGCTCCCGGGCCTAAACTCGAATCCAGCGACATCAGGCGGGAGAGTCACGATAGCTGTCTCGCACACCGGGGCCCCGAGAATGTGACCGACACCAGCGACGATCGCTTCGCTGACAACCACGCGTGGTTTCTGTTTGTTGTTGAGCGGCTTGACCCACCATTTGGCTCCCGTGGAGTCCGATGCGAGAAACGTGCCAGACCCGCCAGCCGAGCTTTGATGGTGCGTCTGGACGATCGTTGGACCCGTCGCTGTGTCACTTCGAAGCCCGCGCACCAGCCCGTTCCAACTCAAGCGGTCAATAGCCACCGACTACCCCCATCCGAAGCAGGCTCTGTGGAGGAGCCAACCCGTCAAGGCACTCCGTCCGTCGCATCGCCCCCCCCTTGGTGTACACGGCGTTGCACCGCCCCGGTCGATGAGTCTTTCATGCAACGCCAGCCAACGCTGTATTGACGGCGCGGTCGTTCTTGGTGGCGAACGTCAATCGAAGTCGCGTTCCGGCTGTGGCGTACACTCTCAGGCCATGGCTTCTGAAGAAGGGTCGCCTGATGGACCAACACGACGACACTCCCATAGCCCACTACGAGGCCCATCGCGCTGAGCAGGAGTCCCTCCAGGAACGGGATGCTGCCGTTCGTCTCAGCGTGTTAGATGCCTTCGCCTACGTCGAATCGGAGTTGATTGCCGTCGGCATCCTCTACCTCGGCGGTGAGAGCTTGGCGAGGTGGGAGGCGGTCCAGCAGTGCATCGGCCACCGGGGTGGGTTCAAACTCACGCTGGACTTGATGCGGGTTGCGTTGCCGCTCCACGGCGTGGGCGACGGTGTACCCGAGAAGCTCGCCGACATCAAGGCACTTCAGGACCTGCGCAACCTCATCGCTCACGGCCGAGTATCGATATGGCAGGCCAACGATCCCTATGTCGAGGATGGACGTGCTGGCCGCCAGATCTTGGACCGCACCGGCAAGGGTCTGCAGTCCTGGAAGCGAATCGACTTTGACGACGCCGAGCAGATGGTCAGAGCTGCACGGGAGGCCGTGGATTCTCTGTCGCGAACCCTTGCCGCGGTGACTCGCGGAAACGTCGGAACGCATGGCCTCATCTACGGCCCGGATGGTCCCAAACCGGTGTGAGTGCTCTTGCGGCTCACGATCGAATCCGCGTTCCGGTGGTGGCGTACACTCGCCGCCCATGGCTTCTGATGGGTGGTTGTCGAGGAAGGCCGCCGCTGTTTCGCGATGTGCGTGGCCGCGGCCGTGACCGAGCGAGAGATGATCAGACTGCTCGCAGGCCACTTCGCGGCCGTCGAGATCCAGAACGACCGCGCCCACCGCACTGACGAGCCAGGGTGGTCTCACGACGCCAACCTGTTCCCGGTTGTTCTCCGGCGCTTCATTCGCCAAGTTGAGTTCCTCAACGACGATCACCTCGATGGCAGACTCAACCCCGAACTCCAAGAGTTCAAGAGATCGGTCCCGGCGTGGAGACACGTGCGCAACATCATTGAGCATCTAGATGCGTACTCACGGGGCGAGGGGCATCTCCAGAAGCAGGGACTGGTCAGAGTCCCGACCGGGCAGGCGAACGATCCGATTATCGTCAGCAGCTTCGTGACGATGAAGCGGGACACTCCGATTGGAGCCGCCGAAACCGACGTCGAGACCACTCTGGCGGTGGGGCTGTCAATTCAAACGACACCGGACGTAGAGAGACATCCCCGCGGAGATTGGGAGCCCAGTGAATGGGAATTGTCACATGGGGATGCTTGCGACGCAGCGGCCGTCCTCTTTCACGCAGCGTGTGATCTGGTGG
>JAJCXW010000042.1 GCA_029263235.1 Acidimicrobiales bacterium
CGACCCCGGCCTCGCGCTCGCCGGCGAGCTTCGATCGTCCGTAGACAGAGCGAGGACACGGCTCATCCCATTCGTCGTAGGGCGAATGCTTGGTGCCATCGAACACGTAGTCGGTGGAGATGGTGGTGAGGTGAGCGCCGACGGAACGACATCCCTCGGCCAGATTTCGAACCGCCAAGGAGTTCACCGCGAACGCCTGATCGACATTGCTCTCACAGTCGTCGACGGCGGCCATCGCAGCGCAGTTGATGACGAGGTCCGGGCCGACATCGTGGAAGGCCCCGAGCACCAGGGCTCGGTCGGTGATGTCGAGCTCCGGCAAGTCGACCGCGACGACATCGTGGGGCTCGAGAAGCGGAAGCAGTTCGGTTCCGAGCTGGCCTCGGGCACCGGTGACGAGAACCTTCACTGGCGCACCTTCAATGGCTCCCACCACGACCGGTTGTCGCGATACCAAGCGACAGTCTTCTCCAGGCCTTCGGCGAAGTCCTGTTCGGTCTCCCAACCCAGGCTGCGGAGCTTGCCGCAGTCGATCGAGTAGCGCCGGTCGTGGCCGAGGCGATCCTCCACGTAGTCGATTGCTGAATCATCGCGACCGCAGAGCTCGATCAGTCGGTCGGTGAGCTCACGATTGGTGATCTCATTGCCACCACCGATGTTGTAGATCTCGCCGATCTCACCGGAACGGAGCACGGCGTCGATTCCTGAGCAGTGGTCGTCGACGTAGAGCCAATCGCGGACATTGAGCCCATCTCCGTAGAGCGGAACATGGAGACCGTCGAGCAGGTTGCTCGTGAACAACGGAATGACCTTCTCCGGGAACTGGTAGGGGCCGTAGTTGTTGGACGCCCTTGTGACCAGAACCGGAAGCTGATGGGTCGTGTGATAGCTCAAGGCGATCAGATCGGAACCCGCCTTCGAGGCCGAGTAGGGAGAACGAGGATCGAGCGGATCGGTCTCGACCGATGAGCCCTGCTCCACGGAGCCATAGACCTCGTCGGTGGAGATGTGGACGAACCTCTCGACGCCGAGGTCCTTGGCGACATCGCACATCACGTTGGTGCCGTCGCAGTTGGTGTGCACGAAAGCGTCGGGACCTGAAATCGACCGGTCGACGTGGGACTCGGCCGCAAAGTGAACCACGGCGTCGGTCCCCTCCATGGCGGTCCGTACGGCCTCGCGGTCGGTGATATCGCCACGCACGAAGGTTGCCCGCGGTCCGAGAACATCCTCGATGCTCGCCATGTTGCCGGCGTAGGTGAGCGAATCGAACACAACCACCGAGTCGTCGGAATGATCGAGTACGTACCGCAGATAGTTGCTGCCGATGAACCCTGCTGCCCCGGTGATGAACAAACGCACAAGAGCTCCTAGGTGGTACGAAGCGACGCGTGGGGGCGTCGGTCGATCGGAAGGTCGGTACGCCTCGGGTTGGCGGCATCACGGTCGGACAGGATCGGTGATTCGACCCCCCAGTCGGCACCGATCTCGGGATCATCCCACGCCACACCAAGTTCGTCGGCCGGGTTGTAATAACCATCGACCAGATAGGTGATGGTGCAGTCGGTCAGCGCCGCGAAACCGTGGGCAAGCCCGGGCGGGATGTAGATACCGGTGTGGCGATGGCTGCCATCGGGCTGAGCCCCGAGATCAATCGTCCAGGTCGAGCCGTCGGTGGGTGAACCTTCCCGCAAATCGTGCAGCACCACGCGAAGCGCCCCGAACGGCACGTACCAATAGTCGCTCTGATGCAGATGGTAATGAAGCCCGACGATCGTTCCCTTGGCCCGATCGCCTCGATTTCCCTGGACCATCTCGCGCTGACCCGGAAACCAGGATCGACGGTAGGTCTCCACGAACATGCCGCGATCGTCGGCGTGGATGTCGGGTTCGACAATGAACGCGCCCGCGATCTCTTCGATCGGATTCACCGTTGCCATGACTTCGCTCCGATCATCGAACTGGAATTCATTCAATCTCGATGTTGCAGTGATCGCCGATCATGACCCGCGTGGCACGGGGTCGGGAGTCGCCGCGGGTGACCACCGTGTCGCGTCCGACCAGCGAGTCGGTGAGACGCGGTATGCCTGTGATTGTGGCCCGCCTGAGAATCACCGAGTTGTCGATCTCGCTGGCGTTGATCACACAGTCGACCGCGATCGAGCTGTAGGGACCGATATGACTGTCGGTGATCACCGAACCCGCACCGATGACGGCGGGGCCCCTCACCGTTGAGTTCACGAGCCGGGCTCCCTCCTCGAGCACCACTCGACCCTCGACGCTCGAATCGTCGTCGACCTCACCGGCCACGGAGCGATCGAGGATGTCGAGAACGAGCCGGTTGCACTCCAGCAACGGATCCTTCTTGCCGGTGTCGATCCACCAACCATTGAGGACCTCGTGACAGACCCGACGACCGTCGTCGATCAGCCACTGGATGGCGTCGGTGATCTCAAGTTCGCCGCGCGGCGATGGTTGGATCGACGCCACGGCTTCGTGGATCGACGAGTCAAAGAGGTAGATGCCAACCAGAGCAAGATTCGATGGCGGGTCGTCGGGCTTCTCGACCAGCCGCACGATCTCGTCGTCGGGGCCGATTTCGGCCACACCGAAGGAGCTTGGATTGTCGACCTTGGCCAACAGTATCTGCGCCGACGGCACGGCCAGAGCGGACTCTTCGAGGGTCGGGCTGAGCGTCTCGGTGCGGCTTCGGTGGAATCCACTCACGAAACCGCCGAGGTCCTGTTCGAGCATGTTGTCGCCCAGATACATCACAAAGTCGTCGTCGCCCAGGAAGTCTCTGGCGATCAGGACGCAGTGTGCCAATCCGAGCGGTTCGTCTTGGACGATCCACTCGACATTGACGCCGAACTGTGTGCCGTCTCCCACCGCTTCGCGTATTTCCTCACCGGTGATAGGGGCGATGATGATGCCGATCTCGGTGATGCCAGCCGCCGCCATGCCCTCGATCCCGTAGAACAGAATCGGCTTGTTGGCGATCGGCACGAGTTGCTTGGCACTGGTGTGGGTAATGGGCCGCAGACGCGTGCCGGCTCCACCGCTGAGAATCAGGCCTTTCATATGTTTCGCATCCTAGCGCTGACGGGCGTTGCCCTAGCCCGTCGGCCGTCCATCGTTGACTGTTAGACGGCCGGCCCGACGATGTGCCGCGTATTCGGTGTTGAGAAGTACGGCAGTCACGATGGCACCGGCCGACACCGACGACAGCAGAGCCACCTCTACTCGCAGGAAGGCATCGCTGGAAACGAGGAGGGAAATCGGGAAGACGATCACCCCGACGAAGAATCCGACCACAGCAAGACGGGTGTGGGACAGGGCTACGAGCCCAAGCGACAGGGACAACATGATCATCAACCCGCCACCGCTTCCGGCCAGCAAGGCCATGTCGCGAGATCCGAGTTCGTCGCCGAACAGGCTACGCACCAGCCAGGGGCCGAGCCACGCCATGAAGCCAACCGAGACGCCGGCGAGAATCATCACTGCCCCGACCAGGCGAACTTGGAGATTTCGGAAGGCCTGGAGATCGCCCTTGCCTGCCAGTGCCGCGAGGTTGGGCAGCAGAGCCACCTTCACCGCCTGGAAGAAGAACAACGGGATACGACTGATGATCAGGCCGTTGAGAAACACACCTGGGGCTTCGGGTCCGATGTCGTCGCCGACGATCTCAAGTGCGACCGGACCGACGTTGAGCAGGAAGGCCTCGGAGAGCGACGTCGCCAGGAGAAGTCCCAGGGCCGGGCTGAGTTCACTGAGTGGGGCCGGTGGACCCGGGTTGACAAACGGTCGGCGTAGACCGATCCCGGCGAGCGCCGCCACCAGGAACGCCACCGCCACCGCCGATGCGTAGGCCCCGACCGCGGCCACACCCAACGAAGCCAACAACAGGGCGAAGAGGAGACGGAAGGTCCCTTCGGCCGCGAAATAGGCGCTGTAGCGGCGGAATCGATGTCGGCCCGACAGGACCCCACGCACCAACTCTGCGGCCCCGAACGCCCCCAGGCTGGCGATGAGCGCCAACAGCAACCCGGGATGATGATCGAGAAGGCCGTCGAGCCCGAGCGGCCATGCCGCCAAGACGCCGACCGACACAAAGGCGAAGGTGACTGCACCGATTCGAGCTGCCTGTTGGAGGACAGGGGCGCTTCCCACGCCTCGACTTGCGCGATCGGCGGTAGCCCTTGCCACTTCCTGTTCGAGTGGCTGAAACAGGCCGGGACCAAGGATGTAGACCAGCCCCCAGAGGATCGCCAAGCCGCCGTAGGTCTCGTCTCCGAGCGCGCGCCGAGCAACGACCAGAAAGCCGTAGGTGGCGACTCCATTGATGACCAGGCCGAGAGCAATCTGGCTCGTTCCGTCCGGAAGCGGACTGCTCTCGCGAACCCTCGCGAACAGGCGTCTGATTCTCTGATCTCCCGGGCGATGAGTCCGTGCCGGTGGGCGCGGTAACGGCCGCGGATTCTATCGGCGCACGACTTCAGTCGGTGCGCAGAGGTTCGGCTGGCTCAGCCCGCCACAAAGCTGGGCATGCACAGACCGTCGAGTTCGACAATGTCGATCTGCTCGCGGTTCTCCCACGTGACCTGGTTGTCGGGATCGATTCCGAGCTTGAACTCGCGAAAGCTCATCTCCAGCGCATCGAAGGCCACCAACCGTCCCCGCAGCGGTTCGCCGACACCCAGAATCAGCTTGAGGGCCTCGAGCGCCTGGATACTTCCGATGATCCCGGGCAGTACTCCCAGCACGCCGGCTTCGGCACAACTCGGGGCGAACTCCGGCGGTGGGGCCTCGGGCAACATGTCGCGGTAGGTGGGGCCCTGCCTCGGATCGAACACGGTGATCTGACCTTCGAATCGGAAGATCGAGCCGTGAACGACCGGTATGCCGAGCTTCACCGAGGCGTCGTTGAGGAGATAGCGGCTGGGGAAGTTGTCGGCACCGTCGATCACCACGTCGTAGCCGGGCAGGATGTCGAGAATGTTGTCGGCACCGAGCCTGGTGTCGTAGGTGACCACGTCGACGTCGGGGTTGAGTGCGGTGAGGGTCTTCTTGGCCGAATCGACCTTACGGTCGCCGATCCGGTCGAGATTGTGGAGGATCTGTCGTTGCAGGTTGGACTCATCGACGACATCCATGTCGACGACTCCGAGAGTCCCGACTCCCGCGGCGGCCAGGTAGAGGGCGGCCGGCGAGCCGAGCCCACCTGCACCGAGAAGCAACACCTTGGCGTCGAGCAACTTCAGTTGCCCCTCCTCGCCGATCTCCGGAACGAGCAGATGCCGTTGGTAGCGGTTGCGCTGATCGGGAGCAAGGGTCCGGGGTCGAGCCCAATCACGCCCCTCGTCCTTCCACTTGTTGAATCCACCGTCCATGGAGACGGTGTTGTCGTAGCCCAACTGTTCGAGGGTCTGCACGGCGAACGCCGAACGCACACCGGCCGCACACACCACAACAATGCGGGCATCACGATCGGGAATCCGACTCTCGACATTTGACTCGAGCTGGCCGCGTGGAATGTGAATCGAACCAGGAATGGCGCCTTGTTCGAACTCATCGGGTTCGCGGACATCGAGCAGGGTCCACCCGTCGGACAGAAGGGCCTCTCCGCCGGCCGTGTCGACCTCGTCGATGTTCGATTTCGCCTGCTGCAGTAGCTCACGGAAACTTGCCATGATCGAAATACTACCAATCTGGTCGTGAATTACTCATCCAAACTCGCTACGGCCGTCCGTCATTCCCACGAGCGCCGGAAGCACCTCACTAATGGGCTGCGCCAGAACCACATCAGCCATTGCATCGTACGGAGTGGGCTGCTGGTTGACGATCACGACCGCCGCCCCGGCCGACTTGGCGATCGACACGGTCTCGTTGATCGGAAAGACGGCCAGCGACGTGCCCACGGCGACAAACAGATCGGCTTCGAGGGCCGCTTGCTCGCATCGAGCCAGATCACCTTGGTCGAGTGACTGGCCAAAGGAAACGGTGGCCGACTTCAACAGGCCGCCGCATTCGAGGCAGTGGGGATCGGCCTCACCCGCACGAACCCGCTCGAGGGCGACCTCCATCGGTGCCCGCCATCCGCAGGCCAGACACGACACCTTTCGCGTGGTGCCGTGGATCTCGACGACCTTCGACGGGTCGTTGCCGGCCCGCTGGTGGAGTTCGTCGACATTCTGGGTGATCAGTGTGTGGAGCTTCCCGCTTTGCTCCAGATGCACGAGAGCATGATGACCGAGGTTGGGCTCTACGTTGGCCCACAACTCCCCCGACGCGCGTCGCTGCCAGTTCGTGCGGCGGACCTCCGGATCCGACCGATAGACATGGATATTGGATGCCTTCTCGGCTTCCGGGTCGCGCGTCCACAAGCCGTTTGGTCCACGAAAGTCCGGGATTCCAGAGTCGGTCGAGATGCCAGCCCCGGTCAATACCGTGACCGAACTGGCCGCTGCCAACAAACCCTTCGCCTTCGAGACCTCGGTGACCGTCATGGGCAGATGGTAGTCAGACCCACTATTGTCTGGGCCTAACACTCAAAGTCGACAAAGGGGAAGCCGATGCGACGGCGTTACCGAGCACTGATCGTCATGCTCGCACTGGGAGCAGCCGCTGCGCTGCCGGTGTCGGCTGGCCTGGCGTCCGC
>JAJCXW010000043.1 GCA_029263235.1 Acidimicrobiales bacterium
ACCCCCACCCCCCCCCCCCCCCCCCCCCCCCCTCCCCCACCCTCGTGGTGGCGGTCCCACAAACGCCCCCCCCCCCACCACCACAGATTTCGGCGGTTTCGGTGGGTTTTGGTGGTTTCGGTGGGTCTTGGGGTTAGTTGCGGCTGCCGGGCATGTTGGCTACTACGTAGCGGACGATGTCGTCGGGGTTGCGTGACTGCATCATCAACTCGCCGGGGCCGGTGAATACGAAAACCAGGCCCTCGCCGCTCTTCATCGACTTCATGGCCGACGAGGAAGCCTTCCGAAGCTCCATGGTGACGCTCTCGGAGAACGCCACCATGTGGTTGGTGTCGACAATCACCTGCTGGCCGGCCTGGAGATCGAACCGATCGAGAGCGCCGTAGGTCGACAACACAACCTCGCCGCTGCCCGTGGCCCTCAGGAGAAACCCTCCCTCACCACCGATCAGGTTCTTCATGCCGCCCCACTTGGTGTCGATCTCGACTCCCTGCTCGGCGCACAGGAACGATCCCCTCTGGATCATCAAAGGGTTGTCGGGGGTGACGGCTACGACGGTGACATCGCCCGGCAATGAGGGGGCCAGATCGATCCATCCACCGCTGGCGCCGGCAGTGGCCGTGGTGATGAACAGCGACTCGCCGCCGAGCACACTGCGCTTGAGGCCCTTGACCAGTCCGCCTTCGATCTTGGCATCGAGATCGGTGTCGGCAGCCATGGCCATCATCGCTCCAGACTCCGCTCGGATGGACTCTCCCGGGCCCAGCAAGGCACGGGCGACCGAGAACGACGGGTTGTGACGTACTTGTATCTCCATGTCGGCGACAATAACCCCCCACCGGTGCGGCGGACACGCGTGGGGCCAAAGACTCCCGGTTCTGGCAAGCTGGTCCAATGGCCATCACCGAAGAACCACGTTCGCTTGGAAACTCCCCCGCCCCCGACCAGCCCGGCGTGAGCGGAATCGCGGCCTCCGTCGACCGCGTCAGGGCGGTCTTCGACAGTGGCCGGACCCGGCCTGTCGACTGGCGGGTCGAGCAACTCCAGGGTCTCGTACGCATGCTTCGCCAGGAGGAGAAGCGTTTCTCCGAAGCACTCGCCTCCGACGTAGGCAAGCCCGCCATCGAGGGATACGTGTCCGACATCGCGGTGACCTCCGGTGAGATCGCCAACATGGCCAAGCTCAGCCCGAAATGGGCCAAGCCCCGCAAGGTCTCGCTTCCTCTGGCCTCGCGCCCGGGTCGGGGCTATGTACACCCCGAGCCGCTGGGTGTGGCACTGGTCATTGCTCCTTGGAACTATCCAATCCAGCTGCTCCTGGGTCCGATGGCCGCAGCCCTGTCCGCCGGCAATGCCGTGGTGGCCAAGCCATCTGAACTGGCACCGGCCACCTCGGCCGCACTCGCCGAGTTGATCCCCAGATACTGCGATCCGGAAGCCATCGCTGTGATCGAGGGCGACGTGTCGGCATCCACCGAACTCCTCGAGCAGAAGTTCGACCACATCTTCTTCACCGGTTCCACCCAGGTCGGCCGGATCGTCTATCAGGCCGCGGCTCGTCATCTCACCCCTGTGACGCTCGAGCTCGGCGGCAAGAGCCCCGTCATCATCGACGACTCGGCCAACATCGAAGTCGCCGGCCGGCGGTTGGCATGGGGGAAGTGGCTCAACGCCGGACAGACCTGTGTGGCCCCCGACTACGTGTTGGTCACCGAGGCCAAGCGCGACCAGCTCGTCGAGTCGATCACTGCTGCGTTCGCCGAGTTCTCCGGTGGCGACCCGCGCGGCACCGCCGACTACGCCCGCATCGTCACCGATCGTCACGCTCGCCGTCTGGAAGGGTTGCTGGCCGACCATGGCGGTGTGGTGGCCACGGGTGGCGAAGTCGATGCCGAGGCGCGCTACGTGGAGCCGACCGTGGTCGTCGACCCAGAGACCGACTCCGATCTGAGGACCGAGGAGATCTTCGGGCCGGTTCTTCCGGTGTTGACGGTCGGGTCGACCACCGAAGCGGTCGAGTTCATCAACGGTCGCGACAAGCCACTGGCCCTCTATGTGTTCGCCGACGACTCCGCGGCGGCCGATTCGCTGATCTCGAGGACAACCTCCGGTGGATCCTGCGTCAACCATGTGGTGCAGCAGTTGCTTCCCCCCGACCTCCCGTTCGGGGGCGTGGGCGCATCGGGGATGGGCCGATATCACGGACAGTCCGGCTTCGACACCTTCTCCAACATGCGGTCGGTGTTACGCAAGAAGTCGACCCCCGATCCGAAGTTCCTGTATCCGCCGTACACGAACTTCAAGGAACGCCTGATCCGGAAGTTCGTCTGATCATCTGATCGTCTCCGAGAGCACGGTGGCAGTCGTCCATTGATCACGGTGCAGATACCGTGGAGCACCGTGATTCAGGGGAACGCGGTCAAGCCGTGACCAACCACGATGTCGTGATCGTCGGAGCCGGACTAGCCGGGCTCGCGGCCGCGCGGAGACTCCGCGAAAAGGGCCATGAGCCGGTGGTGTACGAACGCTCGTCGACGTCGGGCGGACGGGTCCAGACCGACATCGTCGATGGGTTTCGACTCGATCGCGGGTTTCAGATTCTGCTCACGGCCTACCCCGAAGCTTCTCGGGTGCTCGACCTTGACGCGCTCGATCTTCGTAGGTTCGAGCCCGGTGCCCTGATTCGTCTCAACGACGGGTTCCACCGGGTCAGCGACCCGATCCGATGCCCGGGCGACGTCTTCTCGTCGATCAAGGCTCCGATCGGAACAACTCGCGACAAGCTGGCCGTTCTGCGTTTCCGGCGGCAGGTTCGTTCATGCGACATCGACGAGTTGTTCAATCGCCGAGAGACCACCGCTCGGGCCCGACTTACCGAGGTCGGGTTCTCGTCGCGGATGATCGAGACGTTCTTGGTTCCGTTGTTCACCGCCATCACCCTCGACCCCACACTGGGCTTCTCGAGTCGCTACCTCGAGTTCATCTACTCGGTGTTGAGCTTGGGCGATGCCGCGGTTCCGGCGTTGGGCATGGGGGAGATAGCCAAGCAACTGGAGGCCGGCCTGCCTGCTGGCACTGTCCAGTGCTCTACCGAGGTGGAGCACGTCGCCAAGGATCACGTGATCGTGGATTCGTCTCGCGTTGACGCCGCTGCTGTGATCATCGCAACCGATGCCGCCGATGCCTCTGCTCTTTCCAAAGACGAGATCGAGGATCGCGGTTCGGCCGGAGTCGCCACCTGGTGGCTGGCTGCACCGGAGGCCCCTTCTCGACGACCGATGATCGTTCTCAACGGCGAGGACGGCCTGATCAACCATCTGGCGATCATGTCTCAGGTGTCGGATCAGTACTCGAGCGACGACCGGGCTCTCATCGCCGCTTCGACTCCTCATTTCGGTGATTCCGAGCGGGAGATGCGTTCGGCGCTCGTCGACTGGTACGGCGATGTCGTCTCCGATTGGGAAACAGTTCGGGTCGATCGGATCGAGCGAGCCTTGCCTGCTCAGCCGGTGGGGATCGACCCCCACCAGTCGGTGCGTCTGACCAGCGGGTTGTTCGTCGCCGGCGATCACCGACAGAACGCCTCGATCGACGGCGCATTGCTGTCGGGGCGGCGAGCCGCTGAGGCCGTAACGGCTCGTCTCTGTCGCGACTGCTGACCTTCGGACGCAAAGAAATCGGCAGAATTTCGAAAGTTCTTGGCCTCGCCTATTGACGCCGGTGTAATTACGCGGCTGTAATTACGGACCCACAGAGATCGAACGTTCCCGTCATCGGGATCAAGAGGGTGATCTCGGGGGTGGGTGAGCGACACGTCGGGCAGCGCTCGCCCTATCAGGTAACGCCCGACCATGGAGAGGCACGCGTGGCGATCACCGAAGACCAACTGGCAGCAGTCGACAACACCTCCGTTGAGGCCACACCAGCCACCCAGATGAGGGTGCGCAAGCGCAACGGCAACCTCGAGCCGGTCGATGTCAACAAGATCG
>JAJCXW010000044.1 GCA_029263235.1 Acidimicrobiales bacterium
GTCGTCTGTCGCCCAATCCCAAGGCCGGCCCACACCCGCCATATCGGCGTCGGGTTCATGCCAGTCCGGACCGAACTCGAGTTCGAACTCCGACTCAGCGGCCCGCTCATTCACATGCACCCACACGCCGAGCAGTCCACCAAGAGACACCAGAAAGATGAACGGCAACGTGAACGACAGGCCATTGGTGGTGGCGAACAGCACGGTCATGACGCTTCTCTCAGCGCATGTCCGGGCGACGCGCCGGCCATCGCGTGGGCTTTCAACGCGACCATCGGGATCAGAACCCGGTTCCCCATCTCCGGGACCGTCGGCAACACTCCCCCACCGACAAGCCGGCGGATCGTGTGCGCCGAACAATCCAACAACACCGCCGCACGCTGCACACTCACAGCAAGATCACCCGTCAAATCACGGGCATCGATCTCAGCCACAACCGCAGACCGCACAATCTCAGCCAACGCCTCTTCGTCCACCGTCACAGCGAGAGGTGTCATGCCGCAGCGTCCATCAGCGGGAAGAGGACTCCTGTTGGCATGCCGAAGATGCGGCCCATCTCGAGCTTGTGTCGGATACTTGGTTCGGCCGCTCCCCTCTCCCATCTGGCCACCGTTGACTGAGAGACGGGCGGGTCGAAGAGTTGGGCGAACTCGGTCTGGCGGAGGTCTTGCTTGAGGCGGAGTTGCTTGATCGTTCCGCCCCAGGTGATTCTGATGATCCGCTCGACATCCTCGTTCGTCATGCGGGCATTATGCGCATAGGGATTATCTGCCGTCAAGGATTACATGCCCGTAAGTACAAGCAATCCGTAAAACGGATACCGGTTTATCTATGCTCTGGTCATGGGCACACGGCTAGCGAGCTCGCTACGGGAGTGGATGGGCAAGCATGACTTGACAGAAGATGACGTTGGACGAGAGTTCGGCGTCCATCAGTCGACCGCTCACCGGTGGCTGAGCGGCGTCTCACCCGGCGCCTCCACGCTTCAGCGGATCGCCGCCAAGCTCGAGGTCTCGGTCGACACCCTGTTGGATTCCGACTTCGATGTCGCCAACGACTCGATCGGCATGGCCGTGTTGGCATCCGACGAGCTCCACACGAAGATCAGCCGGTTCGCCGACACCATCAGCGCCCTCGCCACCCAAGACGACCTGGCCGTCAGAGACCAGAAGATCCTGTTGATCACCGCCGAAGGCCTCATCGAATCGGTCGATGAACTCAGACCAAGCCTCGCCCAAGTCGTCGATCATCTCAAGAATCTGCCGAGTACGTGACTCCATCTAACCCATGCTCCCCACCGGCCGGCACCCACCCGCTCCGACCAATGCCTCGAACGTAGACGCGTGGTCTGACATTCATTCGGCGGGGCTGTGGAAGAGATGCCCGACCAGCGGTGTGAAACAATCCGGGAGGAGTTCTGGTGCGACAGAAAGGCGGATTCATGAAGCGACTCGTAGGTGCAGCGATGACCGTTGTGTTGCTGGCAGGTGCGTGTGGTGGTGAGACGGTGCCGCCGGCACCAACCGAGGAAGCTCTCATCGATGCTGCGCGGGAATACATTGACGCCGCCTATCGCGGTGATTGGGATGTCGCCTACGGGTATCTGACCGTGCAGTGTCGGAGCGGGTACTCGAGGGAAGATTTCGAGGCTGAGTCCAGCGAAGCAATGAGCCGGTTGGCTGAGTTCAACAGCCTTGATGCTGACCAAGCCAGCCGGAGAGTCGCTGGCGACATCAAGGTCGGCACCTTCAACACGACGCTGGCCCGTGTCGCCCCGGAGATTCTGCTTGACGGCGACATCTATCTGATCATGGATCTCGTGGTGATCCAGATGACATTCGACGTCGAGGGTTGGCGAGCGGCCACGTGCGGGCCCATCAACAACCTCTGACGCCGCACCGTTGGTCTAGTTGTCGCCTGGCGGGTAGAGGTGTTTCAGGTCGCCTGGCTGTTGGCCAGTGTCAAGAAAGTGTTGCAGAATTCGGCGGGTTGGCCGATACTAAGGGTGCTTACAAGGCACGAATGCGCGGTCTGCTTGGTCGACGGGATTTGGAACCGCCGGCACACAACAAGGGGACTAGCCCAAAGTGTGTGAAGAGGGAGTCCTCCGGGGCTCCCTCTTCTGCGTCTTGGCGGAGGCGGTGGGATTCGAACCCACGGTGCTTACAAGGCACTACGGGGTTGGAGCCCGCTGCGTTCGGCCGCTCTGCCACGCCTCCCCGATCTCTCCGGTTTCCCGGAGAGTCCAGTGCGAGGTTCCCACCGGTTTCGGTCGAGGTCAACACCCTCCGCACCGTTGGTCTAGTTGTCGCCTGGCGGGTAGAGATGTTTCAGGTCGCCTGGTAGCACGCGGATCGTTTCGATGAACGTCTCAACATCGACCGTTTTGAGGCGGATCACGCGGCCGAATTTGTAGGCGGGTAGGTGGCCTTGGTCGATGAACCGGTAGAGGGTTCGTGTTGTGATGCCGAGCAGGCCGGCAGCAGTCTTGGTCGACAACCACTCTTCAGAAGCCATGACGACACAATACCCATCCGGGGCCGGTCAGATCCCGTGTGGCTTTGGGCGAGGGCGGAGCCGGAATTTCCCAGGCAGGATCGCGTCAGTCGTCCGCTCCTCGGCCGGTAGCTCTCCCAGCCGGTGGTCGATTTCCTTCGGGTGGCTGTGTGCTGGGTCTTCCCAGTACAGCGTGAACTTGATCCGGTCATCGTCGGACGTTGCTGAGGTCATCATCGAAGTCTGGTGACCTGGCTCTAGATCGATCAGACTCTTCGCACCCGAGCCGCCGTCGCCGACCAGTCTCACCTCGGAATCGCCATCAAACTTGACGCTGATGTCGGTGGCTGAGCCGAGCCCGGTGTTGATCACCTTGAGGTAGCTGCCCGAGTAGGCATCCGATGATCGGTAAACCTCGAGGATCGCCGCCGGCAGCGAGTTCTTGCGGTCCAACTCTTCGGCGCGCCGTTCGGCCGCCCGATCGTCATCGCTGCGCCGTGACTTCCGGTCAGACACAAAGCGGGCGACAGCGACAAGTACGCCAGCGAAGGGAACGGCCACGGCCGCTATTGCCAAGTAGATCACACTGCTCAAGCTACCGGTCGACCAGAAACCGATCCACCAGGAGCGCTAGCAGCCCTGCGACGCCGACGTATCTCTCTCCACGATCGTGAGCTGCAGGAGCACTCACACCGGTTTGGGGCCATCCGGGCCGTAGATGAGACCATGCGTTCCGACGTTTCCGCGAGTCACCGCGGCAAGGGTTCGCGACAGAGAATCCACGGCCTCCCGTGCAGCTGTGACCATCTCCTCGGCGTCGTCAAAGTCGATTCGCTTCCAGGACTGCAGTCCGCCCTTCTTGGCGCGATCCAAGATCTGACGGCCAGCACGACCATCCTCAACATAGGGATCGTTGGCCTGCCAGATCGATACTCGGCCGTGAGCGATGAGGTTGCGGAGTTCCCGAAGCGCAGCGATGTCGGCGAGCTTCTCGGGTACACCGTCGCCCACGCCGTGGAGCGGCAACGCAACCCGCATCAGATCCAGCGTGAGGTCGAGTCCACCCCGGTGGCCGATGCACTGCTGGACCGCTTCCCACATCGCCAAACTCTCGCCGCCGAGGTAGAGGACGCCGACGGCGATCAACTCCGATTCGACGTGGGCGAAGGCATCTAGCACGCTGAGACGCACATCAGCATCCCGCTCCTGCAGGGACTCCTGCTCAGCGCGATGGGCCTCGTAGTGGGCTATGGGAGTGTCGTCGTGGTCCATCAGGCGACCCTTCGTCCGAAGCCATGGATGCTCCAGCAGTGTTACTTGTCGGTCGAGTTGGAGCTCTTCTTGGCGTACGGGTCCTTCACCTTAGTGAAGCTCGACGTGGACGACCCCGGGTCTTGGACTGGGCGAGGCGTGCCTGGGTCGCCATTGAACGAACTTGATCGTTTCTTGGTCATAGCTGCTGGTCCTCCCTGTTCAACTTTCGGGTGTAGTAGTGCTTGCGCTCTACCCACTTGAAGCCTTCGTGATCGGTGATGGCTGCGATGTCGACCGGCCCTCCAACTGTGTCAGATCCGGGTACGAATCGGGTGTATCCAATTGTTACATCGACAAGAAACCGTGCCAAGTCAAGGGTGTCAGCGAAGGGCATCGCTGGCACGGCGGGTTGTCGAAGGTACTTCTGCTTCAAGATGTCGATTCTTACCGGAGCGAGATCGCCGGCGAGGTCGTCTACGAGCTGGTCCTCGATGCCATTGAACAACCGTTCCGTTGCGCTCGGCTGGGCGAACGCCGCCCAGCCAAAGTCGTCTTCTCCGGCGAATTCCCACACTTGCGGCGACTCTTGATGCCGGAATTCAATCCGTCGAGCCTCGGCGCGGTGCGATCCCGACGAATAGCCAGCGACAAGGAAGCCGAGCGGTCCAGGCGGATTGCCACCTCGAAATGACTCTTCATTGTCGAACATCGGTCCGATGAACTCAGCGAGGCGATCTGCGACGGCCTCGATTGTGTAGTCATCAGCGTCGAGTTCCCAGTCTGGGTTCGCTCCATCAGTGCCAGTAAGACGGCGCCGAAGCTCCTTGGCGTGGCTCGAGATGCTAGCGCCAGCCAATTGACCTTCGCCCCAGGTCATTGCCCCAAGTGGCAGGCCCTTGTGAAGCTGGAAGACCTTATTGGCATTGGTCCACACCTGAGCGTCACCATTCGGAAGGCGCAGGGTGGCCGCCGAATCAGCTGCGAGCACCACACCGTCGAACACCTTGACCATCACCGCCACTGTCATGCATCGACGGTAGCAGCCGACGATGGACTATCAGAATCCGGACAGTCAGGCGATGCGGGAGATGTCCTGGATGTAGATACCCGAGGTGCCTTCCGGGTACAACTCAGGCCTGTAGAACTCGAACGTAATGGCTATCGGCGGCTGTGTGTCTGGGATTTCAAATATCAGCCGTCGAACCCCGAGACGGGGCGGACCCATCTTGAGATCTGCCGTCTCAACATCGAGACAGATGTGATCGATGGCCTGTGTGATCAGCCACCGGTCATCCCACGAGAACGATTCATCCGCAGCAACACCGTCAAGGACTCTTCTGGACGTTCCCCTGAGAGGTTGCACTGAGGTAGGACGCTGACGGGGCCGGTCAGGCGACGATCTTGAGTATTTGCCGCACCTCAGCAAGAGAGATCTCTTCCTGTGGTTCACCCGAGGCGACCGCAGCCGCTGTCTCCGCCACTCGGGCCTGGAACTCCGGGTCGCTCTGGAGTCGTTCGATGTGGGCGATCAGCCGCTCACGCGACACCCCCGGCGACGCGACAGCGCCCATCTCATTGTCGTTGTCTTGCAAGACAACGTCTCGATCGATGACTGGTCCCATCATCGTCTCCTATCGGCCCGGGAATACCGCCACTTGAGCGAGCGCACATACTAACGGCGCTTAGCTAGATCGGCAATTCACTATTGCACATGTCACCGGTGTACCGGTGGCGCCCGACGGTGTCTTCTACCCACTCACGATGTCGCCGAGGATGTCGGCTGCGGCCCGGTCAGCGGCGGGGATCACATGCGAGTACCGGTCGAGGGTCATCGATGCGTTGGCGTGGCCGAGTCGGCCGGCGACGGTGCGGACGTCGACGCCGGCGGCGAGGGCTTGGGTGGCGGCGAAGTGCCTGAGGTCGTGGAGGCGGACGTGGTCGAGGCCGGCGGCTGTGCGTGCTGTGGACCACCACCTGTTGACTTGTTCTGGTCGCCACGGGATCTGGCCGGCAGGGTCGTCGGTGAACCATCGGTGTTGCTCAAGGTCGAAGCTGACGCCGATCGCTAGGGCCCGTTCGGCCAACATCCGGCGATGGGCCCGCAGCAAGGTGACGGTGGCCGGGTCGAGAGCGAGGCGGCGCGCTGCGTGCGTCTTGGTGTCCTTCTCGACGATGCCAGTGAGGCCCGGGACTGACTGGCCTCGTGTCGGGCCGGTGCCGACGGACCGAGTGAGCGCCCTCGATATGACGAGTTCGGCGGTATCGAGGTTGATGTCGTTGTCTCGTAGCGCCACGAGCTCGCCTCGGCGGGCGCC
>JAJCXW010000045.1 GCA_029263235.1 Acidimicrobiales bacterium
CGCTCCTGATGATCACGCGATCCTTGTCGTCGCCGTGATCGGTGCTGCGAAGCCAAGTGGCGTCGTCGTGTTCGAACACAGCGTCGCGGGCGTTGAGGTCGGCCAGGGTCTCGTCGATGGCGCCGCTGGCGATCATCGAACGCTCGCTGAACCAACTGTCGAATTCGATACCGAGCTTCCCGAGCGTCTCGCGATGGCTCGCGAGTGCCCTTGCGTATCCCCACTCGAACGGATCGGCGTCGTCGGGCATTTCGGCGGCCCAACGCGTCACATATTCACCGTGGTAACCGTCCTCGGGGGGCTCTTCTCCGAGCTTGCGAGCTGCCAGAGACTCAGCGAACCGTTGCATCTGGACACCGCGGTCGTTGAGGTAGAACTCGCGGGTGACGTCGTAGCCACAGCGCTCACGGAGCCGAGCCAGACTGTCGCCGTAGCAGGCACCGCGTCCGTGACCGGCATGAATCGGCTTGTTTGGGTTGGCCGATACGAACTCGACGTTCACGGAGTCTCCGTGACCGAGATCGGGGCTCGCGTATTCGGCAGTGCCACCGCTGATCACATCGGCCAACACGTCGTAGAGCCACGTGTCGGAGAGTCTGAAGTTGACGAAACCCGGGCCGGCGATCTCGACCGACTCGACATGGTCGGGCAGGTCGACGGAGATCGATTCGACGAGCTGCATCCCCACCTCGCGCGGGTTCTTGCCCAGCGACTTCGAGATCGCCAACGCAACGTTGGACGACCAGTCGCCATGTTCGCGGCGGGCCGGACGTTCGAGGGCGATCTCGTCGGGGAGCGGGTCGACTCCGACCCCGGACAGGGCGGCACGAAGTGCAGATCGGAGATGCTCGCGGATGTCCATTGTTGGCCTCAGCAGCGACGACTTGGCGAAGGAGGGAGCCTACCGTCGGCCATTGCCGAGACTCGGGTCCATTTCGTGCTCGACCGGGTGAGGCTGCACACCGGCGCGGTAGTCTGGCCGCTGCCCCCATGGGGCGAGCCCTCGTAGCTCAGCGGATAGAGCATCGGCCTCCGGAGCCGTGTGCGGGCGTTCGAGTCGCCCCGAGGGCGCTACAACGACACCGGTCCTGACCAGCACATTTGTGCAGGCCAGGACCGGTGTCGTTGTAGCATCGGCCGTGGCCACGGATGAGACCATTCAGATTCCCTTGGGCGACACCACGATGCGCGCCTCCCTTGCTCTCCCCGATCACGCCTCCGCCGAAGGATCGGTCGCCGGACCCGGAGTGATTGTCGTCCATGAGTTGTTGGGCCTCACCGACGACATTCGTCGCATCACGCGCCGCTTCGCCGACTCGGGCTACGCGGCCCTGGCCCCGAATCTGTTCGATGGCCTCGGCCCCAAGCCGATCTGTATCGCTCGCACCATCCGCGCCTACCACCAAGGCGGCGGACGAGCCCTGGCGGCCTTGGAAGCCGCCCGATCGTCGCTGGCACTACGACCCGAGGTCGACGGTTCGCGAATCGGTGTCGCCGGATTCTGTATGGGTGGCGGCTTCGCCCTTCTGCTCGGGCGACAGTCCGGGGTGAACGCGGCCGCCGCCTTCTACGGAGACGTGCCCGACGAGCTCGAAGGCATTTGCCCGGTGGTGGGCGGCTACGGCGGTAAGGACCGCATCTTCGGCAAGGGGGGCGACCAGCTGGCGAAACGCCTTGAGGTACTCGGAGTCACCCACGATGTCGTCACCTACCCAGAAGCGGGTCACAGCTTCATGAGTGAGTACGAAGGACTGACAGCGATTGTGGCACCGCTGAGCCCACTTCACGCTGGTCACGAAGAGACCGCCGCTGAAGACAGCTGGGAGCGCATGCTCGCCTTCTTCGCCGAGCATCTGGCCGCGCCCGGCTGAGGGGGCCTCAACGGTCGGCGTTGAGGAAGCGGACGGCGCGTGCCTGACACACAGCGGCCGAGACCGAACTGGTCACCACTCGGTGTAGCGGCTTGTCGCGAATTGTGATGTCGCCGAACTTGGCGCTTCGAGGTCTCGTCCAGTAGTGACACATCTGTACAGAGGCGCCGTCCTGAGTGACTTGGGGTGGGATTGTGGTTGAACCGGTATCAGAGTCATCGGATCTGGAGTCCGATCATGGGATGTTGCTGGCCGAACCCGTTGCCGTGCCCCCAGCGCCCACGATGCCACCACCGCTGGGTGTCGAGTCCGCTCCGACTCGCTCTCGGTGGTTCCGAGCACCGACCGCCAACCTCTGGACGGCCATCATCTTGGTCGCAGGATCAGCCGCTCTGCCGTGGATAGCGAGTCCCTCGGTGCGAGCAATTCCGTCGGACATACCTGTGCGGTTCCTGTACGACGTCGATGCTGCCAGCGGCGGGGTTTCTCTGTTTTGGGTCGTGATCGGTTTGGCGACGGCCATTCTGCTCGGCTCGATCAGCCCGGCCACCGACTGGCTGCGTCGAATGGCTGGCACGGTGGCAATGATCCTTCCTGTCCTGGTGATGACCCAGTGGCTCCGATACCTCGACGAGTCCGGCCAGTCGAACAGACTCTGGGGATTCATCGGCGTCGGCTGCTTCGCTATTGGAGCCGGGGGTCTACTGGCGATGCTCTCTTCCAGCCGGGAATGACGAATGGGACTGCTGGATAGCGCCTCCGGTTGGCTCGGCTCCACATTGATCGGGCCCTTGGTGGCCACCTCTGTCGCCGTCCTCGGCATCGCAACTTCATTCCAGACCCCCAGGCCCACTACTGATTGCCTCATGGTGAGGTTCGAGACCGGGGTGACCTACGGCGTTGGAGTCAAGTGGGGGCAGGTCGACGGCGATCCCACCGCCCTCGTGAAAGCCAACGGTCTGGTCTACGCGATTCCTTCCAACGCCATCCCGTCCAACGCAATTCCTTCCAACGTTCTCCCGGAAGCGGATTCGATTCCCTCCAATGCGATTCCTTCCAACGCCATACCCTCCAACGGGATCCCATCCAACGCCATACCTTCCAATGCTCTGCCGGCGAGCATCGTCGCCGACTGGGGAATGCCGGCGGGGGGTGTCATGTCGTTCGACGGCGGCAACGGCATCACGACGCGCGTCTTGTTCAGCTGGGCTTTGGCGGACGGAAAACCCTCCGCGTTGACGAAGGTCGCGGGGCTCACGTTCGCGATTCCCTCCAACGCCATACCGTCCAACGCGATTCCTCTGGAATCCCGACCCGAGTCGCCTCCTTCGGCGACAAGACTCCGTCACATCTTCAAGGCTCTGCCCTCCAACGCCTTGCCGGCATCGGCCATCCCCTCGAATGGGACCCTCGAATTCGCGCTGCCGGCAAGCGTGCTGTACGAGGCCGGGTTCGCCGCCGGCGGGCTGATCTCAATCGCTGGTGTCGACGGAGGGATCTACGACGCTGTTCATTCCTGGGCCAAAACCAAGGGGACCGAGCGCACCGAGAGCGCTCTGTTCCTGAACCTCAACGGACTGACCTACGCACTACCCGCCTCCGCCTTACCCGCATCAGCACTACCCGCATCAGCACTACCCGCATCCCTGCTGTTCGACTCCGCCTTACCCGCATCAGCACTACCCGCATCCGCCTTACCCGCCTCAGCACTCCCCGCCTCCGCACTACCCTCCTCAGCACTACCCGCCTCCGCCTTACCCGCATCGGCACTACCCGCATCAGCACTTCCCGCATCCCTGCTGTTCGACTTGGGCTTCATCCCTGGCGGATTCATTCAGATCGGTGACAGCGATCGATACATCAACTATGCGATCACAGCCTCATCGCAGGGCCCCGTCGCTTTGCTTGCCATAGGCAACGAGATCGAGCCGATCGCCATCGGTGATCTCAACCAGTATGCGACACGGCTGTCAATGCAGCCGTCCAGCGACGTTGCAACGAACCCTTCCGGGCTCGATCCGTCGACCATCATCCCCATACTGGAAGCGACCGGAGGTGCCCTGACCGGTGTCGATCTCCAGCAGCTGGAATCCAACCTCGGATCAGGTGGGCTTCTCGTTGACCCACCGCCGGTTGCCAGACCTGAGCGATCCGTGTCCCGATTCAGTTTGACCGGCAGCACGTCCTACGTCACGAGGCCGACCCAGGCCCACATCCAGAACGACGACGGTGGTCTGGAGCCGATTCCGAACAAGCAGATCGCCCAACTCATCACCCAGACCCGAATGATCCAGGACCTGGGGCCGATCTCCAACGAGGCCTTGGGCGAGCTTCTGGGTCAGATCTCACCCCCGATCGTCGAAGACTCGATCGAGTTCAATTCCCGCTGCCCATGGGCCATGTCGTACACATCGAACATCTCTACCGATGCCGGTTCGGTCGCGCTGAGCCACTTCGAGCGCGATGTGGGTCTCCCGTCGGGAGAGATCGGCCGAGTCGTGGGAGGGTCAATCGTCTTTCCGGCTGGAACCCCACCGGAGGATTCGGAGACCAGGTTCGTGGTCACCCGCGATGGCGTGATCGTGGTGCCAGATCAACCCTCCGTCGCGGTCCCCCCAGGTTCCAGCCAGGAATTCGGTGAGGTGATTCCCGACGGGGACTCCGATGGCCACTATCCGTCTCCCCACGGCGCCGACTGCGACGACACCAATCCGGCCGTGAACCCCGATGCGATCGACAAGCCCGACGATGGGATCGACCAGGATTGTGATGGAGTTGACGCAACGACCAAGGTCGACACACCCACGCCAACCCCGCCACCATCGCCGGCCCCAGAACCTGACCCCGATCCGGTTCCTGATCCGACCCAGACCTCGACCTCGACCTCGACCTCGGCTGCGAACTCACCGCCGGTCGCCGTCACCGACACACACTCGTACGAGAGCGCATACGACGGAATGGTGCTCCATTTCGACGTGCTGTCCAACGACTACGACCCCGAGGGGGCGGCAGTCACTCTCACAGGCAGCCCCTCGTGTGTAACGAACTGTTCGTTCGTATCGGCCGGGTCCGAGGTCTACCGCGGCACAACCGAGGTCGAGTTCGCGGTGGAATTCCCGCCAGATCAGATTGGACAAACAATCAACGTGGGAATCGGATACACCATCACCGACGGCGGACTCAGCACCAACGGTGTCCTGGAATTCTCCTTTGTCGCGATTCTGTAGATCCTCGGGTTCAATCGAATTCGCCCGCCGCAACTGAGAGTCCCGTCCGAATTGCACCGGTCCCCTACCATGGGCTCAGCCGCAACAGAGGTGATACATGGACGTCTTCGAGCAGCAGCCACAGGAATGGACCGGCATCCCAGCCGACCGACCGTCACGGCCAAGTCCTGCGTGGCTCTTGTTCGCGACGATCATCGGAGCGCTGATCGGTGGAGCCCTCGTCTACTACGCGGTCGACACGTCGCCCGACGACGAATCAGCGGCCTCCACCGATGCGGTCGATGCCACCACAACCGTTGCATCCGACTCGACTCCCACAACCGTCCCCGACACCATTGGATCTGCTCTCGACCTCGTCCGCTGGACCACCTATCCGGTCGAGGGCTCAGCCACCGGATTCATCACGCTCACCGATGGTTCGGCCGAAGAAGCAGTCGATGGCTCCGCCGCCGCCCTCGTGGTGGAGGTTGCGGAGGCGATCCCGGCCAACCTCGACGGCGACGACATCGATGATGCCGTCGCGATTCTCTCGGTGAGCAACGGCGCAACCGGCGTGTTCTATTACGCCTACGGAGTGTTCGCCGACTCCGAACAGCATCTCGTCACCAACGCCGTGCTGCTGGGAGACCGGATAGCGATCGACAGCGTGGCATCCGACCCGGAATCTGGCGCCGTCACCGTTCGCTACCGCGACCACAGCGAAGAGATCGCATTCGCCGATCCTCCCGACCTTCAGGTGGTGTCGGATCTTCAGATCCTCCGATTCGGAGCCGAGGAAGTGGCGCGAGGGTCGATCGCCCTGGCCGACGTCGGCGATCCGCTGCTCACCACCGCCGCCACCATCACCACCGGTGGGCTCGGGCCGGTCCGGGTAGGCATGACCGTCGAGGAAGCCACCGCCGCCGCCGGATTGGCGATGATCGCGCCGACCGACTCGGCTCCCGCAGCGAGCCCAGGTTGCGGTTTCGCACGAGTCGACGGATTCGACGGGGTCGGGTTCATGCTCATCGACGGGGTGATCGCTCGTGTCGACGTCTTCTCGGGTTCCACCTCCACCGCATCGGGCGCCCAGATCGGCAGCACCGAGGATGAGATCAAGACCCTGTTCCCGGATGTCATAACGGTGTCGCCCCATCAATACGTCGACGGCAACTACCTCACGCTCACTCCCACCGCCGAGAACCTCACCGACTTCAGGGTCGTGTTCGAGACCGACGGACAGGTGGTCACCGGCTACCGGGCCGGCCGTGTTCCCCAGGTGGAATGGATCGAGGGCTGCGCCTGAGCCGAGGGAGTCTTTGGCAACAGACTCAGAAGCCGTATAGCTCAGCCGGATTGTCGACGAGTATGCGGTTCATCGTCGCTTCGTCGCCGGCCCATTCGAACCCGAGCGCGGCCAGCGATTCGGGCTGGGGTTTGTCGTCGTGTCCGGGATGGGGCCAGTTGCTCGCCCACAGCATCCGTTCCGGGGCCTGAGCAACCAGAGCGCTGGCCAACACCGCCACATCTGGGTAGTCGGGTGGGCCTTCGATCGAAGACTCGTACGGCGCCGACAGCTTCACCCAGCATCGCCCGGTCTCGACCAAGCTCCGCAGGGCCCGAAAGCTGCGATGTTCGGAGGTCACAGGAGGCATGAATCGTCCCACGTGATCGATCACCAGGTCACCCGGAAGGCTGAGCAACGTGTCGAGACAGTCGGTCAACTCGCGGCCATCAAGTTGGAGTTGGATGTGCCAACCGAGTTCGGCGACTCTGGCGGCCACCGTCGGCAGTTGACTCCAGGGCACAGCTCCGCCCGGGAGCATGTGGAATCGGGCTCCACGGACGCCGAGGGCCGACATTCGCTCCAGTTCGGTGGTGGCGACTCCCTCGTCGACAACCATGACCCCGCGGGCCTGGGACCCCAGAGCCTTCATGGCGACGAGCTGAAGGCCATTGTCGAGTCCGTAGGTGGTCGGCTGAACCACCACTACCCGGGTGAGGCCCAACGCCTCCTGGACCTGGCGATACTCGTCCACCGAAGCATCCGGTGGCCGCAGTACTGCGCCGGCCGCGGCCTGCCACCGACGATCGTAGAAGTGAACGTGGGTGTCGCAGGAGCCGTCCGCGAAACCGAACACGGCGTCAGTGGTGGACCGACGACGCGAGTGTGGCGATCTCCTGTGAAGATCCGAGGATGATCAGGACATGCCCGGGCCGAATGATGGTTTCGGGGGGCGGATTCGACAGATACTGCGACTCGGGGTCGCGTATGGCTACCAACAACGGCCGTTGGGACAACGACTCCAGCATGTCGCCGGCAGTCGAGCCGACCACTTGAGAATCGTAGCTCACCGTCACTTCCTCGAGCGCCACATCATGGGTCTCGTCGTGGAGCACCTCGTCCATGAACTCGGCCACGTTGGGATGCATCGCGACCGCGCCCATTCGTGATCCCCCGATCTCGTGGGGGTTGACCACACGGTCGGCGCCGGCCCTACGGAACTTTGGTTCGTCAGCCTGTCGGTTGGTGCGAACCACGATGAACAGATCAGGATTGAGGGCCCGAGCGGTGAGGGTCACATAGACGTTGTCGGCGTCGGAGTTGAGGGCGGCGATCAGAGTACGGGCCCGTGTGATTCCGGCGCGGTGAAGCGAATCTTCGTCGGTGGCCTCACCGACCACCACCGGGACTCCGATGTGCTCGGGGCGTTCCCGGTCGATCACCACCACCTCGGAGTCGTGACGCACTGCGTACTCGGTGATGGCCGAACCGACCCGCCCGGCGCCGGCGACCACCACGTGGCCATGCATGTGTTCGATCACTCGTTGCTCCTTGTGTTGCCGGCGGTCGTCGGTGAGGCTGCCCTCGAGAAACGCCTCCATGATCATGCCGAGTGTGTAGAGGACGCCGCCCACCCCGAAGAAGACCAGGAACAGGGTGAAGGCTCGATAGGTGCGGTCGATCTCGTCGGCGGGTCCGACCTCGGCGAACCCGACCGTGGTGACCGTGATGGTGGTCTGGTAGAAGGCGTCGAAGAGGTCGAGACCGAGAATCCGGTAGCCGATGACACCGACCGTGAGAATGAGAAGAAGAACGCTCGCGCCAAAACCCACCCGGCCCCAAGGGTTTGTTCTCGACACAGATCGACGCGGCCGAAAGTGCTTCAGGATCATGACGTTCGCCAGCGTAACCGTCAGCACCCATCGCGGCTTCGTTCTAGAGTCCGGCGATGCCTTCGAACCCCACCGATCCTCCCGAGAGACCGGACCTGGCCCGTTCGGCCGATGAGCCCACGACTCTTCTGGAGATGCTCGACTACTACCGCGTCGTTCTCGTGCGCAAGACCTGGGGCTTGAGCGACGATCAACTTGCCATCCCACTTCCGCCGTCCGACATGACCCTCGGGGGCCTGCTGTTTCATATGGCACTCGTGGAGGATCACTGGTTCGACCATCGGTTCGCCGGCAACGACGAGCTCGAACCGTGGGTCAGCGTGTCGTGGGACGACGACCCGGATTGGGAGTTCCACACGGCCTCGCAACTGACTCACGATGAGCTCGTCGACCAGTTCGACACATCCGTCGGAAGGAGCCGTTCGGCGGTGGCCGCCTCGGAATCGCTCAACCAACTCACGGCCCTGTCCAGAGACGACGGGGTGAGGTGGAATCTTCGATGGATTCTCGTCCACATGATCGAGGAGTACGCCCGACACTGCGGCCACGCCGACCTGATCCGCGAGTCGATCGACGCCACCACCGGCGACTAACCCCCAACACCCCGAACCACCCCGAACCACCCCGAAATCAGGGGGCTGAGGCCACACTCCGTGTGGCCTCAGCCCCCTGATTTCGGATGATGTGGCGTTTTGGGGTGTTGGGAGGAGACTTGCGATATGGGTGACGCGCTGCGTGAACAACTCGAGGGGCTGAGCGACCGTTCGATGCCCGGCCGCACCCGGCGCCGTCTCGGCGACTGGCAACTGCGTGGCGATCGCGGGGCAACCGGGCGAGCCAACACAGTGTGGCCAACCGGCCGACCGGCCCTGCCGACATCGGACGCCGTCGACAAGATCGAACGGTGGTACGAATCACTCCAGCTTCGACCCGGGTTCCAGATCTTCTCCGGCGCATCCACGGATCTCACCGCTGAGCTCGATCGGCGTGGCTACGTCGAGGTCCCCGGCGCCATCGTCATGACCATGGCGATGGACGACCTCACGATCGATCCCGGAACGTCGGCAGGTGAAGCCACGACCATGGCCATCGGAAGAAGTCCGAGCCATGAGTTCGAGCAGCTAGTTGGTCAACCCAATCGGGTGCTCGAGATGACATCAACAGCACTTCCGCAGATCTTCCTGACCGTCAAGGGACCGAAAGAAAACACGCTCGGTGGGGGCAGAGCGACCTTTGACGGCCGCTGGATGGGTATCACTGCCATGAATACGGTTCCAGAAGCACGCCGAACCGGAGTGGCCCAAGCGGTGCTGCGGAGCCTGGCCGAACATGGTCGCCACCACGGTGCCGATCGAATCTGGCTCCAGGTGATGGACTCCAATGGCCCAGCCCGGCAGCTCTACTCGAAGGCCGGAATGTGCGAGGCTCATCGCTACCACTACCGCTTCGCCCACAGTGAGAGCCCGCAATGACACCAAGTGGCCCACAGGAGCCATCCCCCACCGTCCGATTCGAGGACTTCACCCCCTCCGACCAGACCGAGGTACGAGCACTGATACTGGCCGGCCTGCTCGACCGGTGGGGCAGAGCAGACGACTCTCTCAACCGCGATCTCGACGACATCGCCGACACCTACGGCCAGGGCCGCACAATCGTCCTACGCGACGACATCGGGATTGCCGCCACCGGGACATGCGTTCCCATCGAAGCGTCCACCGCCAAAATAGTTCGGATGTCGGTCCGAGGCGATTGCCGTCGCCGTGGCTTGGCGCGTGCCATGGTTGCCGAACTTCTCGGCACGGCATCCCGCTGGGGCATGAAGCGAGTGGTCCTCGAAACCGCTTCGAGCTGGACCGATGCCATCACTCTCTACGAGAGCTGTGGTTTCACCATCACCGACGTCTGTGACAACGGCACGGAGTGCGATACCTGGTTCGAGAAACGGCTCGACTGAACCGGCGACCGAATCTGCCGATACGTAGAGGATGCAGCCAACCACGGCGATTGAACGCCCCCCGGCCGACCCGGCTGTTCCCTTCCGGGCGATCCAATTCGAGTGGCCCGACGACACGCTGCCGGAGTGGCACCGCTCCAAGCCCGAGTTCTCAGCGGCATGCAACGCCCTGTCGCTCGGAATGCCCTACGGCGAGCCCTACGTCATTGCTTCGGTGCGGGCCGTCCTCGACGACATCGACAGCGACACAGCGCCTGAGTTGGCCGAACAAGCCCGGGCCTACATTGCCCAGGAGCGCGGCCACTATCGCCACCACCGGCGATTCAACGACCTGGTCACCGCCGAGCATCCCGCGTTGAAACGGATCGAACGATGGTTGGCCATCAGCTACCGCTGGCTGCGGCGTCGCCGTTCGCGCGAGTTCAATGTGGCCTTCGCTGCCGGCTTCGAAGCGGTTGCCTTCGCCGCGGCCCGCTGGCTCGAGTCCAACAGGCGCGAGTTCTTCGCCGGAGCCGACACCCTTCCGTCGACCCTCTTCCTCTGGCATCTGGCCGAAGAAGTCGAACACAAGAATGTGGCGTTCGATGTCTGGCAGCACGTCGACGGCAAACGCCTGCGCTACGTCGGCGCCATGACGACAGCCTTCATTCTGCTGACCTGGTTCATCCTGCTCGGCACGATCACTCAGCTCTGGAAGACCCGCCGGATCTTCAACCCGTTGACATGGATACGGCTCGTGTCATGGGGCATCAGGTTCACATTCGACGCACTTCCGACGATGGCGTTGACCGCCATGCCCGGCCACCACCCGAGCGACCTCGCCGATCCCTCATGGATGCCGATGTGGCTCCAGAGCTACGACCCCGAGACCGGAACCATCCCCGCGTGGGACGCTCCGATCGACATCGGGTCGTACTGACCATCAGTCGGGCTTGATCACTTCCTTCCAAGCCTTGATGGTCACCGATTCGAACAGGCCGGCGATCGCGTAGGGGTCGCATCCGGCCCACTCCTCGACGGCACTGCGATCGGGGAAGTCGACCACCAGCATCGATCCGGTCATGGCCGAACCATCATCGGTGGTGAACGGCCCAGCCCTCACGACGTGATCGCCGGACGCCGTCAGCCAGTCGATGTGAGCGCCGCGATTGTCGCCACGAAGGTTTCCGGCCCCGGCACGGTCTTCAGCAATGACAACCCAGAGCATGTCCATCCTTCTCGGTGATCGGACAATCAGGGTAGGCGGTCCCTGCGAGCCAAGGCGACGTCGCCGGGCTAGCTTCGCCCCATGACGACGTTCGAGACGCCCGCTCCAGCAGTGAAGAAGGAGCGCTGGACCCACCAATGGAAGGAACTCCACACCGAGGTCATCACCAGCGGTCTCTGCACTGGTTGCGCAGGCTGTGTGATCTCGTGCCCCCACGACGTCATCGGATACGAACACGAACCGGGCGCCTACCGGCCGTTCCATCTCGAGGAAGAACTCGGAACCGACGATTGCGTCCACGGCCAGAAAGGCTGCACGTCGTGCACACGGGCGTGTCCCCGGTTCAGGATGTGGGAACCCGAGGCCGACCGGCATCTCCATGCCCGTGAGCGCGAGTCCGACGAGATGGCCGGCATCTACTCCGACATTCTGCTCACTCGAGCCTCCGATGACTTCGTCTACGAGACCGGACAGGACGGAGGCTTGGTCTCGGCGATCCTCATCTGGTGCCTCGAGAACGACATCATCGACGGCGCTCTCACCAGCGGGGTCGAGACTCTTCCCGATGGGACTCCGGGATGGAAGGCCCATCCGATGGTGGCCGCCAACCGCGAAGAGGTGCTCAGCGGGGCGGGAAGCCGATACACCTACTCCGCCAACACCATGGCCTACGGCGAAGCCCGCGAGAAAGGACTCGATCGGCTCGCCCTCGTAGGAATGAGCTGTCAGACATCGGTGGCTCCGGTCATGTGGCACCGCAAGATCGGAAAGGTCTCCAAGCCGATCAAGCTCAACATCGGGTTGCTGTGCTCCAAGTCGTTCGACGACGCCTTGTTCGACGAACTGTTCGAGGTCAAGTACGGACTGAAGAGAGACAACATCGCCAAGATGAACATCAAGGGCGTCTTTCAGATCTGGACGAAGGACGGCGGCTACCACGAGATCAACCTGAAGGAATGCCACGCCTGGACTCGCACCGGCTGCCTCCACTGCCCTGATTTCGCGGCCGAACACGCCGACATCTCCACCGGAGGTATCGGAAACGAGACCGACTGGACGCTCACGATCATCCGCACCGAACTGGGCCGGGCCGTGATCGACGCGATGGTCGCCGACGGCGTGCTAGAAACCCGACCCGGCGACGACGACCCCGGTGCGATAGCACTGCTCCATCGTCTCGCTCAGAAGAGCCGAGAGCGCTGGCCTGAATGGGCTCAGGGAGCCGCCCGAGTTGGAATACCCACCAGGTCCCGGGGTTGAATGAGCTGTGACCGAAACAGCAACTGAAGTTGAATTCTGGGTAGATCCCATTTGACCATGGTGTTGGGTGACGGCCCGTTGGGTCGTCGACGAAGTAATGCCCGCCCGAGGGCTCCACATCACATGGCAACCCATCAGTTTGTTCTTCAAGAACCAACCCGATGTGGACTCCGAGCACTACGAGGCCGTGTACTTCACGCATCGATTGCTGAGGGTGATGGAATCGATACGCGACGCCGACGGCAACGAAGCCGCCTTCGACTTCTACTGGGAGTGCGGCCGCCGAATCCACCACGACCAGTCACGCGACTTCACTGCATTGGAGGTCGTGGAGGCCATCGGGGCCGACCCACAGCACGCCGAAGCGTTCGACAACGAGGATTGGGACGACGAAATCCGAACTCGAATGGACGCGGGCCTGGAGCTCACCGGCGACAACGTGGGTACTCCGATCATCGCGGTCGAAAACCGCAACGGCGTGAAACAGGGATACTTCGGGCCGGTCATCACCCGGGTTCCCCCCACCGAGGATTCCCTCGCCATGTGGGACGCCTTGATCACCATGATGAACGTCGACGGTTTCTGGGAGCTCAAACGCACCCGAACCGAGTCTCCGGAGTTCGGCGACCGGCCCTGAGCAGAGGCCGACCCTCAGAGGGCTGCAGTCAGAGAATCTTGTCGAGAACGACGAGTGCTCGCTCGACATCGTCGAGCATGTTGTAGTGCACCATCGACAGACGCACCACACCGTCGTCGGGATCGAGCCCGAGCGCGGTCACAAGTCGATGGGCGTAGAAGTGTCCGTATCCACAGGAGACCTCGGCGGCAATCAGCGCTTCGTAGATCTGGGCCGACGAGACCTTGCCGCTGTGGAAGGCAATGGTCGGGGCACGCCTCGCGTGATCGGTTGACCGACTTCCGACGAGATGCACGTCGTCGCGGCCGGTGAGGAACTCGACCAGCGGTGTCATGAGGACCTGTTCGTGGGCACCGAACAGACCGAATACATCGGAGATCCGCTCGACCTGCGTCTGCGACCCTCCGCCACCGAAGTGATGGTCGTGCACCGTGTTGTAGTAGTCGACGACTCCGCCACAGGCACCAACCTCGACGTGATCGGGGCCGGCCGGGGTCAGTCGGGTCGAGAGATGTGACTCATTGAAGAAGTGACCCTCGTGGTGGGCCGATTCGAGGACGCTTCGCTTCGTGTACATCATCCCGACGTGTGGTCCGTAGGTCTTGTAGGCGCTGTAGAGATAGACGTCGCAATCGAGCGCCTTCACGTCGATCGGATAGTGAGGGGCGTAGGACACCCCGTCGATCACGACCAGTCCCCCGGCGGCGTGCACCAACTCGGCGACCTTCCCGATGGGGTTCACCGTCGCCGCCACGTTCGAGGCGTGGGTCAGTGCCACGAGTCGGGTCCGATCCGTGATCAGAGACTCCAGATCCGCGATGTCGAGCATCCCTTTGGCAGGGTCGACCGACCACTCCTTCACCACCATTCCGGTCTCGGCCAACCGACGCCAAGACCCGATGTTGGCTTCGTGATCCTGATTGGTGACGATCACCTCATCGCCGTCGTTCCAGCCATGGCGCAACGATCTCGCCAGGACGTAGGTGTTCTGAGAGGTGGACGGGCCGAAATGGATCTCGTCGGGATGCGCGTTGAAGGTGGCCGCCATCAGGCCCCGCGATCGATCAATCGCTTCTGTGGCCCTCCGTGACGGAGCGAAATTCCAGCTCGGCTGGGTCTTGTGGTTGCTGAACAGATCCGTCACCAGGTCGATCACCTGCCGTGGGACGTAGCTACCACCGGCGTTCTCGAGGTGAGCCCAGCGACCGGTCTCGTGATGGCCGAACGCCGGGAACTGACTACGAACGAACCCGACGTCGAACGCGGGCAACACAACGGGCTTGGTGGTCATGTGCGCAACGTAGTCGACCGCGGTGGCCGTGAGCCGCTCGCGGATCAGCTCTCGGGAAGTACCTCGCTGAACATCTCCCATGTCTTCCACTCAGCCACCGGCGGCTCCGTGCCGGGGCGCGGCATGTCGGCTGACAACGCTCCCGTGGCTGGGTCGGGCAGGTATCTCGGGCAGTTGGGAAAGGTCCGGCCGACGGTGACCTCGATAACGGCCTCGGCACCATGAACACGCTCGACGGCCGGGCCTGAGGTGTGAACAACTGCGTGGCCCTGCACCCGCCAGCGCTGGGCCTCGGGGCCGAAGCTTACGAACAACATGGCGACGCGACCATTGTTGATGATGTTGCCGAGGCTGCGGAACATGCCATTGCCGTCGAAGCTCGGGATCAGAATCGTGCGGTCGTCGAGGCACACGACGAAACCTGGATCGCCACCCTTGTGAGACACGTCGGGGAAGCCGTCGGAGTCGACGGTCGCCAGATAGAACGAGGAGGTGGACTCGATGAACCCTCGAAGGTTGTCGTCGAGTCGGTCGTTGAGCGTGATCTCCGCCAGGCGGTCGGCCAGTCGTCGACTGTCGAACTGGTCCTGAAGGGCACGCGACTCGCGGCCGTAGAGCTCCCCGAGTTGAGTCGACTCGCTCATCGGTCCGGCGACGGGAGCGAACTCATCCCGATGTGACCGACTCGATGATTCCGCTCAGGATCTCGGTGATCGCCGGCGGAATACTCGTCGGGTCGGAACGAAGGTCCTTGTCGAGCTGAAGGAAGGCTTCGAAATCGCGACCCACAACGGCGGTGGACGAGTCCTGCAAGGTCCCCCCTGGCGTGATCTCTCCGCCGTAGTAGTCCACCAGGGCCTCGAAGGTCTGGGTGCAGTAGCTCGCGGCCTGGTTCTGGCTCAACTGGTCGACACCTTCGTTGGCTGTCTGACAGGCCAAGACGAAGTTGGTTCGAACCTGGTCGGTTTCGCCGGCTTCGGTCCAGGAATTCGGGTCGTTGCTTGAGCTACACGCGGCGGCAATCAGGACCAGGGCCATGAGGCCGGCCCAGAGTGCGAGCCGAGACTTTTTGCGGGAGTCGATCACGGCTTGGAGGCTAGCGGATCGATTCGATATCAGCGGGCTGGGCGAAACTCCCGGCAGAAGAGTTCGGCCAGATGAGCGCTTCCTGTTGCCCGATACATGGCCAGGTCGTAGACCGCCGCTGAGTCTTCCGTTTCGACCCGTTCGGCCGGCGCCAAATTCAGAGCCGACAGAAGCCCGCGCACCCCATCGGGATTGACTTCCACGTAGTTCTCCACCAGCAGTCCGACCTCGTC
>JAJCXW010000046.1 GCA_029263235.1 Acidimicrobiales bacterium
GTCGTCGCCGACACTTGCAACCCTGAATGACACACCCCGATCGGATAGTCGGATCAGTGCTCGCAGAATCGCTCCGACATCCTTGTCGTGGTGCCATCGATGGTTCGACAACACCAGCGGACCCGCCGCCTCAGAGGTGGATTCGGAGGTGGATTCAGCGGTGGATCCAGCGACGCGGCTTCGGATGCCCGCCACGTCGACTCCGACCGGCACGACACTGCTTCGCTCCGCCACGGTGTCGATCAGGTGGGTGTGATCGTGGTCGGGCACCTGCCCAAGAAACTCCGGCAGCGAATCCAGCAGCTGGGCGCGGTGAAACTCGGAATTGAACCAGACCGCGTCGGCCACCACCAGGCTCCGCCAGGTTGTCCAGGCCAGACCCTGGTCGAGCGGTTCACCAACCTGTCGCGGGTAGTTGAGTTGGTTCTCGTGCATGTAGACCGCGGCAGGAACATCGGACGTCATCCCTCGGGCAAGACCGAGATAGGAGCCGAGATCAAGCATGTCGGTCGCCACGATCGCGTCAGGTCGGCCATGTTCTCGGACCCAATCGCCGGTGGCCTCAGCCAGGGTGACCGCAGCGCCACGCATCCGCCACCGCCACGCGCCCGACTCGTGGGAGAGCAGGTGAATTCGGTGGCGACTGCTTCGCTGCCAACCCTGCGCCCAAGCCAGATGAGATCCCCCCGACCACGGGCTGACCAGCAGCACGTCGAGGGACTCGCTCACGGCACCACCGTGCGGGACATCCGATGGCCCAGACCAACCAGTACCTCATAGCCGATCGTTCCCAGCCGTCCCGCTATCTCGTCGACGGTGATCTCCTGATCGCCCTGTCTCCCGATCAGGACCACTTCGTCCCCTACGTCTGCCAATGACGTGTCGCCGACCACCACCATGGTTTGGTCCATGGTGACGACACCGACCATCGGGCATCGACGTCCGCCGATGAGGACCTCGACGCCGGTGGCCGCGCTCGATCGGCTGATGCCGTCGGCGTAGCCGAGTGGGAGAGTGGCGATCGTGGTCGCGGTCTCGGCGAACCACCTGCGGCCGTAGGAGACGCTCTCACCGGCCTCGATCCCATGGAGCGCGGTGATCGACGAGGTGAGGCTCATGGCCGGACGAACCTCGACGGGTGATCGCCTCGTCCGCAGCGCTGCCGCGCCGTACATGGAGATGCCGAGGCGCACCAGGTCGCGGTGGGTGTCGGGCCTGGTGATGGCGGCCGCCGAGTTGGCCATGTGCACGATCTCGAGATGGTGCCCCGCTGCGGCAAGGTCGGCCAGAACCGAATCGAACCTCTGGACCTGGATGTCGGTGAAGGGATCATCCGGATCGTCGGCCACGGCAAAGTGAGTGCAGACCCCCTCGAGAACGAGACCCGGCAGACTCGAAATCAGGCCGGCCAACGCCACGGCATCGCCCGGGGCGACACCAACACGGTGCATGCCCGTGTCGACCTTGATGTGGACCGGCACGGGATCGTCGGCCAGCGAATCGATGAGTCGGGCTCCCCATTCGCTGGCGACCATCAGGCGCTTCGATCCCGGCAGCTCCGACCAGCCGGATCGCAGTTCCGCAGCGGGACGTTCCGACAGGATCATCACGGGAACGTCGCCGGCGATGTCGGATTGGGCGATCTCGATCGCCTCTTCGATCGTGGCCACCGCCAGCCAAGTGGCTCCGGCCTCGACGGCGGCACCAGCCACCGCTGCGGCACCATGGCCGTATCCATCGGCTTTCACGACCGCGCAGATCCGGGCGCCGGTCGCCATGCCGGCAAACAGTGCGACGTTGTGTCTGATCGCCGAGAGATCTATCCGGGCTGAGGCGCCGGTCATGGTCGTGTCTCCCGTGTGGGGATGGCGGACGGTATGAGATCGATCAGGTCGCCGGCGATCATCCCCGGCCCAGCCAGCAGTGCGGCCTCGCCGTGTATGAAGGCTGCCGAGGCTGCCGCCTGGAGCGCCTCGACCCCCCGAGCCAACAGCGCGGCCGTCATTCCGGCCAACACGTCACCGGTTCCGGCTGTCGCCAGATGGCTGGGTCCATTGGCCACAACGAGAACCCGACCGTCGGGCTCGGCCACGATCGTGCTGGGTCCCTTTCTCAAGACGACCAAACCGTGGGTTGCCGCGAAGTCGCGCGTTGCTGCAACCCGGTCGGGTTCGAGCGAGCCACCGATCCTCTTCCACTCGCCATCGTGAGGGGTGATCACGGTGAGCCCGGTGCGGGCGGTGAGAACCGAGAGCACCGAATGAGTGAGTGCGCCGCCATCGAACACCATTGGGGTGGACATCGAGGTGAGCGTTTCGGCGGCGCCGAGCCAGTTGCCCAGATCATCGTCCAGGCCGGTCTCGATTCCGGGCCCGACCAACAGCGAACCAAACCTGCTGAGGCCATCGAGAGCTTGGACTCCCCATTCGCGCGCCGGGAGTCGGAGTCCGACCGCCTCGGTCGGAGCGGTCGGATCGTCGTCGAGTCCGGGAGTGCCGAGCTGCACGTAGCCCGCCCCTGTCCTCTGGGCCGCTCGCGCCGCAAGGTGGGCTGCTCCGGTCATCCCCGGGCTTCCGGCGATGATTCGCGTGGCGGCGGTCCACTTGTGGCCGTCGGGGCGAACCGTCGGAATCCACGATGCCACCGCGGCCCGGTCGACCAGGTGGGCGCTCACCTCCCCCACATCGAGACCAATGTCGGAGATCTCGACCTTCCCGGCGAGCGACCGGCCGGGTTCGATCAACAGGCCAGGTTTCAGTGCCTCGAAGGTGATGGTCACATCGGCGGGCGCCGGGGAGCCAAATGCCTCACCGGTCAGACCATCGACTCCCGATGGGATGTCGACGGCGAGTACCGGAGTGCCCGGCTCGACTGAAGGAAACGAGAAGGGGCGACGCAGGCCCGTACCGAACGCGGCATCCACGACCAGATCGGCCGGCGGAAGCATCTCTGGAGCGGAGTCCGGCGCCAGCACGACGCACCGCACACCACGGCGTTGGAGATGACGCGCCGCAACCCGCCCGTCGGCCCCGTTGTTGCCCGGGCCCGCCACGACAACGACACGACGCCCGTAGGTGCCCCCCATCATGTCGACCGCAACGCGGGCAACGGCACGGCCGGCTCGCTCGATCAGTTCCTCGACAGGCTCAGGCGCTGCCGCATCAACCGCAGCCATTTCGTCGGGGGTGACGATGGCAATCATGACGACATTGCCACCACAACTGCTTGGGCCATGGTGTCGGTGTGGCTCAGCGAGCACAGCAACCGAACGGCACCTCGCTCAGCGGCGAACTCGGCCGCATCACCATGGAGCAGGATCTCGGGTCGGCCATCGTCGTTTTTGATCACCTCGATATCGAACATTCGCATGGCTCCGAGCCCGACCCCGAACGATTTGAGTGTGGCCTCCTTGGCCGCGAACCTGACAGCCAACCGCGCGGTCGGGTCGGCTGCGGCATCGGCATAGGCCCGCTCACCGGGACGGAACATACGGTCGGCAACCCCAGGTGTGCGGCTCAGCACCTCACGGAAACGATCGATGTCGACGAGGTCCGTTCCGATTCCCAGCACGCTCGGACCCTACCCCCGACACCCGGTCAGGTCGTGCGCCACCTGTCGGCCAGGTCGTTGATCGGCAGGGTGAGCAGATCGGCCACGTCCTGTTCTTCGAGCAGTTCCTCAAGGAACGACGGTTCGGTTTCGTTGACCGCATCGCTGAGCGCCGAGTAGCGGTTTCGATAGCCCTGGAGAACACCACGGGCGCCGGCGGCACTGAGCGAATCGGCAAACCGAACCTGAAGCAGCGTCAGACCGGTCGTGACGTTGTCGCGCAGCTCTGGGACTATCACAACAGACCGACCATCGGCCCGACCGCGGGCCACGAAGACCCGCCTCTCGAGAGCCACCTGGTGTTTGGTGCCGCGGAGTACCGGGGATTCGTCGGTTCGCGATGGAATCTCGCGAGAGACGCCCCCTCGGTCGACCACGACAGCCGTGGGGGAACCGGGTCCCGACTCGTCGAGGCCCTCGACCTTGTAGCGGGTGTGTCCGACCACTTCGGCCACCGCCGGGTCGAGATCTGCCAGGGTTCGAAGCGAGGCGTACGAAAGGCGATCGCGTGGAGCCCCCGCGTCGAGTACGGCTCGAGCCAGCGGAACCTCGAGGAGCGTCTCGTCGGAGCGGGAGATCCCTACCGTCACCGTCTTGGCCTGATGCTTGATGGCGTCGATCGGGCGGGTCAGTTCCTCGATGGCGAGGGTGAGGGCCCCGAGCAGATCGTCGAGCACAACTGCCGGCGTGCCGACCTTGCCATATTCGATCTGGTAGGCCTCGAGCGGCACCGAACCAAGAGCAAACCTGAACAGCGATGCCAGCCTGACCGCTGAAGAGGCCTCCAGATGTCCGTTGTATGCCCCACTTCGGAGCCCCTCGAAGAAGATCGTTCCGACCTCATCAAGGGTCGGCATCACGCTGGCCAACGCCTGCTGACCGGTGACATCGGCCGGCGTGGCCACCGTCTCGATCGCGCTCCTTGCCTCCCGCAGCGGCTGGGCCTGGGCGTCGATCGCCATCGCTACTTCGTATCCGAAGAGATGACCAGCCATGGCCGAGAGCACGAAACCGAGCCTGGGGTCGACCGCGGGAACCGGAATCACCGCCAGGGCCTCATCGAAACGGCGTTGACCTTCGTCGGCGATCACGATCGGTGCGGCTTTGTGGGCACGGAAGATCGCAACCTCCTTGGCGACATCGTCGGCAGTGGAGCCAGTCAGTCCGGCCGCACAAACCAGGATCAGCGGCTCCGACGACAAGTCGATGTGCTTCTTGTCCTCGGTGGCATCGCACGCGATCGACTTGTAGCAAAGCTCCGACAGCTTGATCCGGACCTCTCGAGCCGCGATGTAGTTGGCGCCGTTGCCCACGAGCGCCCAGTAGCGCCTCGATGGGCCAAATCGGCGAGCGGCCTCACCGATCAGGTCGCGGCGGGCTATCACCTGTTCCATGGCTGCCGGAAGCTCGCGAATGCCTTCGAGCAGGCTGCGACGTTCGGACGCCCCTTCGGATGGCGCCACGAGATCTGCGATGCCGACCGACAGAAGCAGGCCGGCGGCAATCTGTGAGTAGAACGCCTTCGTGGAAGCCACACTCATCTCGACATCTCGACCGTCGGAGGTGTAGAGCACCCCGTCGGATCGATCGGTGAGATCGCTGTTGCGTCGATTGACAATCGCCACCACTCTGGCGCCGCGTGCCCTCACCAGGTCGACAGTCCGGTTGGTATCGGTGGTGGTGCCCGACTGGCTGATTGCCACGACCAACGTGTCGGACATGTCGGGCCTCAGCGAGAAGCCCGACAACTCTGTGGCCGGTGTCGCCGATGCCGTGAGACGTCCATCGGGCAGCATCGTCGACAGCGCCGAGGCCAGACTCTCGCCGGCTACCGCCGCTGTTCCCTGGCCGATCACCAGAACCTCTTCGATCCGACCCTCACGGATGTCGGAGCGAAGATCGTCGGGGAGTATCTCGGGTCCGAGCGAGACACTCGGCTGCCCGTCGACCTCGATCAGCTTCCCTCGAAGCGTCTTACGGAAGGAGTCTGGGGCCTCCCCGATCTCCTTCAGCAGGTAATGGGGACTGTCGCCGCGGTCGATGTCGCGTGTGGTGATTTCGGCGGTGTCGACGTCGCTGTCGTCGAGCGGCAGATCGGTCCCGTCGTAGGAACGTCGCAACACGCCATCGAGTCCACCGGCCAGTTCGGCATCGAGTTCGATGATCTGGCCCCGGCTGGCGTTGGGATTCTGAGGATTCCCCGGTGTCTCGCCGTCCATCCGGACGAAGCGGTAGGCCTCCTCGACCACCCCGTAGGGCTCGCTCGCCACGATGAAACAGTCTTCGGCCAGGCCCACGTAGATGGCCTGGCCACTCCCCCGTAGAGCCAACTGGAGCTTGTCGGGGGCTTCGGCAGTGCAGGCACCGATGGCCACCGAGCCCTCGAAGGTCGCCACCGTTCGCCGGAAGGCTTCGGCCGATTCGTGCCCCTCGGCCAGCCGGAGGCTCATGAGGCTGGGGATGACCTTGGCGTCGGTGGTGATTGCCACCGGAATCGAGAGATTGTCCTCGGCGATCAGGTCGACGAAGTTGTCGACATCGCCGTTGAGACTTCCGACCACATAGGGGCCATTGCGATCGATCAACTCACTGTTGAGCGGATGGGCGTTGGGTTCGGAGATGATGCCGATCGAAGCCCAGCGGGTGTGGCCGAGCACGAGGGTGCGCGCCGTGTCGTTGGCCAGGGCGGCCCGAAGGAGATGATCTCCCATCAGTGCGGTGCGGATCACGGCGGTGTTGTCGCCGAGTTCACCGATTTCGGCGGCTGTCTTGTGGACGATGCTCAGCACTCCGTCGATCACTCGCACCGAGCCGGACCCGAAGTTCTCGTCACCATCTCGTCGCTCGATCTCGGCCCTTGTCTCGGGATCGTCGAGGTCGAGAGCGTGATCGTGGATCATCAGGTGCAGCCCGGCCGAATCGCGTCCTCGTATCTCGAGTCGGTCTATAGCCGAGAGAGCTTGGTGTATCGATAGGAAGCCCTCGAGCGCACCGCTACCGGATGCTCCTCCGGAGAGCGTTGCCACCGACTCGGCGGCACGAAGCCGATCGCGCTGGATGGCCCAGGCGGCGTCCTTGAGCCGGATCAGTTCCCGGTTGTGGGTCTCCAACTCGGCAGTGGCGAGTTCGGGATCGGAATCGAGCGTCGACTCGATCGCTGCAACCGACTCCAGAAGGAGATCGAGGTGGCCGTTGATCTCCCCGGTCAGTGACTGCTCTGCGGTGAGCAGACGCAGGCCCGGCACGCCTCGCAGAAGCGAGTCGGCGATGACCAGACGATCGGCGGCCTCGCGAAGCGAATCTGTGAGGTCGTCTCCCGATCCGGATGGCATGGCCGTGGTGCCGACAAGATCGAGGACATCAGCTCGGGTCGGGGTCGCTCGGGTCGATGGCCGCCGGACGACTGCGATTATCCCGCACATGAGTTCCTCCGGGCGTGAAGTGTCTGCTCAGTACCCCGGCGATCGGGAACGAACGTCATTCTAGGTCTGCCGGTGGGGTCGGCGGCGTGAACCAAACCGGTGCCGGTCACCCAAGAGAAGAAGCGATTTCGGCGGCCAGCTCATGAGCCAGCTGGGCGGCTTCCGCATCGGTTTCTGCTTCGACCATCACCCGCACGAGAGGTTCGGTGCCCGAGGGCCTCACCAGCACGCGGCCCCGACCACCGAGACGATCGACGAACGGAGCGACTATCGGTTCGATCTGATGATCAATGTCGGCGGCCCGTTGTGCGATCTCGACATTGACCAGGATCTGGGGAAGTCGGTGCATCGATTCTGCGGCCAGTTCTCCGAACGAACGGCCACTGCGTTTCGCCACATCCAGAACCTGAACCGCGGTCAGCAGTCCGTCGCCGGTGGTGGCCAGATCTCGGAAGATCACATGACCGGACTGCTCGCCTCCCAGCGACAGGTCGTGGCGGTCGAGTGCTTCCAATACGTAGCGGTCGCCGACACCGGTCTCGATGATCTCGATGCCGGCAGCACTCATCGAGCGTCGGAACCCGAGGTTCGTCATCACCGTCACGACCACGGTGCCGTCCTGCAGTTCGCCCCGCTGATGGCGGTCGAGTGCGCACATGGCGATGATTCGGTCGCCGTCCACCAACTCGCCAGACTCGTCAACGGCGATGAGTCGGTCGGCGTCGCCGTCGAAGGCAATACCGGCGTCGGCTCCGGCTTCGACCACGGCCCGCTGCAGCGACTCAGGGTGAGTCGATCCGCATGAGGCGTTGATGTTGCGTCCGTCGGGTCGGCAGTGCATGACCTCGACCTCGGCTCCGAGGGCTTCGAATGTCTGGTGTGCGACCGTGGTCGCTGCACCGTTGGCGACATCGACCACCAGCTTCATGCCCTGGAGCGATCGGCCTTGAAGGCTCGCCACGACATGGGCCGTGTGACGAACCACCGCTGCCTCGTGGTGACCGACCGGCGAGGGTTGGTCGGCGGTTCGTCGGGTATCGGCAGCGTTGGGGCCGTCGGCCAGGTACCGATCGAAGCGCCGCTGGATTTCGGCTTGGGTCTCGTCATCAAGCTTGAGACCGCCGGCAGCGAAGAACTTCACGCCGTTGTCGTACCAAGGGTTGTGAGATGCCGACACCACTGCCCCGGGTACCCCGAGATCACGGCACCAGAGAGCAACGGCAGGGGTCGGGATCACGCCGAGATCGCTCGAGTGTCCTCCCGAGGCCGCAACTCCGGCGTGGATGGCCTGGGCGAGCGCGTTTCCGGATTCGCGTGTGTCGCGTGCGACCGCGAAACCGTCAGCGCCCAACACCTCGGACGCAGCACGAGCCAGCGACTCAACGAGAAACGGAGACAACTCGGTACGCGCGTCGCCGCGCATTCCGTCGGTTCCGAATCGTAATGTCACGACATCACCATCGGCAGGACGTCGCCCACCAACAGCAGCGAACTAGCGCTTGCTGTACTGAGGCGCCTTGCGGGCCTTCTTGAGGCCGTACTTCTTGGATTCCTTCTTGCGAGGATCGCGGGTGAGGAATCCGGCCTTCTTCAGCGAATCGCGGAACTCCGGATCGACAACCAACAGGCCACGGGCAATGCCCAGACGCAGAGCGCCGGACTGTCCGGTGAGGCCACCGCCATGAATGGTGGCGTCGATGTCGTAGGACTCGGCCGTCTCGGTGAGGGTGAGCGGTTCGAGGGAGTGCATCTGCTGGGTGAGGGCCGGGAAGTATTCAGCGACCGGTCGGCCGTTGACCTGCACGACGCCGGTGCCCGGACTCATGCGAACTCTCGCAACGGATCGCTTGCGGCGGCCGGTTGTCTGGATGGCAGTATTGGTCATTTGATCGAACCTCGTCAGGAGCGCGCACGCCAACGGGCGTGAGCGATCTCCAGCGGCTGGGGCTGCTGGGCGGAATGGGGATGGGTGGGTCCGGCGTAGACCTTCAACTTCAAGATCTGGGCCCGGCCGAGGCGGGTCTTGGGGATCATGCCCCGAATGGTGTCGTAGACGGCCTGCTCAGGCTTGCGGGCCTGCTTCTGGGCGTAGGTCTCGGTGCGGATACCGCCGGTGTAGCCGGTGTGGTGGTGAACCAACTTGCGGTCGGCCTTACCACTGGTGAGAACGACCTTCTCGGCGTTGATGATGATCACATGATCGCCGGTGTCGATGTGGGGTGCGTAGGTGGGCTTGTGCTTGCCCCGCAAGATGTTGGCGACCTCTGTGGCCATACGGCCGAGCACGAGATTCTCGGCATCGATGACATGCCATGCACGTACGATTTCGCTGGCTTTTGGACTGTAGGTAGACACGCTTCGCTCCCGCGTAATGCAGAACTGAGTCGGCGCGGAACGGCGCCAAGACCGACTGACAAGGCTAGGGGCGCACACCCCGAACAACAAGCGCGCTGAGGTCATTGTTCGCGATTCATTCGGCGACGCACTTGATCTTCGGTCGGCGCCAGTGGTGGGCCTCCGGAGAGTTCAGTAGTGGGCCTTCATGAACACCAGACCGTGGGGTGGGGCCGGCGACGGCGCGGCCCGTCGATCGCGGGCCTTGATCACCTCGCCCATCTCGACGGCCCGGCGTCGGCCCCGCCCGATATCGACCATCATTCCGGTCAGGCTCCGCACCATCTGATGGATGAACGAACTCGACCGTATGTCGAAGCGAACCAGATCGCCTCGAACCGACCATTCGGCTTGCTCCACAGTGCGAACCATCGATTCCTGGGGACGCGACTTGTTCCTCTTGCAGAACGTCGTGAAGTCGTGGGAACCGAGCACCTGATCACACGCCAGTTGCATGGCGTCGATGTCGAGGGGCTCGTGAACGTGCCAGACCATGTGCGAGAGCATCGGATCGGGCACCGGAGCGTTGAGGATGTGATATCGGTAGGACCGTCCCACGCAGGCAAGGCGAGCCGAGAAGGTCGGCAAGGTCGCTTCGATGTCGCGAACCACCACCGACGGTCTCAGTATTCGATTGACGGCGCGCCGCAGAGCCACCGGGTCGAATAGGTCGGCGTCGGCATCGAAGCTGACGACCTGACCTTTGGCATGCACCCCTCGGTCGGTTCGTCCCGCACAGGTGACGCTGACTTCGTGGCGCAACACCACCGAGAGTGTCTCCTCGAGGGTGCCACCGACGGTGACAGCCTCAGGATTGGAGGCAAAACCGTGAAACTTCGCTCCGTCGTACGCGACCTTCATCCTCACCCGGACGAATCCGGGTGCTGGAGGTGGAGGGAGCCGTATCTCGTTCAGACGAGTTCGATGCGAGCCATCGGCGCGTTGTCGCCGGGGCGCGGGCCGAGCTTGATGATGCGGGTGTATCCGCCATGACGATCCTCGTAGCGGGGACCGATCTCATCAAAGAGCTTTGAAGCCATCTCGCGATCGCCGAGGAACTTCACCACGTGACGGTGATTGTGAAGTCCGCCCTTGCGGGCCTTGGTGATCATCTTCTCGGCGACGGGCCGGAGGGCCTTGGCCTTGGCTTCGGTGGTGGTGATGCCTTCGGCTGCGATCAGGGATGCAACCAGGTTGGCCATCATCAGCTTCTGGTGTTGGGAACTACCGCCGAAGCGGCGTCCCCGGCGGGGTGTTGCGGGCATGTCAGTCTCGGTTCCGGAGCGAGAGTCCCCGCTCATCAAGCTTGGCGGTGACCTCATCGAGGCTCTTCTGGCCGAAGTTGGTGATGGCCAGAAGATCGTCTTCGGTCTTCTGGAGAAGTTCGCCGACGCTGTTGACCTGGGCGCGCTTGAGGCAGTTGCGGGGGCGTTCGGAAAGTTCGAGATCCTCGATGGGGAGATCCATGTCGGGGCCACCGGTTGCGACCTGGATGGCCTCGCCGAGTTCGAGTCCCTGAGGCTCGTCGCTCATCTCCTCGACCAACTGGACCAGGGTGCGCAGCGTCGAACCTGCCGAAGCGAGGGCCTCACGCGGGCTGATGGTTCCGTCGGTTTCGATCTCGATGACGAGGCGGTCGAAATCACTGGCCTGCTCGACGCCGGCTGACTCCACTTCGATGGAGACGCGACGAATGGGCGAGTAGATCGAGTCGATCGGTATCACACCAATGGTGCTACCGGTCTTGTTGCTCTCGGCCGCCACATACCCGCGGCCCTTCTGAACGGTCAGGTCGAGCGCGAGCCGACCCTTTTCGTTGAGAGTCGCGATGACCAGATCAGTGTTCTGGATCTCGACATCGGGGTGGGGGTGGATGTCGCCGGCTGTGACGTCGGCGGGCCCGCGAGCATCGAGCCGCAACGTGACCGGCTCATCGCTGTGAACGGTGAGGACGATGTCCTTGACGTTCAAGATGATGTCGGTGACGTCCTCGGCCACACCTGTGATGGTGGCGAACTCGTGGAGCGCGTCGTCGAACCGAACCTGTGTGACCGCTGCGCCGGGAATCGACGACAGCAAGGTACGGCGCAGCGAGTTGCCCATGGAGAAACCGAAGCCCGGTTCCAGGGGCGTGATCGCGAATCGTTGAGTATTGCCCTCGGCTTCGCCCAGAGCTTCAACAGTTGGTCGCTGAATGGTTAGCAACTTGGTCCCCTGGCTACTTGGAGTAGAGCTCGACGATGAGCTGCTCGCGAACAGGAATATCGATCTGCTCACGGAGCGGAAGCTCACGTACGATTATTTGAAATTCTTCACCCTGTTCCAGCCATGCCGGAGGGGTACGGTCGAGCACATCGAGGTTCCACTGCACCGGCGCGGAATCGCGAACCTTGGTGCGAAGCTCGATGACATCGCCCTTGCGGACGCGGTAGCTCGGAATGTCGACGCGACGGCCGTTGACGTTGACGTGGCCGTGGTTGACGAACTGACGGGCCTGAGGGCGGGTAGCTCCCCAACCGCATCGGTAGATGACATTGTCGAGGCGAAGCTCGAGATACCGAAGCATGTTTTCGCCGGTGACGCCCTGACGGCGGCTGGCCTCGGCGAACAAGTTACGGAACTGACGCTCGGTGAGACCGTAGGAGAAACGAGCCTTCTGCTTCTCTTGGAGCTGCATCAGGTATTCCGACACCGATCCACGCCGACGGGAACGACCGTGTTCGCCGGGGGGATAGGGGCGCTTGTCGAGAGCGATGGTCTCGCCCTTGGTTCCCCAGATGTTGGTGCCGAGTCGACGCGAAACCCGCGCCTTTGGTCCGGTGTAGCGCGACATGATCAGAGCCTCCGCCGCTTGTTGAGGCGGCAGCCATTATGGGGAACCGGAGTGCAGTCCTTGATCCCGGTGATTTCGATTCCCGCATTCTGGATAGAGCGGATCGCGGTCTCGCGGCCCGAGCCCGGACCCTTGACCTGAACATCGACCTTGCGCACACCGTGCTCCATGGCTCGACGGGCGGCACTCTCGGCTGCCATCTGAGCAGCGAAGGGTGTGGACTTCCGCGAACCCTTGAAACCGACGTTGCCGGCCGAGGCCCAAGCGAGGATGTTGCCCTGCTGGTCGGCGATCGAGATGATCGTGTTGTTGAACGAGCTCTTGATGTGAGCGACGCCGTGGGTGACGTTCTTGCGTTCACGCTTGCGGGCGCGACGAGCACCCTGCGATGGAGTGGCCATTACTTGGTGACCTTCTTCTTACCGGCAACCGTCTTCTTCGGTCCCTTGCGAGTACGGGCATTGGTGTGGGTGCGCTGGCCCCTCACCGGAAGGCCGCGACGATGGCGCAGCCCCTGATAGCAACCAATCTCCATCTTGCGCTTGATGTCCTGGGAGATCTCACGACGAAGGTCGCCCTCGACATCGAGATTCGCGTCGATGTAGGAGCGCAGTCGAGCGACCTCGTCATCGGTCAGATCGCGGACCCTCGTGCCGGCGTTGACCTCGGTGTCGCGGCACACACTGACCGCGGTCGAGCGGCCGATGCCGAATATGTAGGTGAGGGAAATACCCACCTGCTTGTCACGGGGAATATCGACCCCACTGATACGTGCCATTTCAGCCCTGCCTCTGCTTGTGACGCGCGTTTTCGCAGATAACCATCACCCTGCCGCGGCGACGAATCACCTTGCACTTGTCACAGATTTTCTTGACGCTTGGTCGAACCTTCATTTTTCTCCCGGCCGATCGACGGCCGTATGCTCTCCAGCCTGACGGCCGGGCTACTTGTAGCGATATGTGATGCGACCTCGTTCGAGGTCGTAAGGAGTCAACTCCACCTGTACGCGATCTCCGGGCAGGATGCGGATGTAGTGCATACGCATTTTCCCGCTTATGTGTGCCAGAACCTGATGACCGTTTTCGAGCTCAACCCTGAACATTGCGTTGGGTAGTGACTCGGTGACAGTCCCCTCCAGGACGATCGCATCTTCTTTCGGCTTCGGCAGGGTGGAACCTCCTACGGGCGTCCGGTATACCCCGGACGCGGGATGGCCTGTGATAACAGACCGATCGACTACGTTATCGGGCCCGTAGTGGTCGACCAACCCGCTGAGGCCGCGTCAACCAACACATTCTTCAATAGCGACCCGAAGTCGCTCGAAGACCACGTCCTCAGAGCCCAGACCGTCGATGGTCGCCAACAGATCTCGCTCCTCGAACCAGTCGAGCAGAGGCGCTGTTTGCTCTTCGTACAGCTGCAGACGGCGCCTGATCCCCTCTTCGGTGTCGTCGGATCGACCCCGGGCCATCATCCGATCGGTGACCTCATCGACGGGCACATCGAGGTTGATGGCCAGCGACAGGCTGTGTCCGAGATCGGCCAGGATCCGTTCCAGCGCATCGGCCTGATCCGCGGTGCGAGGAAACCCGTCGAGAAGAACACCCCGTTCACCGATATCGGGCTTGGCGAGGCGTTCGGCCACGATCCCGTTCATGATCTCATCGGATACGAGTCCGCCCGACTCCATTACTGCCGCGGCCTTCAACCCGAGTTCGGTGCCCTCGGACACCGCGGCACGCAACACGTCGCCAGTGGAGACATGAACGCAGCCGTAGGCGTCGGCAACACGAAGAGATTGAGTTCCCTTACCGGATCCTTGTCGGCCAAGGATCACCAGTCGAACTGCTGGCATGTGATCTATTCCTCTCCCCTACGCGTCCCTGTCCCTACCAGACAGATCAACAGACTGTCGGCATTCCCGCGGCGTTGCCTAGCTCAGGAACCCGTCGTAGTTTCGCATCAGCAGCTGGCTGTCGATCTGCTTCATCGTCTCCAGTGCCACACCGGCCGCGATCAGCAGTGAGATACCGCCGAATGCGAAGCCGCCGGCACCACCGCCATGGCCACCGCCAGTTCCACCGGATCCGTCGAGTGTCATGTTGATCAGAATCGACGGGAGCAAGGCGACCGCAGCGATGAACAATGCTCCAGGGAGCGTGATGCGGGTGAGGATTCTCGCCAGATAGCGCTCAGTTTGCGGGCCTGGCCTGATTCCCGGAATGAAGCCACCCTGCTTCCGGATCGTGTCGGCTTGCTTGGCCGGATCGAAACTGATGGCGGTGTAGAAGTAAGCGAATCCGACAATTAGCAGGCCGAAGAACACCAAGTAGAGCACTGCTGTCGGATCGGCGATGTTGCCGTCGACGAACCGTTGAACGCTGCCCCAGAACCCGGTATCGGGAAGGGCGGCAGCAGCAAGGTTGGGCAGGTAGAGAACCGAGCTGGCGAAGATGATCGGGATGACACCCGACTGGTTGACCTTCAGCGGGATGTAGGTGCTCTGGCCGCCGTACATGCGGCGTCCGACCACTCGCTTGGCGAACTGAACCGGGATGCGACGCTGTCCCTGCTCCACGAACACGATCGCCGCCAGCAGCATGATCATCACCGCGATGAGACCAGCAAGGGCCAGGTTGCCATTGTTGGCCTGCACCAAGGAGCCCTGAGCCGGAAGGCTCGATACCACGCTGGCGAAGATCAGCAGCGACATTCCGTTGCCGATTCCCCGCTGGGTGATGAGCTCGCCCATCCACATGAGAAGAGCGGTGCCGGTGGTGAGTGTGAGCACCACTACGAAGACGGTCCAGGCATTGAACTTGGGCAGCAAGTCGACGTTGCCGACCAACTGTCCCTGATGGAACAAAAAGGCGAAGCTCGTGGACTGAACGACTGCGATGGACACAGTCATGTAGCGGGTCCACTGAGTGATCTTGCGCTGACCGACCGCTCCCTGTTCCTGCCACTGCTCGATCTTCGGGATCACCACACCGAGGATCTGCATGATGATCGACGAGGTGATGTAGGGCATGATTCCAAGCGCGAACACTGCGAACTGTGTGAGGGCTCCCCCGCTGAACAGCTGGACGAAGCCGAGGATGCCGCCACCCTGGTTGGCCTGATCTCGCAGCCCCTGTACGGCCTCGGTATCGACTCCAGGCGCTGGGATAAAGGATCCCAGCCGGTAGAGACCGATCACAAAGATCGTGAAGAGGATCTTGTTTCGCAGGTCCGGGACCCGGAACATATTGAATACTCGTGACAGCACGCCGGTCTCTCCGGTGATCGTAGACGGTTGTAATCAGAGGCTTCGAGCGCACGGAGCGCCCGAAGTTACTCAGCGATTGGTGTGTTGGTTGAAGCTGCCATGTGGAGGACGACGATCGCCCCAGGGCTTGGCAACGATCTCGACATTACCTCCCGCGGCAGTGATGGCGGCCTCGGCGGCCTTCGAGAAGGCGTGAGCCTTCACCGTCACAGCTCGGGTGAGCTCACCTCGACCGAGAACCTTGATCAGTGAGCCCTTGCTCACCAGACCACTCTCGAGCAGAGATTCCGGGCTTACTTCGTCGCCACCGACAGTCTCGATCGTGTCGAGATTAATGGCCTGGTATTCGACCCGGAATGGGTTGGTGAAACCGCGCCACTTCGGAACACGCTGGAGAAGAGGCATCTGGCCACCCTCGAAACCAACCGGCACGGTGTTGCGGGCGCGTTGGCCCTTGGTGCCACGGCCGGCGGTCTTGCCACCCTTGCCGCCGATACCTCGGGCCTTGCGCTTGCCGCGCTTGTTGGAGCCCTCGGAGGGAGTGAGGTCGTGAAGCTTGACCATTACTTGATCTCCTCAACTTCGACGAGGTGAGGAACCCGGGCGATCATGCCCCGGATCTCGCCCCGGTCGGGAAGCACATTTGAATGCCCGATGCGGCGAAGACCGAGAGCACGAAGAGTTCCGCGCTGCTTGGGCTTGGTGCCGATGCTCGAGCGAATCTGAGTGACGCGAATCTGGCTTGTCTTGGCTGCCATCACTTCTCCTCGCCGGACTCAGTCTTGTCGGGTCCGCGTTCGCTCTTCTGGTAGGCCTTCCACAGTGACTGGGGAAGGAACTCTTCGGGATCGAGGCCACGAAGGCGCGCGATCTCATCAGGGCGACGCTGGCCCTTGAGACCTGCGATGGTGGCACGAGCCACATTGATGTAGTTGGGCGAACCCAGTGACTTGCACAGAACGTCGCTGATGCCGGCCTCTTCGAGGATGGCGCGAGCGGCGCCACCGGCGATCACACCGGTGCCAGGGGCGGCGGGCTTGAGCAGCACGCGCCCCGCTCCGGTCTCACCGATCGTCTCGTGGACGATCGTGGATCCGGCCATGGCGACCGAGAACAGGTTGCGGCGAGCTTCCTCGGTGCCTTTCTGGATAGCGAGGGGCACCTCCTTGGCCTTTCCGTAACCGAGACCGACACGACCGGCGCCATCGCCGATCACGACCAACGCCGTGAACGAGAACCGTCGGCCACCTTTGACGACCTTGGCGACACGATTGATGTTGATCACTCGTGATTCGCGGAGCCCGTCCGGGGATGTTTGGGATTCGTATGCCATCAGAACTGCAGTCCTTCCTCGCGGGCGGCGTCGGCCAAAGCGGCGACCCGACCGTGATACCGGAATCCACCGCGGTCGAACACCACGGTTTCGATGCCAGCTGCCTTCGTACGTTCAGCGATGAGCTTGCCTACGCTGCTGGCGGCCGAGACGTTGCCACCGCCGGCCGCGACAAGCTCGGACTCGTTGGTGGAAGCCGAAGCAACGGTGACACCGTTGAGGTCGTCGATCACCTGAGCTGAGATGTGCTTGTTGGAACGAAACACCGCAAGACGGGGACGCTGAGGCGTTCCCTCGAGGCTCTTACGGATTCGATAGTGGCGCCGAATTCGATCCTGACGGCGCTTCTTGGCGATATCAGCCATTACTTGGCCGCCTTTCCAGCCTTGCGTGCCACATGTTCACCGAGGTAGCGGATTCCCTTGCCCTTGTAGGGCTCGGGCTTGCGCCACTTGCGGATGTCTGCGGCAACCTGACCGACCAACTGCTTGTCGATGCCGGTCACGATTATCTGTGTCTGCTGGGGGACCTCGAACTCGATTCCCTCAGGCGCCTTGATGGACACGGGGTGGCTGAATCCGAGGGCCAGGTCGAGAGCATTCTTGCCTTTCGCGGTGGCTCGGTAGCCAACACCCTGGATCTGGAGTTCCTTGCGGAACCCTTCCGACACACCGATGATCATGTTGGCGACGAGGGTGCGCGACAACCCGTGAAGAGCTCTGCTCTCACGTGAATCGTCGGGGCGCCCGATGGTCAGGACGGTGTCGTCGAGCGACGCGCTGATGCCTCCGGGGAGGGTGCGTTCGAGAGTTCCCTTGGAACCCTTGACCGTGATGTCGACGCCGCTAATGGAGACG
>JAJCXW010000047.1 GCA_029263235.1 Acidimicrobiales bacterium
GATGCACAAGATCAACCAACGAATCGAGATCGAGGCGGCCCGGCAAGTCGGTCACTTCGCCACCACCAGACTCGAACCGGCCGGAGCCCACCTGGGCGCGTCAACAGATGTTGTGACTCCGCTCTTCACGGACCAACAAACGGTGAGCACAACGACTCCGGAGCAATAGCGGCTCGACGGGGAAGTCGTTGCGCTGACCATAGACAGCCCACACCACGATGACAACGCCCCCGAAGCTCACTCTGTTGCCGGGCGCAGCGGTGATCAGTCCTCTACCTCGAGCGGAACATCGAAGGCGACGATTTCGGATTGTGTCGGGACGTTGCCGGCGAGTTCGGTGATGAAGTCGTGGTCACCACCGATGTAGAGAGACCAGAAGTCGACGTCGGTCGCGACGAACCATCGATGGTCGTCGGGCCAGAACAGGTCGGGGTTGCGCCAGGCGACCCCCGATCCGGGGTTGTCCAACTGGGTTGTCGCCGACACCGGGCCGGTCAACAGGTGGTAGGAGCGGTTCGGCAGAACGAAGCGTGGAACCTGACGCAAAGAAGCGCGGATCGCGCCATTGCGACGTTCGTCTTCGGCGCGTAGTCGCAACCGCTCCTGTTCGCGAGCGTCGCGGTTCGTGTCGTCGGTTGGATCCTTCCATGCAACGTGGGTCGTGCCGTTGCCGAAACCGTGACCCTCCCACACAGCGAACCACGCCCGATCAGGGCTGGAAGTGTGTCGCTCACCGATCGAAGCGATAACCGCGAACAGGTCGCGATACGCAAACCACCAGCCCTCGGGGCTCGGGGCCGGAGCGCGCACGCGCAGGACCAACGGATACTGATTGGGCACGAGCGCCCCGACGGTCCACCCCGCTCCAAGACACGCTCCTGCGATCCACTCGGCAGGATCGACCGTCGCCGCGTATTGGACGTGCTCGCCGAAGATCATCGCAATGGGTTCGTACGGCGGGTCGGGGGACGGGTCGAACGGAAACTCGGCCGGGATCGGGATATTGCGATACCCGGCTCGGGGCTCGTGATCAGACGACATGCGGAACCGTAGCAACAAGACCTGGATGCTCTCCGGTAGATTCACTTCGCCACCCCTAGTGCCCGCATCGACCGAGGTGATCTCGTGGTGAGGATTCCGGCATCGACCGCTCTGGCGATCGCCGGATCCCACGGAAGCCGGCACCGCAACGGAGCGCCGGTGGCCGCGGTGACATCCGATGTCGTGAGGGCCCGGCCCGGCTCGTCGATCACCACCAAACTCTACCCGGCCGGGGCCCGCCCGACCCGACGCAGACCGAGATAGCAGGGGCGCAGAACCAGCAACGACTCGCCCCGTCCGCTCCACCAGAGCCCCGCCGCCGCGGTGACACCGGCATCGACGACCACCGGACGCGACGAGCCCGCCAGCACCGCCGCCAACACCTCGAGACGCTCCCCCTTCACCAGACCGGCCCCATCGCCGAGATGCAACAGCGAAAGCCGATCGGTGACCGGTGACTCGAGTTCGGCCAACGCATCGACGGGCACATCGGGCCCGGCCGCCAGCCAATCGCCCACACCCGGACCACCCGACGCCGGCACTCCGAGAATCGAAGGCTGATCGCCTCCGAGATCGACCAACAGACAATCAACCCCGGACGCCGCGGTGCCGAGAGCCAACCCGGCCGCGACGACAGAAGTCCCGACTCCGCCCTTCACGGACCAACAAACAGTGAGCACAACGACTCCGGAGCAATAGAGGCTCGACGGGGAAGTCGCTCGCTGACCATAGACAGCCCACCCCACGATGACAACGCCCCCCGAAGCTCACTCCGTAGGGTTGACCCATGGAGGATCCACGGGACCAGCCACGAGAGGCCGCATTCTTCGACCTCGACAAGACCGTGATCGCCAAGGCGGCGATGCTCGCCTTCGGGCCCAGCCTTCAACGCGCCGGGATGCTCAATCGTTGGCTGGTGGCCCGGGCCCTGTGGGGCCAGATCGTGTTCCGTTATCTGGGGGCCGACGAAGGCCGGATGCAGAAGATGCGCGAGACGGCCCTGCGGATCGCCACCGGGTGGGACCAGCACCGGATCTCTGCTCTGGTCGACGATGCCCTCACCGAGATCATCGATCCGCTCGTGTTCGAGGAAGCCATCGAGCTCATCGACTCGCATCGTGCCGCCGGACGACGGGTCTATCTGGTGTCGGCATCCCCCGAAGAGATCGTGCTGCCGCTCGCCCGACACGTCGGGGTCGACGACGCCATCGCCACCCGGGCCGAGATCGACACCGACGGGAAATACACCGGCGGCGTCGAGTTCTACTCAGCCGGCGACAACAAAGTCACCGCCATCGAAGAGCAGGCCCGGCTCCACGACCTCGACCTCTCGTCATCGTTCGCCTACTCCGACTCCATCACCGACCTACCCATGCTGGAGGCTGTCGGCCACCCCGTTGCTGTCAACCCCGACCGGGCGCTGCTGCGCGAAGCCCTCGCCCGCGGCTGGGAGATCAGGATCTTCGAGATCCCCCGACCGCTGCGCGAGCGCCGCACCGTGACCCCACCCAAGCCGGTGGTGGTCGGTGTGGGTGCCGCCGGAGCCGCCATGGCAACCGGCGCCGCCCTCTGGTGGCGCTATCGCCTGCAGACGCGATCGAGAAGACGTCGGCTGTTTCGGCTCTGACTATCGGTGGGGTCGGAGAGACCCACGGCGACGAATCAGACGTCGCGGACCTTGCGGGCGAGCAGGTAGACCAGACCGCCGAGCAAGAGGGTGAGAAGAAAGCGCTTCTTGGTCATGACCCGAACATAGTCATCGCACCCGACAATGTGGGCGCGATGTTGGCGGAGGTGGACGGGAATCGAACCCGCCGGACGGGGATCACCCGTCCCACCCGCTTTGAAGGCGGGGGAGCCCACCAGGCGCTCGGACACCTCCAAGCGGAAAACCTAGCGTCAACCGTGAATGGTCAGACGCTCAGAAGATCGCGGGCGCCAGTGTCGGACGACGGGTGCCGGAGCTTCGACATGGCCCGGGCCTCGATCTGTCGGATTCGCTCGCGGGTGAGGCTGAAATGCTCGCCCACCTCTTCGAGGGTGCGGGGTTCGCCACGGTCGAGACCGAAACGCAATTTGAGAATCTCGCGTTCGCGTTCGTCGAGCGGAGCCAGAAGTCGGGAGATCTCTTCGGGAAGCAGCGATGTGGCGGCTACTTCGAACGGTGAGTCGGCCGACCGATCCTCGACCACATCTCCGAGCTCGGCGTCGCCGTCCTCGCGTAGTGGCTCCGAGAGCGAAAGCGGTTCGGCGGCGAAACGCAGAGCCTCGGTGACCTTCTCCTCGGGCATCTCGACTTCGCGAGCCAACTCGGCGACCGTCGCGGCTCGACCGTTCTTGAGCTCGAGACGAGCACGGGCCTTCTGAAGGCGGGCCAGGGTGTCGCCGGCATGGACCGGAAGCCGAATGGTGCGGCCGGTGTTGGCGATGCCACGGGTGATGGCCTGACGGATCCACCAGGTCGCGTAGGTGGAGAACTTGAAACCCTTACGCCAGTCGAACTTCTCAACCGCGTGCATGAGGCCGAGGTTGCCCTCCTGGATCAGATCGAGAAGAGGAAGTCCGGAGGCCTGATACTTCTTGGCGATCGACACGACCAGGCGAAGATTCGACTGCACGAAGGTGCGTTCGGCGCTTTCGCCCTTGCGCAGAGTTCGGCGCAACTCGCGCTTGCGGGGCGTCGTCAAGACGATGCTCGGATCTTCGAGCTCGATACGAGCCGCCGCACCGGCTTCGATGCGCTGGGCCAGATCGACTTCGTCTTCCTTGGTCAGTAGCGGGTACTGACCAATATCCGTGAGATACAGGCGAACAAGATCCTCTTCGTCTCGCTCCACACGTTCTTTGGCCACGGATTTCCCTTCGCTGCTGAGGTGTTTCCACGGATAATCCGGAGGCTCACGGGCGCCGACCCGTCTCTCCGTCAATCAGACGATAGCGACGAATGGAGAACTCGCCACCGGAGATACACCACCGATGCAATCGGAATGTCGGTCCGGCTACATGATCAGATTGACCGCGCAACGTGAAGAAATGGGCCATTCAGCCCATGAATCGCCTTCGGGACCGTGCTAGGCGGGCCCAAGAATGGGCGGCAGCCCACCAGCGCCCACGATGAGGCTTTCGGTGGCCACAACCTTCGCACCGACCCGCTCAACCGTCTGAGAATCGACCATCAGTCGCTCGAGAAGGGTGTCGCCGTCGTCGCGATCGCGACGCAGATCGCTCAACATGAAACCGACAACCCGGGTGAGGGCGGCGTCGGAATGCTCGGTCGCCAATCTCTCGACCGCAACGCAACGGGACGCCAAACGAGCCAGCAAGACCCGGTGGGTGATCGCCAATCGTTCGATCGAACCATGATTCTCGTCGAGCGTGTCGAGAGCCGATACGAGTTCAGACGATGGTGCCGACGGGGTCGACGGGTCGATGAGGAGACTGTCGGGAGCCAGAGCCGCGAGGTCGTCGGCGTGCCAACCCATGTGGCGGCTCGCCGTGGCCAATGACACGGCCACATCGGAACGATCGGCCTCACCCGCCCAACGGCCCAGCATTCCGAAGAGACGCGTGGACGACCAATGAAGTCCGTCTACGACACGAGCCGTTTCAACGGCCGTGAACCCCTCGGTCACCAGTCCTCCAGGTATTTGACAAATCACAACAACTCAGCGAGTTTCCCGACCGTACTCCGCGGCCATCGCCCGGAGTTGCATACCCCCGGGAACCGTCTATTCATGGAGTCACCGCGCCAAGAGCAGCACGGATCGCCCCAAATCAGCCTCGGTAGGAGTTGATGACCGGCATTCTTCGATCTCGACCGAACGCCTTACCAGTGATGCGAACACCCAGCGGCGACTGGCGGCGCTTGAATTCGGACAAATCGACAAGTCGGCACACCTTTCGCACCGTTTCGGCGTCGGCCAGTTCCATCGAGATGACCTCGGCCACCGTGTGGTCGCCTTCGACGTAGGCCTGGAGAATCGGGTCGAGAACCTCATAGGGAGGAAGAGACTGGTCGTCTCGCTGGTCGGGGCGGAGTTCGGCCGACGGGGCCTTCTCGATCACCGACTCCGGAATCAGCTCACGGCCGGAGACGAGATTGCGCCAACGGCAGAGTTCGTAGACGGTGAGCTTCCACAAGTCCTTGATCACCGCGTAGGCGCCGGCCGTGTCGCCATAGAGAGTGGAGTAGCCCACCGACGACTCGCTCTTGTTGCCGGTGGTGAGGACCAACCATCCGTGTTCGTTGGCGAGCCCCATCAGAATCACACCTCGGATCCGCGACTGGAGGTTCTGGTCGGTGAGGTCTCCGGTTTCGATCCGTCCGTCGGAGAGAGCCGGCTCGAGCATCGACGACAGCGCGGCATGAGCGGGCTCGATCGGAATGGTGCGGGATCCGATACGCAGATTCGTGGCCAGAGCCTCAGCATCGGAAACCGAATGGCTGCTCGAGTAGCGCGACGGCATCAGCACTCCGTGGACGTGCTCCGGCCCGAGTGCGTGGGCGGCAATCGCCGCAACCAGCGACGAATCGATGCCGCCCGACAGGCCGATGCACACATCGGTGAAACCCGACTTGGTGACGTAGTCGTGAGTGGCGAGAGCCAGGGCCCGCCATCGCTCCTCGTTGTCGTCGAGATGCGATTCCATGGGTGCGACAACCGGAGTCCGCTGAGCCTCCCGAGGTTGAGTCACCGCCACCAGCGGGAAGGTATCGAGCGTGGGTTTCACCGGGGGCAGCTCCACATCGACCAGATCAACCGACTCGGCGAACTGGACACATCGAGCCGCAACCTCGCCGTCGGCTCCGATGACGAACGAGCCGCCGTCGAACACCAACTCGTCCTGGCCTCCCACGAGATTGGCGTAGACGATCGGGATTCCAGCTTCGGAAACCCGCTGCTGGATCACACTCTCGCGGATCTCAGACTTGCTCTCACGGAACGGCGAACCATTGACGTTGATGACGAGCCGGGCGCCGCCGCGGGCGAACTGCGAGACCGGCCCATCAGGAATCCATGCGTCCTCACAAAGAGTCAGCCCGACCGGCACGCCCGCTATCTCGAACAGAGACATCGAACCGTTGCCGGGACGGAAGTGACGCATCTCGTCGAAGACGTCGTAGTTGGGCAGATGGCGTTTGTGGTAGCTGCCGGCAATACGGCCGTCGGCGCACACCGCCACGGCATTCCAGACACCGTTGGCGTAGCGCACCATCTCGTCGGTGCCCGGCATCCAACGAGCTTCGGATCCGGCCCCGTCGGCGAATCCGATCACCGCCGCGCACCGGCCGGTGGCCGCGGCGAACTCATCGAGAGCCGCCCGGCTGTCGGCCACGAAACCCGGCTTCAACAGCAGATCCTCGGGGGGATAGCCGGTGATGGTCATCTCGGGCATGATCGCCACGTCGGCCTCGGCCGCGTCGGCCTCAGCCAGC
>JAJCXW010000048.1 GCA_029263235.1 Acidimicrobiales bacterium
CGATCCGAACCCGGCAGCGTCGGCGAGTTCGCCGAACACATCCTCGGTGAGCCCCATCGACCACAAGCCGGCCCCATCGGGCTCCGACATCGCCGACGACATGCAGTAGAGGATCGACATTCCGTACATCAACGGGAGCACCGGGATCTTGCGGTTGTCCTCCAGGCCACCGCGCGTCTTGATGTCGGCCACGAACCAGACACCGTCGTCGGCCAGCGCAGTGTGGGCTGCCCTTACCGCCGCGCCGGGTTGCGGAAGATCGTGCATCACATCGAGCGTGAGCAGTAGATCGATCGGAGCGAGGTCGCCGAGATCGTCGAAGGTGCCGGTGCGGAACGACAGATTGTCGAGACCGTCCTCGGAGCCCCGTTCGGTCGCCGACTCGATTCCGTGGACCGACGGGTCGATACCGATCACCGTCGAAGCCGGATAGGCCTTGGCGACGGCCATTGCCGCCACGCCGGCACCGCATCCGACATCCACCACGGTGATTCCACGGGTCAGGCGTTCGGTCATGCCCTCGATCGAATCGAGCATCACCGGCACCAACCAGGTCTGCTGGCCGGCCGCTCCCATCGCCGCCTGGAAATGACAGGTGTGCTCGCCGTGGGCGTCCCAGGTCATGCCGATGCCGGTCTCGAAGGCCTCGATCGTCCGCTCGATCTCGCGGTGGGTGATCGGTGGCCCGAACACCCCGGACATGGCCGCCGGATGATCCGGATCGACGAGCGCCGCCGAAGCCTCCGGGGTCAGCGCAAAGAGTCCGTCCTCATGAAACGCGAGGTTGGCCGAGCCGACCGCGAACAGCCACTCCCTCACCCACCTCTCGTGCAACCCGGTGGCGGTGGCCAGATCAACGCTGGTGGTCGGTCCGCTCTCGGCGAGCGCCATGAACAGGCCGAGTCGATCACCCACGTGGAGGATGGCCGACATGACCTCGCCCTGCTTGAGTCGGTAGAGGTCCTGAACGGTCTGGCCCAGTAGATCGATGTCGAGTTCGGTGCGCATACCCGCAGTGTTGCAGGCCGAAGAGCAAGTGGTGGCGAGCGGGTGTTGACGGGTGGCGAATATGTTTCGGATTCAAGTTGCAATACGAACATATGTTCGCTATACTCATTCCATGCTCACCTCGCTGCCGGAGCATCTCCGCAACCGAGTACCAACCAACTCCACCCGTAGCGGGCTGGTCGCCGAGATCGAGGAGATCGCCGGAGCCCGATCGGCGCTGGATGCCTACGAGCACCGCGTGGTCTCCGCCATCGACGCTCTCGGCGACAAGGGGCTCGATGCGGCCGGAGTTCTTCGCAGTGTCGCCCACGTCTCGAGTCGGGCGGCCTCACGGGTCTCTTCCACCGCCGCTGGCATGAGCGAGTTGCCATCCACCGCCGAGGCCCTGGCGAGCGGCGCCATAACCGCCGAACACGCCAACGTGATCGCCGATGCTGCCACGCTGGTCGCACCCGACCTCGTCGACGCCGAGCTGGTCGCCAAAGCGTCGGCCACCCCGGCCGACCTGTTCGCCAAGCGAACACGCGAATGGGTGGCGGGTCGTGAGAGCGACACCGACATTGCACTCCGACACCAACGCCAGACCCGGCTTCGATCAGTGAAGTCATGGACCGACCGCGATGGGATGTCGGTTTGGCTCGCCCGGCTCGATCCGGTCACCGCTGCTGCAGTCTCGGCCCGGCTCAACGCCGAATACGAGCGGCTCTGGAACGACGACGGCGGCCGAGATATCGCCAATTCCAGCCAATCCGATCGCAACCCCGAGCAACGCATGGCCGACGCGTTCGCCGCGCTGGTCGTGAGCGCCGCCGACACCCGCGCCACCCAACCCGCGCCGCGACCTCATCCACGTCGTCAGATGCTCGTCGTTGCCGACATCTCACGCATGCGATCAGACGACCCCGACGGCTTGGCTTCCGTCATCGACGGCACACCCCTTCCGCAGGCCGTGCTCGAACGCCTCTCCTGCAACTCCGACCTGACCGGCGTCTTGTTCGACGGCCCGGCTCGGCCGATCTGGGTCGGCCGCACCAGCCGCCACGCGACCATCGCACAGTGGAAGGCACTGATCGCCCGCGACCGGGGCTGCGTCGGCTGCGGAGCCGCCCCCGACCGGTGTGAGGCACACCACATCAACCCCTGGAACCGGCACGGCAACACCGACATCACCAACCTGGTGCTCGTTTGCAGCCGTTGCCACCACGACATTCACGATCGAGGCATGGAACTCTCGAAATCCACCGACGGCGGATGGAAGATCACGCCCCGGGCCGGGCCAACTCTCAGTCCGATCGAATCCCATCGATCAAGCGGCTTCGAAGAAAACTCAGCGCTGAGATGCAGGTGAACTGGCGAACGCGGTCGCGGTCGTAGGGAAAGTTGATGTGGATGGAGTCGGTCTGGCCGTTGATACTGATGCCGATCCAGACCTGGCCCGGCTCATGACCCTCATGGGGATCCGGTCCGGCCACGCCGGTCACCGCCAGACCGACATCGGCGCCGAGCACACGACAAACCCCTTCAGCCATTTTCACGGCCATCTGCTCGCTAACCGCCGGAATGTCGGGAGTACCGAGCACTTCGATCTTCAGGCTGCGGTCATACGGGATGAGTCCCCCGCGGAACACATCGCTGCAACCTGCCACCGACGTGATCCGGCTGGCGATCAGACCGCCGGTGAGCGACTCCGCCAAACCGAGGGTGAGGCCACGGGCCCGAAGTTCGTCGAGGACCACCGATTCCATGGTGTCGTCATCGACCCCGAACACCACATCGCCGATGATCTCCCTCACCCGCACCTCCTCCTCGGAGAGAACGGCCTTCACCTCGCCCTCCGACGGAGCCTTGGCAGTGATCCGGACCTTCATGCCCTCCCAGCCGCTGGCAAGAAACGCGATGGTGGCGCTCCCGGTCTGATCGAGTCGGTTGATCTCGTCGTCGAGCAGCTCAGCCAGCCCCGACTCCGACATCCCCCACGTGCGAAGAGTCCTGCTCCTGATCACCGATGTGATGCCGGCACGCGACTGGAGGTCGGGCAGGATCCCCTCGATCACCTGCTGCTTCATCTCCCAAGGCACTCCGGGCACCGCGTAGATCATCTTCGGGCCGGGGCCACCGCGATCGACCTCACAGATCAGACCGGGAGCCGTTCCGGGCTGAACCGGATTGACCAACGCCCCTTCGGGCAGGTCGGCCTGGCGAAGGTTGTTGTCGGTCATGTCGCGGCCGCGCGAGCCGAACATGCCCCGGATCTTCTCCACGAGGACTTCGTCGCGTATCAGGCCGACGCCCATCACCTCGGCGATGGCGTCTCGGGTGATGTCGTCCTGGGTGGGTCCGAGCCCACCCGTGACGATCACCGCGTCGCTTCGAGACAGTGCTAGCTCGAGCGCCTCCACCATCCGGGGGAGGTTGTCGCCCACCTTCGTCTGGAAAAACGAATCGACTCCAATCAGCGCCAGCTGCTCACCGATCCACGCCGAATTCGAATCAACTATCTGACCAAGCAGCAGCTCTGTCCCGACCGCAACGACTTCACACCTCACAAGGGCCTCCCCGAGGCTGTTTCGAGACCAGACACAATGCGCAAATCAGTCTGGTCAGCCGCCGGTTCGGCTGGTGGCGTTCTGACCGTCTATCAGGTACTGGACGCCTGTGACCACCGTCCATGCCACTGCCACCCACAGAGCCACAGCCACAGCAGTGTCGGCCGTCTCGAGAGTCGGCATCACCGCCATGGCGAGCGCCACTCCCTGCACGAACGTCTTGTATTTCGCCGAACGACGAGCCGGAATCGACAACCCCTCACGAGCCCACCGGGCGCGCCACGCCGTGATACCGAGCTCACGCGCCGCCATGATCGAAACGGGTAGCCACCAGTAGCGATCGACCGACACCAGACAGAACGACGAACCGAGGATCACGACCTTGTCGGCAAGGGGATCCAGAAACGCCCCGCTCCGGCTGACCACGTTGGCCCGACGAGCCACCTTGCCATCGAAGAAATCGGTGGAGCCCAGAGCGACACCCAGACTGAACGCGGCCCACGACACCCCACGGTCGTCACGGGCATTGAGCACCAACCAGAAGAGCAGCGGAGCGAACACGAGCCGGGTGATGGTCAAGATATTGGCCGGATGGGTCAGGCCGGCCTGACGCGGCGGGACGATCTCGGTCACGATGCCTCCAGATCCGGCCCCATGGCCCCTGTCACCGTCACGTTGCATATCGAACCCACCTCCAGATCATGGGGCAAGGAAACGATGCCGTCGATCTCTGGCGCTTCACGATGACTTCGACCCACTCCAACCTCGTCCACTAACACTTCGACCTCGCGACCTATCAAAAGGTCACGTCGGCCGGCCGTGATCGAATCCTGGAGCTCACGAAGCTCGCTGAGTCGTTCATCGCGCAGGCCGGCCTCGACATCATCGGAGAGCGACATCGCGTAGGTGCCGTCCTCCGGTGAGTAGGCGAAGAACCCACACCAGTCGAGCTGAGCGGCCTCGACGAACTCCAGGAGCAGATCGTGGTCGGCCTCGGTCTCCCCCGGATAGCCGACGATGAAGTTCGACCTGAAGGCCGCCTCCGGCTCACGGGCACGGATCGTCTCGATCCGGTCGAGAAACTTCGTGCCGTCGCCCCAGCGACGCATCCGTCTCATGAGAGGAGCCGACACGTGTTGCAGCGACAGATCGAAATATGGAACTCCCGACGAGCAGATCGCGTCGATCAGGTCGTCACCGAGATCGGACGGGTAGAGATACAGCAGCCTGACGCGGTCGACCAGATTGCTGAGCTGACGCACCAACGGAACGATCGACCTCTCACCCACTCCCTGGTCGCGCCCGAACGAAGCCAGGTCCTGTGCCACCAGCACGATCTCACGAGCGTCGAGCTGCTCGGCCTCAGCCAGCACCTGGTCGATCGTGCGGCTGCGCTGCGGGCCCCGAAACGACGGGATGGCGCAGAAGCCACAAGCCCGGTCGCAGCCCTCGGCGATCTTGACGTAGGCCCACGGTCGGGCCGACGCCGGTCGGGACAGGTTGAGCAGATCGAAATCGGGGACTCGACGGGTCGGCCCCAGGCTGACCGGCACGTTGCTGTGTCCAGTCTCGATGCGCACGCCGAACGGCGCGACCTGATCTATCTCCGACAGTTCGGCCGCCAGCTCATCGCCGTGTCGCTCGGCCAAGCAGCCCGTGACCACCAACTTGGCATCGGCTCGGCGACGATCGGCGAGGTCGAGAATCGTGTCGACCGACTCGCGGCGAGCCTCGTCGATGAAGGCACATGTGTTGACCACCACAACGTCGGCATCTTCGACATCTCCGGTCGGAACCAGACCATCGGCGGAGAGGGTGCCTTCGAGTTTGTCGGAGTCGACCTGGTTCTTCGGACAGCCCAGAGTCACGATTGCGTAGGTGCGAGCCGTCTCGGACATCGGGCCAGCCTAGAGGGACCGTCAGACTCCTCACCGACGATGGCTACAGTGTCGAATGGCTAGCTCCCCCAGCGCCGACGATCGTCAACTCGAGCGATCGCTCGGCCTTCGCCACGTCTTCGTACTCAGCACCGGAGCCATGCTCAGTTCGGGCCTGTTTCTCCTACCCGGCATCGCGGTCGAGAAGGCCGGCCCGAGCGCCGTCCTGGCCTACGCAGTTGCGGGCCTGTTGGCGGTTCCGGCGATGCTGTCGGTAGCCGAACTCAGCACCGCTATGCCCCGCGCCGGCGGTGCTTACTACTTCCTGGAACGGGCCTTCGGTCCGGCGGTGGGCACTGTGGCCGGCATGGCCACGTGGACATCCCTCGTGTTGAAGGATGCGTTCGCGTTGATCGGCATGAGCGCCTACCTCAACATCGCTTTCGACGTTCCGGCTCGTCCCCTCGCAGTCGCGTTGATCGCTGCCTTCACAGTGATCAACATTCTCGGATCGAAGGCCAGCGCATCTCTCCAACTCGGACTCGTCGGCTTCGTGCTCATCATCCTGGGTTGGTTTCTTGTCGCCGGCCTCCCGAGCGTCGGAAGTGGCGAGGGCGACCTCGAACCGTTCTTCGAAGATGGAGCCGGCGGGTTCTTCGCTGTGATCGGCCTCGTGTTCGTGTCCTACGGCGGACTCACGAAGGTCGCGTCGGCGGCCGAGGAGATCGAAGATCCGTCCCGCAATATCCCACTGGGCCTGTCTTTGTCGCTGCTCGTAGGCACGACCGCCTACACGCTGGGCTCGCTGATCGCCGTCGCGGTGGTTCCGGCCACCGAACTCCACGACGACCTGGCTCCGATCCACACGGCAGCAGAGCAGGTTCTCCCGGCTGCCGGCGCGGTGCTGATCGCCATCGCCGCTCTGGCTGCGTTCTCGTCGGCCACCAACGCCGGGATTCTCGCCGCGGCGCGCTACCCCCTCGCGATGAGCCGCGACCACCTCCTGGCCAAGCGATTCCAGAATCTGACCCGCTTCAACACACCGGTTTGGGGAATCCTGCTCACCGGAGTGGGGATGGCGGTGGTGGTGCTCATCTTCGATGTCAGCGCCATCGCCAAGCTCGCCAGCGCGTTCGTATTGCTCACCCTCGGAATGGTCAACGCCGCGGTGATCGTCCTGAGATCGGCCCGGATCTCGTCGTATGCCCCCGGGTTCAAGGCGCCGCTGTTCCCATATCTCCAACTGTTCGGGATCGCCGTCGACGCGTTCTTGATCATCGAACTCGGCGCTCTCGCCCTGATCCTCACTGGAGGCGCCATTGTTCTCGGCATCGTCTGGTATCTCATCTACGGCCGCACACGGGCCACCCACGCCGGAGCGATCTACCACGTATTCGAACGATGGGGACAGCTGGTTGATCGCGGGATCGACCGTGAGATCAGCCAGGCGATGCAGAGCCACGGGTTGCGTCCCGACGACGAGTACCCCGGCCTGATCGCCAGAGCTTCGGTGATCAGCGTCCCCGACGATGTCGACATGTACGAAGCGGCACGGCGCGCCGCGGAAGTCCTCGGCCGCCGAATCGAGATCGACGCTGATGCCGTCGCCAATCGCTTCCTGGAATTCGGCTCACTGTGGATCGAGCCCTCCGATGATCATCCGACCGCGACCCCGTTGGCGTTCTTCGACATCGACGACGACCACCTCATCATCGTGCGGACCGAACGCGGCATTCGGATACCCGCTGAGTGGGGTGGACGCGACGAACAGGTCAACGCCCTCTTCTTCCTGGCCGGATGCACCGACTCCCCCGGCCGGGCGCTCCGTCTCGCCGGTGAGCTCGCTGCCTACCTGCACACCGACGAGGCCGCCGCGGTGGGCGCAGCCGGATTCGAAGCCGAGGTCAAAGAAGCGCTCCTCCCGGATCTGTCGATCGGCCAATACCCGCTGCTTCCTGAACTCTCCACCGGATCTCTCATCGACCGCCGAATCGATGAGCTCACGATTGATCCAGGGTTCCACCTCGAAGCGATCCGCCGCGATGGCCAGGTCCTGCGGGCCGATGGCGACCTCGTGCTCATTGCCGACGATCAAGTCACTCTCATCGGACCGCTCGACGAGCTCCCCGATCTCGACGATCTATCGACGATTCTCGCTGATTGAGCCATCGCGCAGACCGATGACCGAGTCGAAATACTCGAGCGTGCGCTCATCGTGAGTCGCCACCAAGACCGCCGACCCGCTACGGGCACACGACACCAGGACTTCCATGATCCGGCGGACGTTCTGCTCATCCTGGTGCGCGGTGGGTTCGTCCGCCACGAGCAGAGCTGGTCGGGCCACCACGGCTCTGGCTATCGACCCACGCTGCTGTTCGCCCATCGACAATTCATCAGGGGTACGAAGACCGAGGCCATCCAGCCCGAGAGTGTTCATGACCTCGGCGGTGGGAATGCCCTGGGGGTTTCCCAGTAGTGCCGGCAACTCGATGTTCTCGATCAGATCGAGTTCCGTGATGAGACCGATTCCTTGAGGGACAACGGCGACACCGCTCCAGTCGTCGCTCGCCGCAGGATCCAGCATGACGCCACCGCTGTCGGCTGCCTCCCATCCGACTATCAGGTTGAGCAGGGTCGTCTTCCCCGAACCCGAAGGCCCCACCAGCGCGGTGAGCGACGACGACTGGAGGGAAAGAGAGACTCGTCGTATGGCCTCGATCCGCTCGCTTCGGCCCTCGAAGGTCCTCGACACGTCCGAGAGAGTCAC
>JAJCXW010000049.1 GCA_029263235.1 Acidimicrobiales bacterium
ACCCGCCCCGGCTTCCACCCGAGATTGATCTGCCGAGACGGGTCCGATACCAGATCGTGGAAGGCGCCATAGGCATCGATGACGGTCTCGACCCATTCATCGACCGGCAGCATCGGGGCGCGGTCGTAGTTGTTGAACGAAACCTGGAGCAGACGTCCGGACCCATCGAGACGAAACGGCGGCCGTTCGGCCTGTAGATGAACTCCGGGTTCGATGTAGCGGCCGACGAAATCGAAACGAGTGAGACAGCCAGCCAGCCTGGGCTGCGCCGCAGCCAGATCGCGCACCGCCGCGAAACCGTCGACCAGAACCGAATCTCCGCCGGTGCCGTCGCGCTCCTGGCAGCAGAAGACCTGCACTCCGGGCGCGTCGTGGCTGTAGGTCGAGTCGGTGTGGACACCGAGCTCGGTGGTGTCGTAGGCACTGTCGAGGTGCTCATCGACGTCGGCCTTCAGCTCCCAGACCCCACCGAAGATCGTGTGGCGGACGTATCCGATCCGGTCGGTCAGGGCGGTGAGCGCCTCGGCCCCCTCCCCCACTCCGTCGACCACGACCCAGCCCCGGCGATGGAGCTGCCCGAGCAGTTCGGCCATGCCCTCAGGGTCGCCCATCACCCCGCCATCGAGTGGAGCGAACGGACCGTCGGGGCCGACCCACAGCTCGAGGTCGGAATCGATTTCGATGACGAGACCGTCTCGCTCGGGTCGGGGCCGGCGTCGGTCCTCGATCCGATCGGCCAGCGACGCCGCTTCGTGTTCGGTGATCGCACCGTCCGACCACGACAGTCGCAGACAGCCGTCGCCGAAAGCCAACTCCAGGGGCTCGACATCGGCCGCAATAGCGAACGTGTCGACCTTGCGTTGCAGCGTTCGCGGATCGGTGCTGGCGTCGTCGTCGCCGTGGTCGCGCAGCCAACGTGAGGGCAGATCAACCAGCCGTTCATCGGACCCGAAACAGATCCTCACTCCACGGTCGACTATCTCTGCGTACCTGATGCGGGTCGCCATGCGACAAGCCTACGCGGCGAGGCTCAGCCGGTCGGCACGGGCCCACGCAGGACGCGGGTCTTGCCGAAGATATTGCCGAACAGGAGCTGGCCGTCGTCGTCGATCGTCACCCCGGCCCCGAGCGTGTTGAACTGCGAACCACCGAGAACGTAGTGAAACCGCGCCTCCCCCGTGGTCCAGTCGATCGCTTCCATGGTCCACTTTCCATCTCTCACCCCACACGTGGAGACGAGGTCTGAGCCCTGGGCCACGAACGGCACGGAGTTGGGAGACGAAACCTCGGTGTTGACCCATGCCTGGCGCGGACGCCGAGCGTCCGGATCCCACTCATACTTGTGGAGGCCATGAGGAGTGAACTCGGGCTTGTGGGCGAGAAAGAAACACAACAACCGAACCCCCTGAGCGGGGAAGCCAGCGGGGATCGAGGCCGGCTCGTTGTTCACCGTCATCGCCCCGTAGCCCGACACCGTGATCGACTGCTCGGTCTGGATCGCCAGCAGATCGGGATCACCCATGTTGGCCGGGCCCATCCCGGCGATCCTCCGAGATGGCGCGCCCGGCAATTGGCTCCAGTCGTCCGGGACCTCATCGCGCCACAACAGGGTGATGTTGACCACATCGGCGCCGTCGCCGATCACCACGAATCGATCCTCGTCCGGACCGAATCCCATCAACGACGGTGTGGTGCCCGACCCGTTGCCAGAGTCGTTTCGATACGCAGCCGACCACGCACCATCGGCCTCATCGATCGACAACCTCTCGCCCGTCCACACGACCTTGTGGGTCTGGTCGACCGACGAGACGTAGATACCGCCGCGGTCGTCGACACACAAAGCGGTGCGCACCCATCCGTAGCCGGTGTTGCCACGCTCGGCCTCGCGCATCGCGCAGTAGTCCGCCGCGCTCTCAGCCGAGTTGGGCAGCCGAATCGCCTCATATGAGCTGAAGTCTCGTTCCAGCACCACCAGCCAGCCGTGATCGGTCGACATCACGATGCGGCCGTCGAAGGTCATGTTCACCCCGACGAAGTAGCCGTCGATGTGATCGGGCTTGTCCCAGCTGGCCTTCTCGATGACCGGCGACGATGGATCGGAGGCATCGGTTTCGGCGTAGGCCACCGCATGGTCCTTGCGCCCCAAGATCAACGTGTTGTCGCGGTCGACCATGGCGTAGACCCCATCGAGGCCGGTCATGAAGGTCATCGCCAACACCACCGCGTGGTCGATCAACGGTTGGCCTTCCAACTCATCGAGGCCCTCTATGGCCGAACGGAGATCGTCGACCGGAGTCGGGATTCGACCACCGATCTCCATAGTGGCCAGCACCTCGAGGGTGTCGTAGTCGAGCTTGGCGATGTTCTCCCGGCCGTTGCTCCAGATCACGCGGCGACCATCGGGATACGGCGACGAAATCAGCCCCCCGAAATGGCCGGGGCCGAGCCAGGCATGCTGACGGTCTCCGGCGTGGATCACCTCCGTGGGGCCCTCCGGTCCACGTCCCGGCGTGTTGTCCTGCTGGTCGCTGCGCCCATGCGCTATCGCATAGCCGGAGTCGGCCAGGAACGGATTGCGGGGGCCGGATCTCGTCATTGCTTGGAAAAGCTACTTCGTGAACGCCGAGCCGACCGTCGCTTCGGATTGTCGGCCGGTGTCCGACCAGGGCTACGTTCCACGCGATGACGCGACCGATCGAATACAAGACCAAGGTCGCGATCATCTACGTCATGGGTCTCTTCATGGAGATCATGGACACGACCGTCGTCAATGTCGCGCTACCCACCCTCGACGAGGAGCTCGGAGGCGGAGGCTCCCGAATCGAGTGGGTGGTTCTCGGCTACCTGCTGAGCCTGGCGGTCTGGATTCCGGCCTCGGGCTGGCTCGGCGACCGAATCGGCACCAAGCGGGTATTCCTTTTCGCCCTC
>JAJCXW010000050.1 GCA_029263235.1 Acidimicrobiales bacterium
CCAGAAATCCGGGTCAGCTCGCGAATCGACCGGGACCGCCTCACGCTCCGACACCGTGGGCCAAGGCGATCGGCACCACCGGCCCGCTGCCGGCGCGTCGGAGCAGCCTGGCGACAATCGTGGTGGTCCAGCGGGATCCGATGGTGTCGTCTATCAACAGGCAGGCCGCGGCCGAAGGCGAGCCGGGCGAGAGATCGGGTGACAGACCGGCGAGCTCAAACGCCCCCCAGATGTTGCCGACCTGGGTGGCCGAATTGCGCATCTTTGCCTGGGGCTCGGCGGGGCGAAGCTTGCGAACGATGTCGTGGACCGGCAGGCCGAGCTCTTGGCCAACTGCCTGGGCCAACCCAGAAACCAGATCGGGACGCCGTTGCGACGGCACGAACGCCACCCAACCGACCTGCTCTCCGACCGAGTCGTCGGCCCTACCGTCGCCGGTGTCGCCACCGCCCGCCCGCCGTTCGGCCCGCTCGTCGAGGATCTTGCGGCACATCTCAACCAGGGCATCGACCAGCTCCGAAGTGAAGCCGTCGCCACCGCCCCCGACCTCGCCACTCAGGCCCTGCCGCACGGCGGGGCCCCAGCCGGATTCGCCTTGTTCGGTGAGGCACCACCCGGTCTCGGCTCGTTCGTCGACCGGAATCGTGCCTCGAGGTTCGTCCAGACCGGCGGGCCAACGCTTGCGGGGTTCGATCGGCACGAAGTCGTTGCGAAGGGCATCGCTGGCATCGGCCACAACCCCCGAGTCGGGCTCGGTGCCGAACCGTGAGCCGGTGCACACATCGCAGATCCCGCACGGATCGGAGACAGGGTCGTCGAGCTGGTCCCGCAGGAACTGCATGCGGCAGGAATCGAGTGTGAGGTATTGCTCCATGGCGGCCTGCTCTTCGCGGCGCCACGAATCGACCAACTCGACCCGCTCTCGTGGGTACTGCCACGCCGCCTCGGTGCGTGACCAACCCTTGGGCCCCTTCGCCACCGCCCCTTCCACCTTGAGCTGGGTGAGCAGCGCGTCGAGGCGACCGGTGGAGATGTTGACCCGCGCCGCGACCTGACCCGCCCGCACCGGCCCGCCGGAACCACCCACATCGGCTGCACCGCCCCCACCGCCTGAGTCAGCCGCGCCGTCTGCACCACCCGCGCCGTCCTCCTCGCCCGCACCCTCGAGCTCGCGCAGGACTGCGGTGACTTCTTCCTCCGTGGGGAACGCCGTGGAAATGAACCAGTCCTGGATGTCGCGATCTTCGGCTCCGGCGAGCAGGATTCCGTAGGACTCGTGCAGCGCTCGACCGGCGCGTCCGACCTGCTGGTAGTAGGCGATGGCCGATTGAGGCACTTGGTAGTGGATGACGAAGCCGACGTCGGGCTTGTCGTACCCCATGCCGAGGGCGGAGGTGGCGACCACGCACTTGAGGTCGTTGGCGAGAAAGCGGCTGAGCATGGCGGCCTTGGTGTCGGCATCGACGAGATCGCCACCCCCCATGTAGGTGCCGCACTTGATGCCATGAGATCGCAGGAAGTCGGCGACGATCTCGACGTCGCGCCGCACAAGGCAGTAGACGATGCCGGTGCCGGGCAGCTGGGGAATGTTGTGGGCGAGCCAGGCGAGGCGTTTGTCGGGGTGTCGTTTGTCGGTGTGGACTTCAAGCCGCAGACCATCGCGCCCGAGCGGACCCCGGATGGTGAGAAGGTTGTGGCCGAGCTGGGACTGCACGTCGGCGACGACACGGTCGTTGGCGGTGGCGGTGCAGCCGATGACGGGAACGCCCTCGGGAAGCAGCTTGAGAAACCCTCCGATACGACGGTAGTGGGGGCGGAAATCGTGGCCCCAGTCGCTGATGCAGTGGACTTCGTCGACCACGACCAGCCCGACCCGTGAGCCGAGCTCGGGCATCCAGTCTCGTCGGAAGGCCGGATTGTTGAGGCGTTGTTCGGAGACCAGCAGTAGGTCGATCTCGTTGGCTTCGAGGCGACCGCGGATCTCGTCCCAGTAGTCGTGGTTGGTGGAGTTGACGACGGCGGCTTGCAGACCCATGCGAGAGGCGGCCTCGACCTGATTGGCCATGAGGGCGATGAGCGGCGACACGAGGAACGACGCCCCGAAGCCGCGGTCGCGCAGCATGCGGGTGGCGATGAAGTAGACGGCCGACTTGCCCCATCCGGTTCGCTCGACCACGAGCACTCGTCGTCGGTCTTCGACCAGGGCCACGATGGCATCGAACTGCCCGTCGCGAAAGCTCGCGGTGGGGTCGCCAGTGAGCGTGCGTAGGTGGTGCAGCGCTTCAGCGTGGAGGCCGTCGGTCATGGTCAAGTTCTAGCTGGGCGCTGTGACACCGACCGACCGCACCCGGATTCAGCCAACCTCAGCCGAACCAGGTCACCGGCTGCAAGTCGTAGACGGTGCCATCGGCGGCCGGGGGCATCACGCCCGAGAAGCTGACGTCGTAGCCGCCCGTCGCCAGGGCGCTGATGGTGATGTCACCCGTAGCCCACATGACGACCGGGATCGGGCCGACTCCGTCAGCGTCGAAGATGACGCAGAGTCCCCACGGATCGTTGCAGTCGAGCGGGAACGTGCCGGTCTGGCCGGACCATGACGGGCCGAACATCGTGTAGAGCTCGAGCGACAGGAAGATGTCGTCCTGCTGGGTGTGGAGGTGCCAGAACGGGTCGGACGGGTTGGATTCGTTGAAGCTGAAGAAGAGCGGGTCGAGGCATTCATTGTTGATCGTGACCGGCACTTCACCGCCCGCTCCCGGGTCGCCGAACGTGGCGGGGGCACAGTCGATTTCGGCCACTGCGGTGGTGTCGACGTCGAGGCATTCGGCTTGTCCGTCGAGGGTGACATTCGCCGAGCCGGAGTAGCCGGGCAGCAACTGCGCGACGAGCAGGAGGATCACGTTGGTGAGCTCGATGGTGGCCGCCGCGGTGAACTTCGCCTGGCCGACCGACACACACTCGAATGAGGCTTGCCAGATCTCACCGGACTGTGCGACTGCCAGGGCGGAAGCCACTGCGGGATCGGCAGACTTGGCATCAACATCGGAGAGGTTGACAGCGGAACCAATCACGGAAACGATTCCCACCTCGGACACCCACGTGTCGCCGACGGGAATCGATGGGTCGGCCGGGTCCATGGCCACGACAGCGCCGAGCCCGATAGCAAACACGGTGCTGAAGTGGGTGGTCTGCCCGGTGACGTGGAGGGTGCCACCTTCGTTGGAGATCGAGACCGCGGCGAGGCCTTCGGTGCCCCCATCGAGCGAGGTCGAGACGGGAACGGCGATCGGCACTTCGGAGTCGGCAGAAGCGCCGAGGTCGAAGCTGACCGTGATCGGCGCGGCGAACGTCTGACCGTCGGGTCCGAGTTCGTAGGCGGCACCGAGCTGCTCACCGTCGCCGAGGTCGGGAGTGTCGAAGTCGGGGGCGGGGGCCACCGTGATTAGAGTATCGTCGGTGAGCGCGTTGGCTGGTATGTCGAGGGTGAGGAGGCCGTCGGGGCTGCTGATCGATCCGCCTTGGGCTCCAATGGTGGCCGAGTTGGCGTCGTCGTTCACCGCCGGCTGATCGGACTCGGCGACCGTAGTTGTGGTCGTGGTCACTGTCGGTTCGGGCTGCTGCGTTTCGGTGTCGTCGCTGCCGCCGCATGCCGCCGCGACAATTGCGAACGTGAGAACGAGCGCCGTCAATCCGCGAGATCTTGTCATTTCATCCACCCCTGGCCGAAGTCACCGAGAGTAGTCGACTTCGAGACGGAGAGCGAGTGCTTCCCGTGCGGCACCGGGCCGGGCGGCGCGAGATCGAAGTGACCAGTGGGCGACGTGGCCGAGTTCGGGCAGCTGTGCGAGGCTGGCGGCGGAGGCTCGAATGGCGAAAGATTCCTACTCGAAGAAGTACCGCAAGGCGCTCGATGCCGCGGCCGACTGGCACAGCAGCCAGCGGAAGAAGGGGGCCGGGCCCGAGTCGGGCGGTGTTCCCTACATCAGTCACCTGATGACGGTGTCGGCGTTGGTGTGGGACGACGGCGGCGACGAGACCGAGGCCATCGCCGGGTTGTTGCACGATGCAGTGGAGGACGGGTGGGCCACTCTCGACGAGGTTCGTGAGCGTTTCGGCGAGGACATAGCCCTTATCGTCGACCATTGTTCTGACGCCGCTCCCGTCGATGGCGAGGAGAAAGCCCCGTGGTTCGAACGCAAGGTTCACCATGTGGCGACTCTGCACGGGGTTGCCCTGGACCTCGATTCCGCCGCGGCGACGATGCGGGTGGTGGGGGCCGACAAGCTCGCCAACGTGCGCAGCATTCTGGTCGACCATCGCGGTGGCGCGCCCGATCTGTGGCAGCGGTTCAAGGGCGGGTTGGGCGGGAGTGTCTGGTACTACTCCGAGATGGCCGCTCTGGTCGGGCGGGTCTTGCCTGATTCGATGTTGACCCGGGAGCTGGCGTGGGCCGTTGGCGCTCTCGAGGAGGTGATGTCGGAGATGGCCGCCGGTTTCGACGGGGCCGATGCCCGCATCGCGTCAGAGCTGGGCGACATCGCGATAGTGGGCGGTGTCGACGCCACCCGTTATCTGGCGTTCGAGCTGGCCCGAGTGACCGTGGCCGAGCTGACCCGGGCGACCGCGGCTGGTGAGACTGACGGGGCCGATGGGGCCGATGGGGCCGATGGGGCCGACGATGCGAGCCGGGTTGCGGTCACAGCGGTATTGGAACGTTGGTTCGGCGAGCTGGGGCCGAGACCAACCGCTGAATGAGCGGGCGGTCGAACAGGTTCTGATCAGCCGGTTGTCAGGCGCCGGCGATTTCGAAGCTCGGCGGCGAAGGCGTGCAGCGTCTGTTCGTCGAACGGCAGGGCACCGTCGCGAATCTCACCCTCCACATGCGAGGTCGCGTCGAGCAGGCCGTCGATCACCCTGACCGCGGCTCGTTCCCGCACTCCGATCGCGGCGGCGAGATCCACCAGCCGTCGGAGCGACACCCCAGAGGTCCGCCCCTCCACCGACAGCGCAAGGGTTGTATCGCCGTAGGGGACGGTCGATGGCAGGTCGTAGGCCGGCGCGACCCGCCGCTCACCGTCGGCGCCGGTCAGTACCGAGATGTTCTTGGCATGCAGATCACCGTTGCCGGTCAGCCACGCGAGACAGACCTGGCGAAAGAGGTCGCGTGCCGCGACGACCGGCGCTCCACATGCGGCAGAAACGGCTCCGGCCATTTCTTCGGTCGACACGTTGTACTTGTCGGCAGGCCATCGATTGAGCAGCTGGCAGGCGTCCTCACATTCGAGGGCGGCCGCCGAACCGTCGGCGTGGCCGATGCGGTCGAAGCGCCGTACCAGCAGCCCGACCCGCCCGTCGGCATCAGCGACTACTTCGGAATCTGCGGTGAGTAGCCCCGCGGCACGGGCCACGTCGAGGAAGTAGGCCTCGTTGGCGACGATGTGGGGATGTTCGGGGGGTTCGATCTTGAGGATGTAGCGGTCGCCGGCCACTCCGACCGGAAGCGACAGGCCCTTGGCCGATCCCTTGTCCTGCACTCCGGGGAGCGCCGAAGGGTCGACGATCCCGGCCTGGGCAAGCACGTCGGCGAACCGAACCTCAGCGAAGCTCCGTTCCACGACCATGAGCGGTTCTCCGCGCTCGGCGGGCTCCCCCGCCGCGACGATCTGGACGTCGCCAACCGGATCACGGCCGACTGCGAGCAGCAGGGACAGCTCGTCGTCGGCCGATGTCTTCACGGTCCGGCGCAGATTCGCCAGGCGCCGACCCTCCGGAAGTAGGCCGGCGAAAAACGGGGGGACGGCCCCGCCCGAGGTCAGTTGGGTGGCCGCGTCGAGTGGAAGTGATGTTGCGATCGGCAGACCGTCGTCGATGTAGCCGGGGAGGTAGTCGAACGCTATACCGTCGTCGACTCGCCGGAGTCTGGCCGCCAATCGTCCGGCCTTGTAGACGTCGGCGATGTCGATGCGGCGGACATCCTCGAGGTCGACGTTCGTCACTGTCGCACTCCAACCTCGAGTTCGAGGCCGAGGACGTCGAGCACCGCCAGCACCTTGTCGAGTCGCATTGTGGGCTTACCGTGCTCGAGGCTGTGCACGAATCGTGGGGACACCCCGGCGAGGTCGGCCAGTTCTTCTTGGCGAATGCCGAGTTTGCGACGCCGCTCACGCACATGTGATCCGAGCTCACCGGCAACGTCGTCCATGTTTCTGGCTGCTTCCTGCTTGGTCATGAAATATGTTCGATCGTACCGAAATTGAGGATATCAGTCTCTCAATCGGACGTGTCACTCTAATTATGAATGATCGTGCAGTTTATCGTTCTGCTTCACACTTCAACGCCTGCTTGAGCCAGAATATGCATGATCGTACCGAAACTTGCCAGAGGTCGGGGGCAGCAGCGACCGTCAGTGAGTGTCGCCTTCGAAGCGATCGTCGTGCGGGCAGTCTTGGGATCGGGGCGATCACAGTGACGGGCTCGATTCGGGCGGCCATACTTCCTGTCATGAACGACCCGCAGGCGCTGAACGTGTTGGGCGGTCCGCTTGAGATGTGCAGCAATGATCCGGTGACTGGCTGGTTCCGTGACGGCTGCTGCAACACCGATCCCGGCGACGTCGGAAGCCACACCATCTGCGCGGTCGTCAGTCGCGAGTTTCTCGACCACCAGACCGGCATCGGCAACGACCTCGTCACCCCGCACCCCGAGCACGGCTTCCCCGGCCTCGACCCCGGTGACCGCTGGTGCGTCACCGCGGCCAATTGGCTGCGCGCCCATATCGACGGTGCCGCTTCCCTCGTCGTGCTCGCCGGTACCCACGAGCTCGCCACCCGGATCGTTCCCCTCGACATCCTTCGTCTCTACGCGGTCGACGTCCCCGGTGACCCGGAAACCCTCACCGCAGACCCCGACCCCGACCCCGACGAGTCGTAGCTCGGGGACAGCTACTGCGGCGCGACCTCAGGTCGGGGTCCACCGTCCGCGAAGCTGATGTTGGAGACGGCCCACCTCAAGAAACGTGGCACGAGCCAGAAGATGTAGATGCCGAGCGTGAAGATGACGAAGATAGTCCACAGAATCCAGCGGCCGAACAACCCGCCCCCCGAACCGTTGAAGCGCAGTTGACGTCCGCCAATAGTTGTGTTCTCCGCGGCCCACCGAAACCACATTGTGTAGCCCCATGGCGCAGCGAGCCCGAGAGTCACGATCATCAGCAGAGTTGCCAAGATCCACGTGCCCACGAAGCTGCCCGCACCGCCATGAAACTTGAATGTCTCATCGCGCGCGACTCCCACAGCTTGTTGCACCGGTGGCGGCATCGACTGAACAGCCGGGGAGTTGGACGTCTGATCCGGCGGATACCACCGCCCATCGCTCGCCAGCCACCAGCCAGGTCCCTGAGATGAGTCGGACATGCCATTGCCTCCCGCTCCTGCCCATAATCTGCAGGAGTCCGGTTTGTTGAGTGAAAGATCGCCAAGACTTCAGACGTGTTACCAATCGCCACATGACAGTCCCCCACTGTCGACGTGTCCGGCGAACCTAACATCGCCCCAAAAACCGCACCATTCCGATGTGGGGCGAGGAGACGTCGATGTCGATATATGAGTCTGATCCGCAGCTGGCCCCCGACTCCGAGTTCGAGCCCGGGACGTTGACTCATCTCGTGGTCGGGAATCGCGGTCGGATGCTCGATTCGCGACGCACACCGGTGGAGATCGTGGCGGTGAGGCCCGACGTGGGGTTCGTCACCATCCAGGTCGAGGCGTTCGAGGACTCCGGGGCCCGCTGGGACATCCCGTTCGACGCGATCGGCCACTACCAATTCGAGCTCGGCAGCGAGCGGGCCGGGTCGTCCGACGTGGATGAGTTCCGCGTCGCCGTCGAGAAGCTCGATCGTCGCCTCGAGATCCCGTGCGACACGGCGGCCCGGCAGGTCACCCAGGCCCGGATCGAAGAGGAGCAGCGTCGGGCCGACGAGTGGTTGAGCGACAATTCGAGTTTCTTCGCGGCCGGCGGCACCGCTCCCCCGCCCGAGGATCGAACGGGCGACCCGCGGCTGTTCGTTGATCTCAGCGCCTACATGGCTCAGAGCGGTCTCGACGAGATGGAAGAGGCCTTCGCCCGTCAGTTCGTCTCCAATCCGTATGCCGGCGAGATCGTCAAGGGTCATCGAGTCGTGCTCGCACGGATGGGGCTGGTGGCGTATGACGGCACGATCGTGCGTGACCCGGCGACGTTGGAGGACTCATGGGACGAGGCCCGCCGTAGGAGTCACATCGAGGCCCGGCTCGGGTTCGTCAGGGCGTTGTTCGGGCGTCTGGGCCAGCCTCGGCTCTCGCTCTACCGTGGGATGTCCACTCCCAACCCGATCAAGCCGGCCCGCAACCGCACGTTCGTGTCGGCATCGTTTTCCAGGTCGGTTGCGCAGAGCCATTTCGACGGGGCCGGGCCGGGGGCGAATCGTCTACTTCGGTCCCAGCAGGTGCCGGTGGAGCGGGTCCTGATGACGTACTTGGAGACAGCGGCGATGAACGAGCAGTTCAAGGAAGCAGAAGCGGTGCTGCTGTTTGATTCCGGCAACGCGGTGTTCTGAGAGCGGCGTCGAGATGGGGTCCGATTGAGGGAGTGACGTAGGTCCCAATCGTCTGGGGGTCGGGGTGTGAGGCCGTAGCCTGAGTGTCTGTACTCATTCCCCGTCTTGGGAGACGAACGATGACCCAATCAGACCTTTTTCGCTTGATCGTTGGCTTCATGATCCTCGCCAGTGCGGTGCTGTCGGCAGTATGGACCCCGTGGTGGCTGCTGCTCACCGCCTTCATCGGCTTGAACATGTTTCAGTCGGCCATCACCCACGTCTGCCCCATGGACGCCATGATTCGCCGCACCGGCTTGCCGGAAGCCGGTCCCGCTCAGCCCAGCGCGTAGGGCTGCTCGATGTTCGCCCGAAGAGGCGATTCGGTGTCATTCACCAGCCTCTAGTCCGCCCATCGGCCCGCGATCGCCCGACTTGCCGATGACCACGCTGCGCGCGATCATCGAGATGCGGACAGATGTAACGGTGGAGTCCTACCTCTCCAGCAGACATCCCGATGGAGAGGCGGAAGCGGAACATGGACAACCCACCCGGCCGGCGTTCGGATCACAATTCGTCGACCGAGCCACGTCGGTGGCGACGACGCTTGGCCGTGCTCGTCACGGTGGCATCCATCGGTGCCTTCCTCGGCATACCAGCCGAAGCGGCTTACTCCCAGACGCCGTCCACATCACCATCGAACGACGAGAGCCACAACCTCGAACCGCTGGTGATCGGTGGCGTCAACACCACGAACGATGGCTTCGTTGCGGCGCTGCTGCTGTCCAGTGTGGCCGATCCGTTCCAGGCCCAGATCTGCGGTGGGTCGCTCATCAGCCCCAACGTGGTGATCACCGCCGCCCATTGCGTCGACTCGACCGTTCCCGACATCATCGACGTTGCCGTCGGCCAGACCGCGCTGACCGAGATCACGCCAGCCGACCGGATCACCGTCGCCGAGACGCTGATCTACCCGGGCTGGGTTCCCGGCACCTTCGACCAAGTCGACATCGCGTTGTTGCGGCTCTCTTCGCCGGTTGTCGGCATCACGCCGCTGCCGATCGAGGCCGACGTAGCCGAACCATCACTTGGTCGAGACATGGTTCTCGCCGGCTGGGGATCCGTCGACCCATTCCGGGTCTTCTTCCCCGACGTGCTGCAGTCGGCATTGGTGCCGTCGCTCAGCGGTGTGGACAGCACGCCTCTCGCGACCTATCTCACGTGCGGTTCGATGAGACCGGGCGACGACGTCTGCTACGGGGGCCAAACCACTTCCGGATGCGCCGGAGACAGCGGTGGCCCGTTGCTGGGGTTCAGCGGCCCCGGCACATTGGTGCTGGAAGCCCTCGTGTCGTTCGGCCCAGCCGATCGTTGCCTCTCGCCTGCCTTCTTCGATGCCGGACAACGGGTCGCCCCCTACAAACCCTGGATCGATGCGGCCGTAGCTGCATGGGCTCCCGCCGTTCCGGTCACAACCCCCAGCACTCCCGGTGCTCCGCTCATCACTAGAGGCAATACCTTCGCCGATCTCACCTGGGCACCCTCGCTGAGTGACGGAGGAGACCCCACAGTCATCTACCAGGTCACCGGCACTCCGGGCGGCTCATGCATCGCCAACACGACATCGTGCCGGGTGCTCGGTCTCACCAACGGAATCCCCTACTCGTTCACCGTCACGGCCATCAACAGTGCCGGAGCAAGCCCCGCGTCTCTTCCCACAACTGCAGTGCTCGCAGCGGTGATCATCAACTGTGGCATTCAGGCCCATCCGTTCATCGATGTGCCGGTCACTTCATTTGCCCAGGGCGACATTGGCTGCATCCAAGCCCTCGGAGTCACCGGCGGCACATCCCTCACCACCTACAACCCATCAGGCACCGTCACCCGTGAACAGATGGCCGCTTTCATCGCCCGCCTCTACCGCACCATCACCGGACAACCCTGCTCAAACACCACCCTCCCGTTCATCGACGTCCCCCTCAACTCGTTCGCCCGAGGCGACATCGGCTGCATCCTGGACCTCGGAGTCACCGGCGGCACATCCCTCACCACTTACAACCCATCAGGCACCGTCACCCGCGAACAAATGGCTGCCTTCATCGCCCGCCTCTACCGCACCATCACCGGACAACCCTGCTCCAGCACCGCCATCCCCTTCGTCGATGTTGCCCTCAACTCGTTCGCCCGAGGCGACATCGGCTGCATCCTGGCCCTCAGAGTCACCGGCGGCACATCCTCCACCACTTACAACCCATCAGGCACCGTCACCCGCGAACAAATGGCCGCCTTCATCGCCCGCCTCTACCGCACCATTGCGGGCTGAGGTTGGTTGCCGCGGCAGACATGGTGGACAGGCCCTCGCCGCAGGCCCGGTCAACGGGATCCAGCACGGGTGGGAGGCGTTGATCAGCGGCGGGTGACGGTGACGGGCAGGTTGGTGTAGCCGTGCACGAAGGACGAGAAGGTCCGTTCCGGTTCGTCTTGGATTTCGATGCGTTCGAAACGCTCGAGGATCTCCTCCCACAGAATCCGAAGCTGCAGTTCGGCGAGACGGCTGCCCATGCAGTAGTGGATGCCGTAACCGAACGCGAGTTGCCGGTCGGCGTTGTGGCGTTCGATGTCGATGGCGTCGGCATTGTCAAAGACGTCTTCGTCGCGATTGGCCGAGACGTACCACATCAGGACCTGGTCGCCTTTGAGGATCTGCTTGTCGCGGATCTCGCAGTCCTTGGTGGCGGTGCGGCGCATGTACGACAACGGTGTCTGCCAACGGATGATCTCCGGGACCATCTTCTCCACGAGACCGGGGTCGGCGGTCAGCTTGTCGTATTGGTCTCCGAAGGTGTTGAGGCCGTAGACGCTCCCCGTCATGGTGTTGCGGGTCGTGTCGTTGCCGCCGACGATCAGCAGTAGCAGGTTGCCGAGATGAGCGAGCGTCGGCATGTCCTTGGTGGCTTCACCGTGGACCAGCATCGAGACGAGATCGAAACCGGGGTTTGCTCGTCGTTCCTCCCACAGTCCTTCGAAGTAGGCGACGCACTGCATCAGCTCATCGATCTTCTGTTGCTGGGTCTCGACCACGCCGCCAGGTTCGGGGACAGCGAAGACGATGTCGGACCAGCGGGTGAGATTGTGGCGGTCCTCCATCGGGAAGTCGAAGAGCGACGCGAGGAGCAGCGTGGTGAGTTCGATGGACACGGTTTCGACCCAGTCGAACGTCTCACCTTCGGGCAGCGAGTCGAGGACCTTCACGGTGCGTTCACGGATCAGGGGTTCGAGATTTCGGAGGTTGCTCGGCGCCGACACTGCCCGCACGGTCTTGCGTTGTTCGGTGTGTTTCGGTGGGTCCATCGAAATGAACGAGGTCAGGCGTTTCATCTGTGCGTCGACTTCGGGGCCGGGGCGCAGCCCGAGTGTCATGCCGCTGGCGGAGGAGAAGGTCTGCCAGTCGCCGTCGACGGCTCGGACATCGTCGTACTTCGTGACCGACCAGTACCGGCCGGCCGTCTCGATCTCATTGAGATGCACCGGGTCCTCGGCGCGCAGACGGGCGAAGTGCTCCTGCCAACAATCGTCCTTGAAAAGGTGAGGGTTGGCCGGGTTGATATCACCGAGCGCGAGGTCGGCGGCAGCGGGGACGCCAACTCCGAGCTCTGCCATCTCCATTTCGGGCGTGCGGAAGAACGCGTTCAGGAATCCGGTGTTCTCATCGGCCACATCGCTCATCGCTGATACTCCTCGGTCGACGACAAGTGTGCCCCACCACGATGCCCCGGCGATATTCGACTGGCTGGTGCCCGGGTTCTGTGAGCGAATGTCAGGCCGGATAGTTGATGACCTCGCGTAACAACGCTGCTATCTCAGCGACCTCGATTTGAGCGGCTGCGACAGCCACGACAAGGTCGTGGACAGCGTCGTTTGAAGCCGCCGCCGCAGGCACTCCGTTCAGTTCGAGGAACACAGCCGTAGCGACCCACCCCAGCCGCTTGTTGCCGTCGACCAGCGGGTGGTTCTTGACTATCGACTGGAGCAGCGAAGCGGCCTTGGTCCAGAGATCGGGGTAGGCGTCCTCACCAAATACGGACGTATGCGGGCGAGCAGCCGCCGAACCGAGCAGTCCCATATCGCGCACCGGCACGGGAGCACCGAGGAGGCGCTCGGCGATGATGAGCAGATCCTCCAGGTCGAGATACTCGACCGGCCCATTCACCGGCCGAGACGATCAATCGCGTCGGCGTGCGAGTCGATTATCCGACTGGCGGCTTCCTCGACCCGATCGCGGTGCTCGCGTCCGCTGACGTACTGACGTACCGCCCGACGGGCGGCTTCCTGCATGGAGATGCCCTCGATTTCGGCGCGGGCTTGCAGGCCTTGCTTCTCGGCATCGGTCAGTCGCAGTGTCATCGCCATGACCACTATGGTATCAGACTGATACCGCACGGCCAAGATGTCGGGTCAACGCACCTTCTCGGTCAGGGAGGCAGTGGTCTCGGCGATGATGCGGAGTTCGTCCACCGCTACGACAAGTGACCGGACTCGAGCGCCTGCATCGGAGATGTCTGCGTCGCCTCCGTCGTGCGAGCGACTGGCGTCGGGATCGATCTGCACCCCGAGGTGTTGAAGGTCGCCGCACACGCGCTGGCGGATCGAGTGGGAGTGCTCGCCGATCCCGCCGCCGAACACCACCGCATCCACAGGTCCGGCCACCGCCATGTAGGCGCCGATCTGCTTTTTCACCCGGTAGCAGAACATCTCGAGGGCCAACGCGGCTCGCTCGTCCCCATCCTCAGCGGCCGCACTGACGTCACGAACGTCGGAGGACACGCCTGACACTCCGAGTAGTCCCGACTCGTCGTTGAGGAGCGCGGTGACCTGGGCGGCCGTCATGCTCTCGCGCTCGGCCATGAAGTCGACCAAGGCGGGATCGATGCTCCCGGATCTGGTTCCCATCATGAGCCCCTCGAGGGGAGTCATGCCCATCGTCGTGTCGACGGCGTGGCCGCGCCGGATGACTGCTGCCGAGCACCCGTTGCCGAGTTGCAACGTGATCAGCGTCGTGTCCCCGGCGCTTCGGCCCAGCATCTCGGCACCTCTCATCAGCATCCATTCATGGGCGAGGCCGTGGAATCCGAAGCGACGGATTCCATGGCGGTCGGTGAGGGTCCACGGGATCGCGTAGTACTTCGCCTTGGACGGCAGCTCGGCGAAGAACGAAGTGTCGAACACCCCCACCATCGGCACGGGCGGATCGAACCATTGCCTGGCGTGCCGGATCACGGCCAGCGCCGGCGGGTTGTGTATCGGAGCGAAGCTCGCGGCGCGCTCGATTGCCGACTGCACCCGGTCGTCGATCAGCGAGTGATCGGTG
>JAJCXW010000051.1 GCA_029263235.1 Acidimicrobiales bacterium
TCGAGACGGATCTTCCCGGGCGTGAAGTGGTTGCCGACCGAATCGCCCTCGACTCGACGATTGACAGGGATCGACACGCGGAGCGAATCGATCGAAGACCCGAAACGCTGGTGATACAGGGAGATTCCGAGCGCAATGGCCGCTACGAAAGCGTCGTTGACGGTGCCATCGATGCGTCTGCCTGCCACCTTCATGTCGGCCAGCGCGACTGAGAACGAGCGATACTCGAGGTCGAGCGAGCGGCCTTCGATGACGCTGCTGAGAGGCGCGGGTACGGGACTGAGAATTCGTTGGGCCGAGCCGATGGCCGCTCCGAGTCTCCGAGCGGCGTCGATCGGGTCGGCAAAGGCTTGGACCCCGGCTCCGCAGGTCGCGGCGATGGTCCGCAGAATCTGCTGCGCCTCGTATCGGAGTTCGCTGTCGATCGAGCCCGCAGCTGGATCGGGGGCTGGTGGAGACGGCGGGATCTCCTTGTGGCGCGCCGGCGGGCCCGGCTCCAGATCAAACAACTCGAGCATGAGTTCCATGCCGCCGACTCCGTCGGTCAGGGCGTGGTGGGTCTTGACGATGAGAGCGCAGCCACCGTCGGCCAGGCCCCTGGCGAGGGTGAACTCCCAGAGGGGGCGAGATCGGTTGAGGGGCTGAGCGGAAATGGCGGCCGCCAGATCGTGGAGTTGCTCGACGGTGCCTTGTCCGCCGAGTGTGGTGATGCGAAGGTGGAAAGCGAGAGCAAGGTCGGGGTCGACTTCCCAACGAGGCGGGGCCATCGGCAGCGAATCGTTGACGACCCGTTGGTGTAGCCGGGGGACGACCCGTGACACACGCTGGAGCTGTCGATGAAGATCGGCTGGCTCGATCGGATCGTCGAACACCAAGATCGCAGTGACCGTCGAGGTGAGTCTCGGGTCGCGTTCGATGTTCCAGACCAGGGTGTCGAGGTCGGACATCCTCTCTTCAGTCGCAGAGGCCATGGGCTCATCGTCGCATTCCGATGCCGTCGAGTGCGAGGCGGAGGAACTCATCAGGGTGGCGCAGTTGTGGTCGTCGCAGGGACCGTGGTCGGAGGCGCAGTTGTCGTCGTCGCAGGGACCGTGGTCGTGGCTGGGGGCACGGTGGTGGTCGGAGGTGCCGAGGTGGTCGGAGGTGTCGAGGTGGTGGGAGGTGCGGCGGTGCTGGTGGTGGGAACGCTCGACCCGCCGCCGCAGCTGACTCCCTCGGGCCGGTATCGAGCCGTGACGGTGTCGACCTCGGTTCGGCCGTCCTCGACCCAGGTCCGGGTCCGTTCGGTGTTGACCCGTGTGCACGACACGCCCTCGCCACGTCTGGTCTGCCCGGTCTGCTCACCGAACACCCACTTGGTCGAGTAGAGCGAGACCGTTATCGAGGTGGCGGTGGTGGTGGGCCACAACAACACGCCGAACGGTGTGTTGTTGGTGATCTGAAGATCGGGGTGAGGAAACGACATCGTTGCTTCGCGGCCGTAGGGGTAGCGCGAGATGTAGATCGAGTGGCTCTGGTATTCGCCGAAGTCGAGTCCGGCGAAGAACGCCGCGTTGAACAAGGTGGTGGCGTACTGCGAGATTCCCCCGCCGACCGAGCTGGAGAACACACCGTTGGAGATCACTCCGGCGGAAACGAAGCCCTTCTCCCGGGTTCGTCTTCCCACGAACTCGTTGATCGAGAAGGTCTCGCCCGGCTCGATGATGGCCCCACGGGTGAGTTCGGCGATGCGGTCGATGTTGGTGACTCGGGTCTGACCCGGTTTGAAATTGGTGGTGAACTCGCCGACGAGTTCATGGATCTCGAGCGATTCGGCCCACGCCAATCCTTTGGCATCGGGATCCTCCTGCGGCCGTAGTTCCACCAGTGAACTACCCGCATCCAGGGCATCGAGAATCTTGTCGATGGTGTCGGCTTCGCAGCAGACGCTGCCGGGAGCACCGCCCACTATCCGAACCCCGCCGACTGAATCGACGACAAACCCGGGTTCTTCCCCGGACTCTCCGAATCCGACGAAGAGAGACGTGAGCACATCCATCACGGCCTGTTGGTCGAGATTGATCTCGGGCTGTTGCCTGGTGCCGGCGAACTCGATCCACGATCGAAGAGTGGGCTGAGGAATGTGAAAGCTGTTGGCCGAGCCCACCAGCGAGACGCTGATGCCCCCATCCGAAAGGTCGTTGGCCAACTCGGCGAGCTGCGAGTCGGCGTCGTCGACCAATTGATCGCCGAGGGTCGGCACCTCGATCGGCGGGTTGTCGGAGTTGGGGCTGACGGCAGCCTCGAGGAGCAGGCGGTCGAGTGCCTCGATGTCGACCTGAGGAACAATCGCCCTCGACACGGCCACGAACTCGCCGCCCGTGAGCTCGACATCGGGAAGTCCGAACTCGACTCCGAACGCAGATCCGGCTCCGGTGGTGAACAAGTCGTCGAGAGCGGAGTTGTCGATAACCATCACCGGTTCGATCGTTCGGTCCGTGAAGAAGCTCTTCATCCAACGAATCGGCCTCGAGAGGGTGTCTCCCCGGTCGTCGGCCAGACCAAGAGTCGCTTCAGTGTCGATCCCAACTCCGAGCTCTGATGAACTGCTCATCAGGGAGTGCCCGGCCCAT
>JAJCXW010000052.1 GCA_029263235.1 Acidimicrobiales bacterium
CGTAGATCGCCTTCCCGACGATCACTCCGCTCAGGGTCCTTCCGCTCACCTCGAGAGCGGCGACGGCTTCGATATCGGCGATAGTTCCGACCCCACCCGAGGCGATCACATCAACGTCGGTTGCCGACAGCATCGCTTCGAGGCCCACCAGATCCGGACCTTCGAGAGTTCCGTCGCGGCCGATGTCGGTTACCACGAACGCATCGACTCCCAGATCGGCGAACGACCTCGCCACATCGAGAACCGATCGCCCCGAACCCTTGATCCAGCCATCGGTGGCAACCTCTCCGGATCGACCATCGAGCCCGACGGCGACCCTGTGATCGGCAGCCAGTTCGGCAACCAGGCCAGGGTCGGTGAGAGCTGCTGTGCCCAGCACAACTCGTTGGACCCCCGACGCGAACAGCACTTCGGCCGCCTCACGCGAACGCACTCCTCCACCCGTCTGAACCGGGACCGGCACCGCCGAGGCAATCGCTTCGACGACCGCCCGGTTCTCCGGTATCCCGGAACGGGCCGCGTCGAGATCCACCACATGGATCCACGACGCCCCGGCATCGGCGAAAGCCTTGGCCTGGGCCACAGGGTCGTCTCCGTAGACCGTTTCCTGGGCGTAGTCGCCCTGGTGAAGCCGGACGCAACGGCCGTTTCGGAGGTCGATTGCCGGATAGAGGTCCATCAGCAATCACCGTCGTTCTGCCCGGATGCCATCGCCACGAAGTTGGCGAGTATCCGAAGCCCGTTGCTTCCCGACTTCTCGGGGTGGAACTGGGCTGTCCACAACGGACCCCGTGCCGCTGCCGCCACCAGATCGGCGCCGTAGTCGCAGGTCGCGATCACGTCGGGGCCGTCGTCGGCTGAATACGAATGCACGAAGTAGACCCAGGGCTCGTCGGGCAATCCGTCGAACATCGAGTGGGCGGCCACGCGAGGCTTCACGATGTTCCACTGCATCTGTGGTCTCTTGACCTCGGACGGCAAGAGTCGCACCGTGGCCTCGAACACTCCCAGGCCTTCGCAATTCGGGGATTCGGTGGATCCGTTGTAGAGAACCTGCATTCCGATACAGATTCCGAAGAACGGCGTTTCGGACTCGATCCGTTCGAGAGCCACCTCATCGAGTCCGGTGGCACGCAGGGCCTTCATGCATGGTTCGAACGCCCCCACGCCGGGGAGCACCACTCCCGCGGCCTCGGCTATGAGACCCACGTCGGACGTGAGACGGGCATCCGCGCCAGCGCACTCGAATCCCTTCTGGGCCGAATGGAGGTTGCCGATGCCGTAGTCGAGTATCGCTATCAGCGGGCGTTCGGCGACCACGTCAGAGCGTTCCCTTCGTGGAGGGGACACCTTCGCCCTCGACCCGGACGGCCTCACGAAGGCAGCGCGCTGCTCCCTTGAATGTGGCCTCGATGATGTGGTGGGTGTTGCGGCCGCGGCGGCCGACAACGTGGAGGGTAATCCCGGATGCGTTGACGAATGCCCGCCAGAACTCCTCGATCAGTTGTGGGTCGAACGGAGGATCGCTGAGGATCTTCTGGCCGGGAAACTCAATCTCGTAGTGGAGATAGGCCCGGCCGGAGAGATCAACGACGACCTCGACGGCGGCCTCATCGAGCGGAACCGTGATCGAAGCAAATCGGCGGACTCCCAACTTGTCGGCCAGTGCCTCTTGGAAACACTCACCGAGGGCGATGCCGACGTCCTCCACCGTGTGGTGGGCATCGATCTCGAGGTCGCCGGACGCTTCGACAGAAAGATCGAACCCACCGTGCCGGCCGAGTTGGTCGATCATGTGATCGAAGAACGGGATGCCGGTCGACACCTCAGTGGTGCCGGATCCGTCGATCTCGAGATCGACCCGGATCGAGGTCTCCTTGGTGGTGCGGTTGGAGCTTGCTCTGCGGCTCATTGCAGTACCTCCGTCAGGGCGTCGAGAAACAGTTTGTCTTCTTCGGTAGTGCCGATGGTGACTCTCAAACAGTCGGTGAGACGAGGCCAGGACGCGCAGTCTCGCACCAACACCGACCGGTCGACGAGTGCCTGCCACACATCGTGCCCTGGTATCACCTCGGGCCGGAAGAGTATGAAGTTCGCGGCCGAGGGCCAGACATGGACCGGGAGTCGATTCATGGCCGCGGCCAGTTTGTCGCGGTCGGTGATCAACTTCTCGACCCGATCATTCATGGCATCGAGGTAGCCGAGGGCGAGAGTGCCTGCAATCTGGGTAGTGGCGTCGAGGTGGTACGGCAGGACCACCTTCTCGAGGTCGTCGACAACCCACTCGGGGCCCACGAGATACCCGAGTCTGGCCCCGGCCATTGCCCAGGTCTTCGAGTAGGTGCGGGTCACGACCAGTGGCACGTCGGGGCCCAGGAGCTCGGTGGCGCTCCAGGGAGCGAACTGGGCGTAGGCCTCATCGACGCACAGCAACGCGCCGGCTTCGGCGGACATCTCCAGGACGGCCTCGACATCCGAGCGTTGATCGAGGATTCCGGTGGGATTGTTGGGAGAGCAGAGAAATACGATCGACGGGTCGGCCGCGGCGATGGCCCGGGCTGCCTCGTCGAGGTCGAGTGAGAAATCGTCGTGACGCTCTCCGTGGATCACGCCAGTGCCCGTGATGCGGCTCAGGTGCGAGTGAAGGGCGTAGGTCGGCTCGAACATCACCGAG
>JAJCXW010000053.1 GCA_029263235.1 Acidimicrobiales bacterium
CTGTTTCTTAGCACCGAAGACGGTTGCGCTGCAGCCCTCGATCAGAAAATGGCGACGGGATTTACCGGAGCGCCGCAGCCCCCCACCACCGGCTCAGGGCTGGCCGACAGGAAGAATTCGTGTCGGTTCAGTGCTGAACAGGCCTCCGAGAGTGGCTCCAGATTCCAGTTCTGTCCCTGGGTGAGACCCATGTCGACTATGTGCAGGCAGTGCACGGCGAGGGCGTTGTCCCATGAGGCCCCGGGGAAGACCTCGAAGATGTAACTGTCGGCGGCGACCGCGGCGATGTCGTGACGGTGGAACCAACCGACAGCGTCGATTCCGGGACCGGGATTGCTGCCCGACCCGTCGGCGCCGAACGTGTAGGCGTGAGCGCCCTGTTCGAAGAACAGCCGGATCCGTCCGGTTCGGAGCAACACGATGTCGCCCGCCTTGATCTCGACTCCGCCCCAGGCGGCTGCTTCGTCGAGATCATCGGGGGTCACCTCGTGGTCGTCGGGAAGAGCGTCGAGGCCCAAAGAGGCTGGAATGTCGAGCAACACGCCGCGTCCGACGAGATGCCGGACCTTCTCGATCCCGAGCTCGCCGGCCCCGTCGCGAGCCGTGATCGATGATGCGGGCACACCGTTGTAGAGCTGGTGCCCGTAGCTGACATGGGAGAGACCATCCCAGTGGGTGGCGGCCTGAAGGCCCATCGTGATCATGTCGTCGCTGAAGTGGGGGACCATCGCATCACCGTCGGGGTCGCCGAGATCGGGATGATCAATGGACCCCATCACGTGGATCGGATTGACCCGGGTGGGTACTTGGCCCAGTTGGACCCCGGCGTTCTCGAGATCGATGGCGCACGACACCCGTTGGCCGGTGCGAATGCTCGCAGCAGCGACGGAGACGACATCGTCGGTGATGAGGTTGAGAGTGCCTATTCGGTCGTCGTCGCCCCATCGACCCCAGTTGCGCACCTGACGGCTCATCTCATGGAAGCGTTCATCGAATGACATGGTCGACCTCCTCGGCGCCATCTGGAGCGTAGGCCATCGATGTTGCGTGCCTGTCGGGGTGGGCTACTGTCGTCATCGAGTGATCTCTCCATGACCAGCTTGTATCTCTTTTGTTTGGCGGTTGGCGGCCCGGTGTTGGCCTGGATTCTTTTCGCGGGTCTGGGCGGCGAGAGTCTCGATGGAATCGGCGGAGATGGCATCGGCGGCGAAGGCCTCGAAGGCATCGGCGGGGATGGCCTCGGGGCCGATGGCCACGGCGGCGACGGCATCATGTCGGTGATACCGCTGTCGAGTGTCGCCTTCGTGATGACCTTCTTCGGGGCGACCGGGTTGGCCTTCGGCTCCGTGGGGGCCTCTGTCGTCTTCACGTTCGTGATGGCTGTGATAATCGGTCTGGGTTCAGGTGTCATCAATTCGGCGGCCTTCAGTTGGCTGAGACGCAACTCGACTTCCAGCGACGTGACCGATCGCGAACTCGAGGGATCGATCGCAACGGTCGCACTCCCCATCGACTCGTCGCACCGCGGACGAATAATTGTCAACGTGGCCGGGGCGAGGGAACAGATGACCGCATCACCGGTCGACGGCACCTCGATGGGCAAAGGCGACAAGGTTGTGATCGTGAAGGTTTCCGGGGGTGTGGCGCTGGTGGCGTCACTCGACGCCGCACTGGGCCCCGGCTATGAAGCTGACTAGATCGTTGTTGATCAGGAGGAAATCGAAATGGACGTAGCTCTGCTGGCGGGATTGGCAATTGCCTTGGTGGTCATCTTCGTGATCATGGTGGTCAAGTCGCTGATCGTGATTTGTCCTCCCAACCGAGTGGCGGTGATATCGGGACGGAAACGGGTGCTCTCAGACGGGCGCAGTGTCGGTTACCGGATACTGAAGGGCGGACGCACGCTGAGAATTCCTCTGATCGAGCGGGTCTCGTGGATGGATCTCAACACCATTCCGCTCGATGTCTCGGTCACCAACGCCTACTCGCGGGGCGCAATTCCGCTCAACGTCCAGGGCATCGCCAACGTGAAGGTCTCCAGTAGCGAGGGGTTGCTCGAGAACGCGGCCGAGCGCTTCCTCGACTTTCCCAGTGCTCATATCGGTCAGATCGCCAAGGAGACTCTCGAAGCCAACCTTCGTGGCGTGTTGGCCACGATGTCTCCGGAGGACGTCAACGAGGACCGCCTGAAGTTCTCCCAGAGACTCATCGAGGAGGCTGACGACGACATCAAGACGCTCGGTCTCAGCCTCGATGTCCTCAAGATCCAGAACGTCACCGACGACGTCAACTACCTGGAATCGGTGGGTCGAAAGCTCACTGCCGAGGTGGTGCGAGATGCCAGAGTTGCCGAGGCCAATCGAACATCGGAGTCCGAGCAAGCCGAGGCCAAGGCCCGCCAGGCGGCCGAGATCGCTCAGGTGCAAGCCGACAAGGCGATTGTGGAACAGCAGAACGAACTGCGAGTGCGCACCGCCGAGCTCGACGCGTTGGGTCGGGTGAAGGAGGAACAGGCCAAGGTCGCCGGCGAAACGGCGCGAACCGTTGCTGAGCAGGAACTCCAATCAGAGCGGATCGAACTGGAGAAACGCCGCCTGGAAGCCAGCGTGGTGACTCCGGCCCGTGCCGATCTCGAGGCCCGTCAGCTCAATGCCCAAGCGGCCGCCGCCGGGATCATCGAGGACGGCAAGGCCCAGGTCGAGGTGTTCCGCCGCATCACCGATCAGTACCAGATCGCTGGTGACGATGGCCAGCGAATCTTCGTGCTCAACATGCTTCCGGACCTGATCGACAAGATCGTCTCGGTGGTCGACAACGTGTCGATCGACAGGGTCGCGGTGGTCGACACCGGCTCGACTCAGGGTGGGGCCATTCCCGGGTTCTTGTCTCAGCTCCCTGGGGCCGTGGCGGGACTCACCGAACAGATCGGGGCGATCACGGGAGTCGACATTCTCGGGGCCATGCGTCCCGACGAAGATCCCGATGGTGCGGTTCAGGGAGAACTCGAGTCGAGCCTCGAACCACCCGAGATCGATAGCTGAGCGGCTCCGAGAAGGCCCGGCGTCTGTCTCGATTGGCGGGCGTCGACTTCGTACACAACAATCGCCTGGATGTCAGTGGAGACCTCGGTTCGCGACCGACGACGCGAAGAACGCCGCACGAGGGTGATCGAGTCGGCCATGAGACTGGCCCTCGACGGCGGATACGAATCGGTGCACATGCGCGCTGTGGCCGACAACGCCGATGTGGCACTCGGGACCATCTACCGATACTTCTCCGGCAAGGATGAGATGCTCATCGCCGGGCTGGCCGAGTGGCTGGGCCTGATGCGGTACCGGTTGGAGAAGTCGCCCCCGTCGGGCGAAACCGCCGGTGAGAGACTCGCTGCGGTTCTGACCTCGGCTTCGACCTCGATCGACGGCGCCCCCGTGCTCATGGGGGCGCTGGTGACAGCGATGGGCACCACCGACCCGGCCGCGGCCCGATACAAGCTGGCCGTCGAGCTGGAAGTCAGGAAGCTTGTGGTGATGGCGATCGGTGACGACGACACGATCGATGCCCTGGGAGTGGCACGGGTAGTGGGCCATGTGTGGGCATCGGCAACCAGCCGATGGATCGGTGGACTGGCCGACGATGGCAGCGTGGGAGTCGAGCTGCGACACGCCACGAGGATCCTGCTCGGGGACTGACCGGATCCGACCAGGGTCGGATCAGCGCAGGTCGAGTACTTCGTCGAAGGCCTCGGACTTCTTCGGTTTCGAGAAGTAGAAGCCGAGCGCCTGATCACAGTCGAGTTCCTTGAGCACCTTCAGCTGCTCTTCGGTCTCGACCCCTTCGGCGATGACGATGAGACCGAGAGCGTGGGCCAGATCGATGATGGCCGCGACGATGGTGGCGGAATCGCGATCGGTGGCCAGCCCGGCCACGAACGACTGATCGATCTTGAGCACGTCGAGAGGCAGCCGTTGGAGGTACGCGAACTGCGACCAGCCGGTGCCGAAGTCGTCGATCCCGAGGCTGATCCCGAGAGAACGGAGCTCGTCGAGCTGCTCGGCCGCTGTGGCGGCGTCGCCCATCAGTGCAGATTCTGTGATCTCCATGCAGATCTCGTCGGTGGTGATGCCGGCATCAGCAATGGCCCGCTCGATGAACCCGACGAGATCGGGGTCCCCGAGTTGACGACCGGACAGGTTGACCCAGATTCGAACCGGCTCACTCTCGGGCTCACGGAAGAGTCGCCAGGCCGCGGCCTGGCGACAGGCCTCGGTGATGACCCACTTCCCGAGGTCGACGATGATGCCCGACTCCTCGGCCAACGGAATGAACTCGCCGGGCGGCACGATGCGGCCGTCGGGGCGTTGCCATCTGACCAGCGCCTCGAATCCCACGATTCGTCCCGAGTCGAGATCGAGTTCGGGTTGGTAGTGGAGGACGAGCTCGCCGTTGGTGACGGCGCGGCGCAGGGCCTCTTCGGTGTCGATGCGTTCGAGAGCGAGGCTCTGATCGACTTCGTCGTGGATGGCGAAACGATTTCGTCCACCGTGCTTGGCCTCGTACATGGCCGTGTCGGCGTTGTCGAGTAGCTGAGTGGCGTTGTTGGCTCCGAGCGAAGTGGCAATGCCGATCGATGTGCCGAGATTGAGGGTGTGGCCCTCGAGCACGAACGGCTGATCGACCGCTCCGAGGATCCGGCGAGCCACCGCGGTGGCGCCTCTCGCTCCGTCGGTGCCGGCGCAGAGCATCACGAACTCGTCGCCGCCCAGTCGGGCCAGGGTGTCTCCGGGGCGAACTATGGCCGACAACCGTTCCGACACCTTCGACAGGGCGGTGTCGCCAGCCTGGTGCCCGAGGGTGTCGTTGATGGTCTTGAATCCGTCGAGATCGATGAACA
>JAJCXW010000054.1 GCA_029263235.1 Acidimicrobiales bacterium
CGAGAAGGACAACTGCTGTCCAGACCTCGTTGCCTTCAACCTCACCGTCGGCGAAGGCCGGCACGATCAGCTGATCGGTGATCTCGCGCAGAATCCATGCCCCTCCGACGGCTGCCAGCACGAAGACGAACGCCCCCACCATTGCCACGGCATGAGGGATCGGATGGGCGCTGAGCGACCGCCAGATGAGCCGCGTCCCGCGACGCCACATGGGATCTTGCGAGGTCGTCTCCACCTACGGAAGCGTCAGCACGAATAGGGCGTCAGCACGAATTCAGAGTCGGTCGATCAGCGCCGAGGCGAACTCGGAGCACTTGACCTCGGTGGCGCCGTCCATCTGACGGGCGAAGTCGTAGGTGACGATCTTCTCGCCGATGGTCGACTCGACCGCTCCGACGATGTCGTCGGCAGCTCCTTGCCAACCGAGATGCTCGAACATCAACACCCCCGACAACAGCAGCGACGAAGGGTTGACTTTGTCCTGGCCCGCATACTTGGGTGCGGTGCCGTGGGTGGCCTCGAACACGCCGTGACCGGTTGCGGAGTTGATGTTTGCTCCCGGGGCGATTCCGATGCCTCCGACCTGGGCGGCAAGCGCGTCGGACAGGAAATCGCCGTTGAGGTTCATGGTGGCGATGATGTCGAACTCGGCGGGGCGAGTGAGCACCTGCTGCAGGGCAATGTCGGCGATCGCATCCTGGACGAGAATCTTGTCGCCGGCGTCGCCACCGCAGTCGTTCCAGCCAACGGCAACGTCGGAATACTCCTCGCGCACCAATTCGTAGCCCCACTTCTGGAACGCGCCCTCGGTGAACTTCATGATGTTGCCCTTGTGAACCCAATGGATTCGCTTACGACCGCGCTTCACGGCGTACTCGATCGCCGCTCGCTGGAGTCGCTGGCTACCGAACTTCGAAACCGGCTTGATGCCGATGCCGGCATCGTCTCGGATCTCCCAACCGAACGCGTCGTGGAGAATCTCAATCATCTTGGCGGCTTCGGGGGTGCCGGCCTCGACCTCGAGGCCCGAATAGATGTCTTCGGTGTTTTCGCGGAAGATCACCATGTCGACGAGTTCAGGCGCTTTGACCGGGGAGGGAACCCCCTGGAACCAACGAACCGGACGCAGGCAGACATAGAGATCGAGGATCTGGCGGATGGCCACGTTGAGGCTGCGGAATCCGCCACCTATCGGTGTGGTGAGCGGACCCTTGATTCCGATCAGATACTCCCGGAAATCCATGATCGTGTCTTCGGGGAGCCAATCGCCGGTCTCGTTGAATGCCTTCTCACCCGCGAGCACCTCTTTCCACTCGACCTTCTTGCCGTACTTGGCGGCGGCCGCGTCGAGGACCGACCTCGCGGCCGGCCAAATATCAATTCCGATTCCGTCGCCTTCGATGAAGGGAATGATCGGCTCGTCCGGCACATTCAGGGTGCCGTCGATTTGCGTCGTGATCTTTTCTGCCATGAGGGCGATCGTAGCCCGTCGATGGTTGCTCAGATACCTCGGCGGAGGTCGATTCGTTCACAGATTCTGATCACGGCGTCGGACTGGTTGAGCGTGTAGATGTGGAGCCCCGGAGCCCCACCTTCGAGCAGGCGACCGATGAGTTGAGTGGCAGCATCCACCGCCACCTCGACCCGTTCATCGCCTTGCTCAGTGTCGGAGATCCGCTGCCAGAGATCGTCGGGCGTGCGAGTGCCGTTCATGGCGGCGAATCGTCCGACCGAGACGGGATTCAGAACCGGAATCACCCCGGGCACAACCGGGGTGTTGCAGCCGAGAGCGTCGAGGTCGTCGACCATGCGGAAGTAGTCGTCGGCATCGAAGAAGAACTGGGTGATACCGAAGTCGGCCGCTTCTAGTTTTTCGGCGAGATACCGGAGATCGAGTTCGCGGGACTCGGACCTCGGATGGGTCTCGGGAAATGCCGCCACCCCGATACAGAGGTCGGTTCGCTCACGGACGGCCTCGATCAACTCGATGGCGTACCGGAAGTCGCCCGGATTGGGGCTCCCATCGACCGGTGGGTCGCCGGCCAGAGCCAGAACATTGTGGACTCCGCTCGCCTGATAGTCGTCGACCAGGTCGTGGATCTCGGCGTAGGAGTGTCCGACACAGGTCAGATGCGGCATTGCCGGAAACCGGCGGTCGGCGCACAGATCGACGACCGTGTCGCGTGTGGTGCCGCGGGTGGTGCCTCCCGCCCCGTAGGTGACCGAGACGAAGTCGGGTTCGAGCTTCTCGAGCACGTCGATGGTGGCGCGCAGCTTCTCGCCGGCCAACTCGGTCTTGGCCGGGAAGAACTCGAACGACAACGTGGGGTGATCGTCGATGAGCCCACGAATCGAGGTCATGGTGCCGAGAATACGAGTTAGCCACAGGCCCAAGCGGTGACGCTGGGCTCAGATCATCTCGTTGGCTCGATCGAGCGCCGCCTGCAGTTCGAGAGCCAGACGCTCGCTGAACTCCTTCATCGCCGGTCGGCTCATGCGGCCATCCGGGACCCGGAGCGGTTCACCCACGACCACCGCCACACGGGCACGGTGGATGTACTTGGCGCCGGGGGGCAAGGCGGCTTCGGTGCCAGCCAGGCCGACCGGCACGACCGGCGCACCCGTCTTCGATGCCAGGTATGCGGTGCCGTCGAAGACTTCGGACACCTTGGGACCGCTCTGTCGGGTGCCCTCCGGAAACACGATCATGGCTTCGCCGCCATCCAGCAACTCGCGGGCGGCTTTCATAGCGTCGCGGTCGGCTTCGCCTCGACGAATCGGGATCGCTCCGAGAGCCGCCACGACCCACGCCCCCACCGGATTGACGAACAACGATCGCTTGCCGAGAGCACGCGTACGTCGATGACCGAGACCAGCGATGATCGGCGCGTCGAGATTGGAACGATGCACCGGAGCGATGATCACCGGACCATCGATGTCGAGATTGTGGGCGCCCTCCGACTCCACACGCAACCACGGAAACACGAGCATCTTGATCATGCGTCGAATCAAGCGGAAGAACCACAACGATGATCGCCGGGCACCCACCCGCGTGGCCCACTCTCGGCTCTTCGCGGTCTTCTCGGTGGATCCCGCTGTCGGGTCTGCTGCATCGTCGGGTTCGGTGGTCATGGCATCAGTGCAAGAAATGTCGCTCGCCGGTGAACAGCATCGCAACGCCTCGCTCGTCGGCCGCCGCGATGGTCGACTCATCGCCCACCGAGCCGCCCGGCTGGACGATCACCGACACGCCAGCATCGGCTGCGGCGTGGATTCCGTCGGGGAACGGATAGAACGCGTCGCTGGCGCAAGCTCCCCCACTGGCCCGGCCGTCGGCCTTTGATGCCGCGATCAGACCGGCCTCCACACGATTCTGCTGACCGGCCCCGATTCCCCAGGCCACGCCGTCCTTGGCCAACACGATGGCGTTGGACGTGACGTGACCGCACACCGTCCACGCAAACGCGGCGTCGGTCATCTCGGCATTGGTTGGTCGAAGCTGTGTGACGACATCCCAGTTGTCGGGCATCGACACGAACCCGTGAGCTTGTTGGGCCAGGAACCCGTCGCTGATCTGCCGGAGTTCGACAGCCGGTGCTGGAGCGGGTGGCTGAGCTTCGAGAATTCGGGTGTTCTTGCGTTTCGAGATGAGCCTCTCGATCACACCATCGGCGTAGCCGGGGGCAATCACCACGTCGGCTTGTGCGGCCCCTTCCATGGCCTCGACGGTCTCGAGATCGATGGGACGGTTGCTGGCGACGATGCCGCCGAACGCGCTTCGAGGATCGCACTCAAAGGCCCGGCTGAACGCGTCGGCGAGATTGTCGGCGGTGGCGCATCCACAAGGGTTGGCGTGCTTCATGATCGCCACTACGGGCTGCTCGCCGAGATCATGGGCCAACCGCCATGCCGCGTCGGCATCAAAGATATTGAGATAGCTGAGCGCAACGCCAGAGTGCTGGGTGACGGTGTCCCACATGCTCGTCTGGCCATCGACACGATAGAGAGCACCGGCCTGGTGGGGGTTCTCACCGTATCGGAGTTCGCGTGTACGGGTGAGCGCCAGATGAATGGTGGCCGGCAACTCCTCCGGTTCGGGATCAGTGGAATCGAGCCATCCGACGATCGCGGCGTCGTAGGCAGCGGTGTGGGCGAATGCGGCCCTCGCCAGTCGGCGGCGGGTGGCGTCAGAGAGCCAGCCGTCGTCGCGGAGTTCTCTGGTGAGGCTCGGATAGTCGGCGGGGTCGACCGCGACCCCCACGAATGCGTGGTTCTTGGCGGCCGCTCTCACCATGGTCGGCCCACCAATGTCGATCATCTCGATACCGGGCTCGGACGTGAATGGGTAGAGGTTGCCGACCACGAGGTCGATCGGATCGATGTTGTTGGACTCAAGGTCGGCGAGATGCTCGGGATCGTCACGGTCGGCGAGAATGCCCCCGTGGATCCTGGGGTGAAGCGTCACCACCCGATGCCCGAGCATGATTGGCGACCCGGTGTAGTCGGCCACATCCACGACGGGGATTCCGGCGTCGAGGATCACACGGGCGGTTCCCCCGCTGGAAATGACTTCCCAACCGAGGTCGACAAGATCACGGGCCAACTCGACAATTCCGGTCTTGTCGAAGACCGACAGCAGGGCACGTCGTCGTTGTGGCATCGCGGCGAACATAGCAGTCGGCCAGCTCGATCGAGGCGCTGGACGCGACCAACACCGACCTCTCCATGCCGGTGGATTACTGTTATCGCGTTCGTAAACCCACTACGGAGGCAACCATGAAAGACGACATCAAGACGAGCACGATCATGCTCATCGCAGGCGGAACGGTGCTCCTGATATCGACGTTTCTCGACTGGCTCGATGCCGGGCCCTTCTCCCAGAGCGGTTGGTCGACCGACGCCTTCGGATTGTCGGGGATATTCGTCGCGGTGATCGGTGTCGCGGTTGCCGGCGGAACCGTTGCCACCAAGTTCGCCGGGGTGTCCCTTCCCGACGAGATCATCGGATTCAGTCGTGATCAGCTCCACCTTGCGCTCGGATTCGCAGCCTTCCTGATCACCTTCGGACTCCAGTTCGGCAACTCGAGCGGCATCGGCGTCCTGATCGGTTGGATCGCATCGGCGGTCATCGTGGCCGGCGCCTACCTCGATATTCAGGCCTCCGGCTCGGACGCTGCCCCCGCCGCTCCGCCCAGCCAGTTCTGACAACAAGCCGATTCTGAGAACGAATCGGTCACCGTGATATCCGACTGTCTTGATCCTCAGTTCAGCTGAGGGTCAAGACAGTTGTCGGTTCGACCGGCTCCCGACGGACCGAACCCCCGAAACATCGGGTCCTCGGTGAAGCCGCTCCCCGGATCGTCGCTCGTGACAAATCGGTCGAACGCCGTTGCGAGCGCCGTTGCCACCGCAGCTTGCGCCGCCGGGGTCGACATCAACTCGGCCTCCGGACGATTCGACACATACGCGATCTCGGCGAGGGCACTGGTCACCGGGCCGGGCCGCCTGAGCACCCCGTAATAGTCCTCGCCGTCCTTGTTGGGCCGAGGCATGGCCCCAGCATCGATGAGCGCCACCCACGAGATGTCGTAGTCGGCCAGGACCGCAACCGTCTCCTCGTAGAGCAGTCCGGACAGACGCCGCGATTCGGGCTGATCGATCTGGTGGTACATCTCGGTTCCCGGGGTGGAACTGCCAGCTCGGGTGCCGGCATTGAGATGGATCGAGATGAAGGCCTTGGGGGCAAGGGCCTGTGCTATCTCTCCCCGTGTGACAATCGGAAGTCGCACATCGGAGCCGCGGGTGAGCAGCACCGAGTACCCGGCGAACTCGAGAGCGTCGGCGGTGCGCTGGGCGATCTGAAGATTGAGTTCGGCCTCGATGATCCCGTTGGGACTCGTGGCACCAGGTTCGGTCGGACCACCGTGACCGGGATCGAGAACCACATCCACCGACTCGATGTAGCGCCCCTCGGAAATATCGGCCTCGCGGGCACACGGCGTCCAGACCCGCCACCCGTTGGGAACCGCTCCGAGCACGGGAAGCACCCACCCGGCTTCTGTGGTCACGACTCCATGGGTCTGTCCGTTGAGGGGGACACCTGTCTCGTCCAGTTCCAGCGGGAGCGGTGGAGCCAGAGGCGATGTCGTGGAGGTGGAGATGGTCGTGGTCGTGGAGGTCGTCGTGTCTCCGGCCACACCGGCTGAGGCCGGCACCGACGTGGTCGGCACCGGTTCGGCGGCCTCCCCCGACGAGCCCGAACACGCGGCGGCCAACAGCGCCACCGCGAGCACGACGGTACGAATCGAGATCAGAGACCAGCCACGATTTCGGCCATCAGTTCGCCAGCCTCGGTCGGGTTGTTGCCGACCCTCACTCCGGCATCGGCGAGAGCCTCCATTTTGGCCGCCGCGGTGCCCTTGCCGCCCGACACGATGGCTCCGGCATGGCCCATCTTCTTTCCGGCTGGGGCCGTGACACCGGCGATGTAGCTCGAGATCGGCTTGCTCATGTTGTTCTTGATGAACTCCGCCGCTTCCTCTTCGGCCGATCCACCGATCTCGCCGATCATCATCACGGCCTTGGTCTCAGGATCGACTTCGAACGCCGACAGGCAGTCGATGAACGATGTTCCAGGCACCGGGTCGCCGCCGATACCGACGCACGTGGTGACTCCGATGCCCTTCTGTTTGAGCTCGTAGAGCGCTTGGTAGGTGAGGGTTCCCGATCGGCTGACGATGCCCACCGGGCCACCGGCCTTGGCGATGTGGCCAGCAGTGATGCCGATATTGCACTTGCCGGGGCTGATGATGCCGGGGCAATTGGGACCGAGAAGCTGCACGTCGGGGTGGTTTCGCTTCAGCTGGTTGAAGAACCAAGCCTCATCGTGAGCCGGAACACCCTCGGTGATGGCCACGATCAGTTCGATACCGGCCTCGGCCGCTTCCATCACTGCACCCTTCACCCCGGGGGCCGGGATGAAGATGCAACTGGCCGTGGCTCCAGTGGCCTCGACCGCCTCGGCGACCGTCGCGAAGATCGGCACGCCGTTGACCTCGATGCCGGCTCTCTTGGGATTGGTTCCAGCCACGACCTGGGTGCCGTACTCGGCATTGAGGCGACCGTAGTAGCTGCCCTGGGAGCCGGTCAGGCCCTGATATACGACCTTGGTGGTCTCGTCGACGAAGATGCTCACTTTGGTTCCTGGTTCCTGGTTCCTGGTTCTTGGTTCTGGTATCTCGGCTGACTGGGCTACTTTGCCAACTCGACGGCACGACGGGCCGCGCTGAGCATGGTGTCTTCCAGCACGAGATCGTCTCCGAGTTGCGGCTCGAGTAGACGACGGCCGTCTTCGGCGTTGGTTCCGTCGAGCCGGATCACTATCGGTGAGTCGATGTTGACCCGTTTCATTGATTCGATGATTCCTTCGGCAACCACGTCGCCCCGGGTGATCCCACCGAAGATGTTGATGAAGATCGACTTGACCGACGGATCGTTGTTGATCACCTGAAGCGCGGCCGACATCACGTCGGCATTGGCTCCACCACCGATGTCGAGGAAGTTGGCGGCCCGGCCCCCGACCTGGTTGACCACATCGACCGTGCTCATGGCGAGACCGGCACCGTTGGCGATCACTCCGACGGTGCCGTCGAGGCCGACGTATTGCAGACCATGGGAGTGGGCGGCAGCCTCGCGCTCGTCGCGAACCTGGGTCTCGTCGTATTGCTGGTAGTCGGGATGGCGGTACTCGCTGTTGGCATCGAGAGTCACCTTGGCGTCGAGCACGTGGACCTTGCCGGCCGACGTGAGGATCAGCGGGTTGATCTCGACCATGTCGGCGTCGCCCTCGGTGTAGGCGGTGTAGAGCTTCAGGAGAATGTCGATGGTGCCCTCGACCGCGGCCTCGGGAAGCTCGGCTTCGGCGACCCACTGGCGGCAGGCGGCCTCGGTGAGGCCGTCGACCGGATCGACCCAGATCTTGGCGATGGCGTCGGGATTTTCGACGGCGACGGTCTCGATTTCGATACCGCCCTCCTTGGAGAGCATCCCGAGGTGTGTCTTCGCCGACCGATCGAGGGTGAAACTGGCGTAGTACTCCTCGGCGATGTCGGAGGCCTCTTCGATCCAGAGACGCTCGACGACATGGCCCTTGATGTCGAGACCGAGAATGTTTCCGGCATGCTCGCGCACCGCGTCGATGTCGGCCGCGAACTTCACACCGCCGGCCTTGCCCCGCCCACCGGCGTGGACCTGAGCCTTCACCATCACCGGAGTTCCGAGCCGCTCGGCAGCCGCAACTGCCTCATCGACTGAGAAGACCGCTTCACCGGCAGACACCGGCATTCCGTATTGGGCGAAGAACTCCTTGCCCTGATGTTCGAACAAATCCACCGGTGTGGCCTCCGGACTCGATTTCGCTGGGAATATCGTGTCTGAGAGCCGAAGCACCGACCGGCGGACACAGCGGCGATACTAGGCACCTTCAACCCCCAAGACCCACATTCGAGGGAGATCCGAATGCCTGTCGCCCGAGGGCCACAGATAAGCGCCAAGAGCGCCATCATCGTAGGTATCGCCGGTGTGGCCGCCGCGCTGCTCCTGGGGGCCGGCGTGATCTGGTTGGCGGGCTCGGGCGGCAATGTCACGGTCCGGATCGGGGACACCGATTTCGATGCCGGTTCATCACAAGTGATGGCCGAGGAGATAGCCGACAACGGCCCTCTGCTCTTCGCCGATGTCGGCGGTGGTCGCCGCGACATAATCGTTCAGCACCTGGGCGACGACGCATCTTCTGGATGGTTCGCGTTCGAGGCTCGGCCCGCCGATCAGCCTCGGGGCTGCTTCTACCAATGGGACCCCACCACCCAGACCTTCAATCTCACCGGCGCCGACTCGTCGATCGTCTGCCCCGACATCACCGTAGACGCCACCGGCGAGGGGGCCGGCCAGTTTCCGGTCGTGGTCGACGACGGTGGCTCGGTCAGGGTCGACATCAACTTCAACTCCGAGGACGGCCCATGAGCGAGACCGAACGCATCTACCTTCACGACGCCGGGCTACGTCGATTCTCAGCCACGGTCCTCGAAGTGGACCCCGAGCAGCGGGTCGCGCTCGACGCCACCGCCTTCTACCCAACTGGTGGTGGCCAGCCTCACGACATCGGCACAATGAAATGGGACGACGACTCAGTCGAGGTGACCGACGTCGGAGGCAGAGGTGCCCTCGTGTGGCACACCCTCTCCGGCCCGCCGCCGCCGATAGGAGCGGTCGTCGAGTGTGAGATCGACTGGCACCGCCGCCACCAACTGATGCGCACCCACACCGCGCTGCACATCCTCTGCGGGGTGATCTGGAACGAATGGGGACGGCCGGTCACCGGCGGCAACATGGAGCCGCTCTCGGCCCGTATGGACTTCGAGTTCGATCCGCTGCCCGAGGGCTTCGCTTCGAGGGTCACCGAGCTCGTCAACGCCGAGATAGCGGCCGACCGTCCGATCGAGGTGTCATTCCTACCGCGACACACTGCTCTGCTCGATGACGACCTCATCCGGACCAAGGTCAACCTCATTCCCGACTCCGTTACCGAGATCCGAGTGGTCGACATCGTCGGACTCGACAAGCAGGCCGACGGTGGCACTCATGTCGCCTCCACCGGCGAGGTCGGAGTATTTGAGGTGGTCAAGACGGAATCGAAGGGCAAGGGCAACAAGCGCCTACGAATTCGGCTTCTCGGCTCCTGACCCCTGCGGGCCTGCTCAGAGCTTCTCCAAGGGCGCCCACGAAAGCAGCAAATGCTTCTCGCCGACCTGAGAGAAGTTGACTCGCGCCTCGGCGTTCTCGCCGGTGCCGGTGATGTCGATAACCACACCCTCGCCCCATTGTGAGTGACGCACGTCGTCGCCGACCCTCAAGCCGAGATTCTGTGCGCCGGACGGCGCCGGCCGATCGGCGCTGCGGACCGCGGCCTCCACGATTCGATCTCTCGAGGAGCCGGACCGGCGGCGGTCGGATCCCCATGAAGATGTGCTCTCACGGGAGCGGAGCCGACTCGATCCCCCGACCTCCTCGATGAGTTCCGATGGGATCTCATCGATGAAGCGACTCGGAGGGTTGTACTGGGTGATGCCATGGAGCATGCGACTCCACGCGCTGGTGAGCACCAGACGCTTCTCGGCTCGGGTGATTCCGACGTAGGCGAGCCGGCGTTCTTCCTCCAACTCGTCGGGCTCACCGAGTGATCTCACGTGAGGGAAGACCCCATCTTCCATTCCCACGATGAACACCACCGGGAACTCGAGGCCCTTGGCCGCGTGAAGGGTCATGAGGGTGACGGAAGACTCGGTGTCGTCGAGGTCGTCGGTGTCGCTGAGCAAAGCCACGTGCTCGAGAAACTCATCGACCCCCCCGGCTTCTCTCGCCATGCCCACCAACTCGGAGAGATTCTCGAGGCGCCCCTCGGCTTCGATGCTGCGTTCGGCCTGCAGTTCCTCGAGGTAGCCCGAGCGCTGGAGAACCTCTTCGAGTAGGTCGGCCGCCGGCAGGTCGAGAGCGGCGACCTCATCGATCATCGACACGAACTCGTCGATTCCCTTGGGGGCCCGGCCCGCCACCCCGGCCTCTTCGTAGCGCCGCAGCGCACTGTGGAACTGCAGGCCGTTGGCCAGAGCAAACGAATCGATCCGAGCAACCGACGAATCGCCGACGCCCCGCTTGGGCACATTGAGCACGCGTTTCAGACTGACCTCGTCGGAAGGATTGACGACGGCCCGCATGAAGGCCACGGCGTCCCTGATCTCGCGACGATCATAGAAACGGGTCCCGCCCACGACCTTGTAGGGGATGCCGACCCTGATCAAGTACTCCTCGAGCACCCGCGACTGAGTGTTGGTCCGGTAGAAGACCGCCATCTCGGCCCAACGCATCTGGTGGTCGTCGTGGAGCCTGGCCATCTCACTCGCGACATACCGAGACTCATCGGATTCGTCGTCGGCGTGGTAGCGAACGATCGTCTCGCCGGCCCCCTCATCGGTCCAGAGATCCTTGGGATTGCGGCCGTAGTTCTTCGAGATCACTGCGTTGGCAGCATCGAGAATGTTTTGGGTGCTGCGGTAGTTCTGCTCCAGCAGCACGACGGTGACGTCTGGGAAGGCGGTCTCGAAGTCGAGGATGTTTCGAATGTCGGCGCCCCGGAATCGGTAGACCGACTGGTCGCTGTCGCCGACGACTGTGACCTGTCGATGCTGCTCGGCCAGCATCAACACCAGTTCGTTCTGAACCGCATTGGTGTCCTGGTATTCGTCGACCAGCACGTGGGCGAACCGATCCCGCCAACGCTGTGCCACTTCGGGGTTGGAACGCAGCAGCTCGACGGTCTTCATCAGCAGATCGTCGAAGTCCATGGCCCCGGCCGCCAGAAGGCGACGCTGGTACTCGGCGTAGACGTCGGAGATCCGACGATCGAAGATCTGCGAGACCGAGTCGGCGTAGGCGATCGGGCCGATGTTGTCGTTTTTGGCGGTGGAGATCGCTCCGTGTATCGACCGGGATGGGAATCGTTTCGAATCAAGCCCCAGGTCGCGAATCACGTATCCCACGAGCCTGACCGCATCGGCCTGGTCGTAGATCGAGAACCCCGACGGATAGCCCAACAGTTGGGCGTCGCGACGGAGCATTCTCACGCACGCTGAATGAAACGTGGACACCCACATCTTTTCGGCTACGGGCCCGACCAGAGCCGCCACCCGCGATTTCATCTCGTTGGCAGCCTTGTTGGTGAACGTGATCGCGAGAATCTCGAACGGCGACACGCCACGCTCTGAGATCAGGTGGGCGACGCGGTGGGTGAGAACACGAGTCTTGCCCGAGCCGGCGCCCGCGATGACCAGCAGCGGCCCGTCCGAGTGGACCACGGCATCGCGCTGCGACTGATTGAGACCGCTGAGAAGAGAAGATTCAGGCACTCGGGTCACCCTATCGAGGCCCAATGACAGCCAATGACCGCCAACTCAGCCCCGTCCGAGCAGTTTGTAGCCGACTCCGCGCACGGTGACGATGTGTTGGTGCCGCCCGTCGTCGGGGTCGACCTTCGCTCGAAGACGCTTGATGTGGACGTCGAGAGTCTTGGTGTCGCCCACATAGTCGCTACCCCAGACCTGCTCGATCAGTTCGGCCCGACTCACCACGGTGTCGAGGCGTTCCATCAGAACAGCGAGCAGTTCGAACTCCTTCGGTGGAAGACGCACCTGCTGTCCCTCGAGCGTGACCTCGTGCCGCTCGCGGTCGAGTACGAGCGTGCCGACCTCCACCCTCCCGCTGGGCCGTCTCGTCTTGGAGGACCGCCGCATCACCGTTCGCATACGGGCCACCAACTCCCTCACCCGGTAGGGCTTGGCGATGTAGTCGTCGGCTCCGATTTCGAGTGCGACCACCGCGTCGATCTCCTCGTTTCGGGCCGAGACCATGATCACGGGAGTGTCGTGGGTGGATCGGATCTGTCGACACACGTCGATGCCCGACATTCGAGGCAGCATCACGTCGAGCAGCACGATGTCGGGCTCAGCTTCGGCGAATCGCTCCAGCGCCGCCTCCCCGTCGGCCGCCAGATCCACCACAAAACCCTCGCGGGTCAGCATCTGACGCAGGCTCTCCCGGAAGGCCTCCTCGTCGTCGACCACGAGCACGCGGGCGCCGCTCATGCCATCACCTCGGGATCGCGTGGCAGCTCGAGGGTGAACGTCGACCCTTCGCCGGGCTTCGACTCGACGAGGATGCGGCCACCATGAAGTTGCGCCACATGGCGAACGATCGACAGGCCGAGCCCGGTGCCGCCGGTCTCACGACTTCGGGCCCGGTCAACGCGGTAGAAACGCTCGAATACACGCTCGAGGTCGACCCGAGGAATCCCGACACCGTTGTCACGCACCGAAATAGAGACACTCGACTCGAAGGTATCCACCGACACGCGCACCTTCGCGTTCTCGTCGGAGTAGCGCACTGCGTTGTCGAGCAAGTTGGTCAGTGCCCTCACCAACTGACGCCGATCGCCGGGTACGAGCAGGTCGTCGGGGATGGATCCCACATCGATGGTCACTCGGTTGGCCCTGGCGAACGCAGCCGTGGCATCAGCCGACCGACCCACCACGTCTGACATCGACACCGACAGCACCGCTGTGGGTGCGTCCTCCAGCCGGGTGAGCTCGAGAAGATCGTCGATCACATGCTCCACGCGGCTCGACTCCATGTGCAGGAGTTCCGCAAGTCGGTCTCGGTCGTCGTCGTCATCGGCTGCCGACAGAGCCTCGGCGAGAATGCTCATCGCCGCTACCGGAGTCTTCAGTTCATGGGAGACGTTGGCCACGAAGTCACGGCGAATGGCATCGATTCTGCGCTCCTCCGCGATCGAGTCGATGACCGCCATCCCCCGAGACCCCACCTGCGCGGAAGGGTCACTGGGGACACCGATCCGGTCGCGGACGGCAGCCTCCGATCCCGGCAGCAGGCCATCGAACATGAAGCGAACCCGTTCACCGATGTTTCCGGCATGGTCACCGATGCGCTCGTAGAAGCGGCCCACCAGAGCAAGCTGCATCGACTGCTGGGCGTCGAGGCTGCCGCGCCGGGCATCCTGGATCACCGCCTGGATGTAGGTGCTGTGAAGGTCGTCGAGAACATCATCGAGTTCGACTATCGAGGCAGCAAGGCTGGCATCGCGAGCGCCCAGCGACTCACTGGCTCGACGAAACAACGTCTGGGACTGCACCGACATTCGAGCTATCAAATTGCGAACCTGATCGGCGGGCCGGGCCCCTTGAAGCCTTCCGACCGCCTTGGCGATGTTCGAGGCGAGAGCAGCGCTGCGCTCGACATGGCCGTTGATGAACAGAGCCGACATGACGAACCGGAGTTGGGTGTCGTCGAGTCGTCCCGACACCAGCACCTCGACACAGAGTTCCTCGACACGAAGCGATCGCTGATCCATGTCGTCGTCGGCAGCAATGATCGCGTCGGCCAGTTCGATATCGGCATCGAGCATCGCCGAGGTGACCGAGGCAACACGCTCAGCGACATCTTCGGCCATCGAGATGAGTTCGCTCTCGATCTGATCGAGATGACCATGACGGGTGGAAGGGATCTCGCTCACGTCCTTCCAAAGGTGGCCATCGCCCGACGGTAGAGCAAATCGGCGTGCCAGGTGAACGTCACGGGAGCCGAAGGTGAACATTGGCTGAACAAGCCTCAACCTCTATCGACCCTTCAGCATCAGCTTGTTACGTTCCGTCCGAACCTATGCAGACCGCCACCGACTCCACCGAGCGAGGGTTGCCCACTTGGGCTCGTTCGGTCGTCGTGTTCCTGCTCATCTACGGCTTCCTCGTCGGTGTGTCGCTGCTCGAGAACGGCATCAAGGTCATGGGGGCGGACACCCAGGAGGCTCTGTTCTCCAGTGTCAACAATCCCCTCGCCGGATTGTTCATCGGTGTTCTCGGAACGGTGCTCGTCCAGTCTTCGTCGGCCAGCACATCGGTGATCGTCGGCCTTGTCGCCTCCGGCGCCCTCGGCGTCGACAACGCCGTGCCGATGGTGATGGGCGCCAACCTCGGCACCACTGTCACCAACACCCTCGTGTCGCTCGGCTCGATGCGCCAATCCGCTGAGTTTCGCCGAGCCTTCGCGGCCGCGACAGTGCACGACTTCTTCAACCTGATGGCAGTAGCGATCATCCTCCCGCTCGAGTTGGCCACAGGAATCCTGTCGGACCTGGCCGAGTCGATCAGCGACCAACTCGTTGGTTCAGCAGGGTCGGAGTGGAAGAGCCCGATCAAGAAGTGGGTCAAGGAACCCGTCGGCTGGGTGAAGGACATCTACGAGGGCGTCGGACTAGAGACGAACCTTCTCGGCACCATCATGGTGATAACCGGGCTGATCATCATCCTCCTGGCGCTCACGTTCATCACGAAGAACATGAGACAACTCGTCGCTGATCGAGTCGAGCGGTCGCTCAACGCAATGCTCGGAGCGGGTGGCGGAACCGTCGCCATGCTGCTCGGTTTGATCATCACCATTGCCGTGCAGTCGTCGAGCATCACGACCTCGATCATGATCCCCCTGGCTGCGGCCGGTGTGGTCACCCTGCCCAACATCTATCCCGTCACGCTCGGCGCCAACGTGGGCACCACCATCACCGCTCTGCTCGCTGCACTGGCCGCCAGCCGCCCCGAAGCGCTCACCGTGGGAATCGTGCACACACTCTTCAACGTGACCGGCATCCTCATCATCTATCCGTACAAACCCATCCGCGAGATACCGATTCGGCTGGCCGAGGGGCTTGCCAACCTCGCAGTGGAACGTCACCTCGTGGTAGTGATCTACGTGGTAGGGCTATTCCTCATCGTGCCCCTCGTCGGGGTCGCGATCCTTCGCTGAAAGGCCGAACACCATGGTCATGTCCTTCTTCCGCAAAGGCGAAACCGGCATCGAAGCCATTGCACACCGCACGATTTCCATGCTCGGTGACGCCCGCCACAGTTTTGATCTGGCATCCGCCGCGGTGCTGAGCGGCGCCGATCCCGAAGCAGTCGGCGCCGACGTGCGCGACACCGATGAACGCATCAACCGGGCCGAGCAGGAGATGCGGGGAGAGCTCGTGGTCCATGCGGCGGTGCACGGCACCGAGAACATCGCTGTGGTGATGAGCTATACCCTGCTCATCAAGAAGATCGAACGCATCGGTGATCAGGCCAAGAACATTCTCGACCTTGCCGACGAGGGTGTGTCTCTCGCCCGCGAACCCGACAGCGACGTTCTGCTCGAACATCGCCGAACGATCTCCACCATGATGAGCGAGGTCGCCGACCTGCTCGGCGAACCGGACGAAGAGAAGGTGGCCGACTTCCGTGAACGCGCCGACGAGCTGCGCCGGGAACTCGAGAACCAGATCCGTGGATACATGCACTCCGAGGAGCCGGCCAGCTACGCCGTGCCCCGGGCCATTCTCTACCGCTACTGGAAGCGCATCGTCGCCAACCTGGCCGGCGTGATCACCAGCGTCACCGAACCCCTGCAGCATCAGGGCTACGCCGACGATGGCGAGACCGACATCACCGACGACTGAGGTCGACAACCGGGCCATGCCCCCACCCGGTGCGAAGTCGCGTCGTACACCGCGCGTCCGATAGCTTCTGCCGATGCCGCATCCATTCAAGTTCTCGGTGAGCCTCGGAACCATCGGTGACCCCAACACGCTCGTAGCGACAGCTTGTCGGGCCGAGGAACTCGGTTACCACGGCATCAGCCTTCCCGACCATCTCGACGAACAATGCGGGCCTCTGGTCGGGCTCACGGCAGTTGCCGCAGCAACCTCCAGTCTGGCGCTCACCAATCTCGTGCTGGCCAACGACTACCGCCACCCCGTCGTGTTGGCCAAGGAACTCGCCACCCTCGACCTCTTGTCGAGGGGTCGGCTCGAGTTCGGGATCGGGGCTGGCTGGCAGACCAGCGACTACGAACGGGCCGGCATCACCAAGGATCGAGCCGGAGTTCGCATCGAACGTCTAGCCGAGGCGGTCGAGGTGCTCAAGGGCTGCTTCGCCGATGGTCCGTTCGACTTCAACGGTGACCACTACCGGATCGAAGCTCTCGACTCACAGCCCAAACCGTTCCGGAGACCCCATCCGAAACTGATCGTGGCGGGCGGCGGACCGAAGGTCCTGACCCTTGCCGCCGAAGTGGCCGACATCATCGGGATCAACTTCGATCTGAGAGCAGGAGCTATCGGTGCCGAGGTCGGACCAACCGGCTCGACCGAAGCCACCGAGCGCAAGTTTGCTGTGATCAGAGCGGCCGCCGGTGACCGGATCGATTCAATCGAGATCCAGACTCGCGTTCACTTCGCGATCGTCACCGACGATCGCGACAGCCTCCTCACCGCAATGGCTCCGGGGTTCATGATCACCGTCGAGGATGCTCTCACCATGCCCCATGTGCTCTGTGGCACGATCGAGCAGATGGCCGACACCGTGAGGATGTGGCGCGATCGCTGGGGAATCAGCTATCTCACATGGTCGGCCGACGCCATGGAGCCGCTCGCCCCGTTGGTCGAGCAACTCGCCGGAGACTGAATCCGGGCCGATCGAAGCTGTCAGGGGCGACGACCGGTAAATGCCAAGAGGCGGGTACTGGCATCAGCGTCGTCGGGTGGTTCGAGCGGAGACTCGGCAAGCACCCCGCCCTCCATCACGGCGTCGGCGTGCAAGGCCCAGAACTCGAGGCACCACTCGGCCAACTCGTCGGGAATCTCGACGTCGCGTCCGGTGATGCGGCCTATGTCCCAGGCTCGCACCAGGTTCTCGGTCACTCGTTGACCAACGAGATTCCTCACCGAGAGAAGACCCTGGGGATGCTCGACCGTCTCATTGATCGCATCGGGCGCCTTCAGGCTCGCAATCGCTCTCACGGCCGTGCCTCGCCAAGTCGAAACGAGATTGGGGCCCAGCACGCTCGCGTCGACCTCACCGATCTCGTCGAGTCGGCCCCGGTCGAGAGCGGCGTTGATCTGTGAGTCGCCCACCACGACCCATGCCACGGTCTGGGCGATGCTCCAACCGTCGTCGCCGTTGGTGAGGTCCCATTCGGTGTCGGCCAGTTCGGTGATGATCTCCCCGAGCAATGCCGCGGCTCGCTGGTAAGCCTCGGCTGGTTGGAGAGTCACTCCCATTCGATGGTCCCCGGCGGCTTCGAGGTGATGTCGTAGGCGACACGGTTGATGCCCGGCACCTCGTTGATCACCCGGCTGCTCATGGACTCGAGGACGTCGTAGGGAATGCGGGCCCAGTCGGCGGTCATGGCATCTTCGCTGGTGACCGCTCTGATTATGAGCGGGTATCCGTAGGTGCGTTCGTCGCCCATGACTCCCACCGATCGGATATCGGGAAGAACCGCGAACGACTGCCATATCTCGTCTTCGAGCCCGGCCAGCCTGAGTTCCTCACGCACGATCGCGTCGGCATGCTGGAGGGTCGAGACCTTGTCGGGGGTCACCTCACCGATGATTCTCACGCCCAGCCCGGGGCCCGGGAACGGTTGACGCAGCACGATCTCGTCGGGCAGGCCCAGTTGGGTACCGAGCTTTCGGACCTCGTCCTTGAAGAGGCTGCGCAACGGTTCGACGAGCGCGAAATCGATGTCGTCGGGAAGGCCGCCGACATTGTGGTGGCTCTTGATCGTGGCGGCGTGCTCGTTGCCCGACTCGATCACGTCGGGATACAGGGTTCCCTGAACGAGATACTCGACATCATCGAGATCGGTCTTGGCGTCCTCGAAGACCCTGATGAACAACTCACCTATGGCCTTGCGTTTCGCTTCGGGCTCGGTGATCCCCACCAGGGCGGCAAAGAACCGGTCTCCGGCATCGACGCTGATGAGACGAATACCCATATGACGTTCGAACGTCTCGATCACCTGGGAGCCTTCGTCGAGACGCATGAGCCCGGTGTCGACGAACACACAAGTGAGCTGATCGCCGATGGCGCGATGCACCAGCGCCGCCGCCACCGCAGAATCAACCCCTCCGGACAAGCCACACATGACGTTTCCGGTGCCGACCTGGGCACGGATCAGATCGACGGCCGAATCGATGATCGACGACATGTTCCAGTTTCCGGCAAGGCCACAACCCACGTGAAGGAACTGCTCGATGACGTGCTGCCCGTGGGGAGTGTGGACCACCTCTGGATGGAACTGGACTCCGTAGAGACCACGCTCGGGATCTTCGAACGCTGCCACCGGTGCCTCAGCAGTGGAAGCAGTGGCCGGTGCGCCCGTCGGGGGTTCGACAATCGCGTCGAAATGACTCATCCAGACCGACTGCTCGAGCGGCAGACCATCGAGAAGGCATCCCGCCGAAGACCGGCTGTCGGCCTCGGCAATCGTCAGGGTGGTGCGGCCGTATTCTCCCTTATCGGTGCGACCGACAGTGCCGCCGTTTTGCTGGGCGATCAGTTGGGCGCCGTAACAGATTCCGAGAATCGGAATGCCGAGGTCGTAGACGGCGGTATCGATCCGCGGGGCGCCTTCGACGTGTACCGACGCCGGACCGCCGCTGAATATCAGCCCTCCCGGGGCCCGCTCGGCTATCTCTTCAGCGCTGATGGCCGGGGAGACGATCTCGCTGTAGATGCCGGCCTCACGCACCCGCCGGGCGATGAGCTGGGCGTACTGGGCCCCGAAGTCAACAACAAGCACCGTGTCGAACGTGCCGTCGCCCCCCGGCGCCGATGCATCGGCGCCGGCGTTCACAACGACACCATCTCGACGGTCTGGAACGACTTGAGGTCGGTGTAGCCACAGGTCGCCATGGCCTTGCGCATTGCTCCCATCAGGTTGAGCGAACCCGAATTGTCGGTGGCCGGCCCCGCCATGATCTCGGCCAACGTTCCCTTCGGTTCGGTGCGGATTCGCGATCCTCGAGGCAGGTCTCCCCGAACCGCGGGTGCTCCCCAATGCCATCCTCGACCGGGTGCTTCGCTGGCCGCAGCAAGGGGGCCACCGATCATGACGGCATCGGCACCGATCGCTATTGCCTTCACCATGTCGCCGCTGTTGCGCATTCCGCCGTCGGCAATGACGTGGCAATACACGCCGGTCTCGTCGAGGTGTCTGGCCCGAGCGGCCCGAGCATCGGCGATCGCCGTGGGTTGTGGAACGCCGACTCCGATCACTTGGTCGCTGGTGCAGCTGACGCCCGTTCCGATCCCGACGAGCACACCGGCCGCACCGGTGCGCATCAGGTGGAGCGCGGCCCGATGGCTGGCGCAACCGCCCACGAGCACGGGGATGTCGAGCTCGCGTATGAACGTCTTGAGATTCAGCGACTCCGAGACCGACGACACATGCTCAGCCGATACGACCAGGCTGTGGATTACCAGGAGATCGAGCTCAGCGGCCATGGCGATGGGAGTGAGCTCCGACGCTGTGCGCGGGCTCACCCTCGCCGCACAACGCACGCCTGTCGCCTTGACCTCGGCAATCCGCGCGCCGACCAGATCGTGGTCGATCGGGCTGGAGTGGAGTTCGCGCAACCGAACCATCGCTTCCGGACTGGCCATCTGGGCCAGTTCGGCAAGTTGGTCGTCGGCGTTGGCGTGTCGGGTCCACAGTCCCTCGAGGTCGAGGACACCGATTCCCCCCAGACGGCCCATCTCGATAGCCGTCGCCGGGCTGGTGACGCTGTCCATGGCTGACGCCATCACAGGGGCGTCAAAACGGAACGCATCGATCTTCCACGAGAGGTCGACGTCGCCGGGATCGCGGGTTCGGCGGCTCGGCACGACCGCTATGTCGTCGAATCCGAATGCGGCTCTCGCCGACTTACCCAACCCGATCTGTATGTCGGCCACTGTGGGTCCTTTCGGGGCGATGGCAGTAGAAGTCCTTCGCTGACAGGGCGAGATCCTAGCCCCGAAGGATCGACTTCAGAAGCTGCTTCGCCACCGTGGTGTTCATCTCGTAGGCGGCCTTGGCTCCACCCTCGCCGACCCGTTTCACGAGCCTGCCGTCGGTGACCGCTGCGAGGCCGTCGAGACCGGCGAGCACGCGGTCGCGTGTCAGGTCGGTGGCGCGATATCCCATCTCGGTGAGCCCGCGCACCAGATCGTTGTCGGCGATGGCGGTGGGAGCCGCTGCCGCGATGATTCGCAAAGCGTCCTTGGTGAGGTCGGCGCTGGCGTCGACCACCTCGGCGGCCGACCGATCGGCCTCAACCGAATCGAGCCAGACCTTCACTTGGCGAACCAGCTCTGGATGGGTTTCTGCGGTGAATCTGATCTCAGGCACGGGTCGAGTGTAGGAGCATCGGTGG
>JAJCXW010000055.1 GCA_029263235.1 Acidimicrobiales bacterium
GAGAGTCACCGCCTGGGCGTTGCCGTGGGTCAGCGACAGCCCCGTGTATGGACGATCATCGGGCTGATATCCGGCGATCCAGCCGAGCATCGTGTAGGCGCCGAACCTGGCGTTCTGGAACACGACCCCTTTCGGGTCACCGGTGGTCCCCGACGTGTAGATGATCTGCAGAGGATCGGAATCGGCCTCGATCCTGACGTCGACAGTGGGCCCGTTGCCGGCGAGTGCCTCCTCGAGAGGCTCGGTTCCGGCCGCCTGCTCGGCCCCCACAGCCAGCACCCACTCGATCGGAGTGTCCGATCTCACCGCCTCGAGGTTGGGCAGGGCATCGACGTCGCAGATCACTCCCCTGCAGCCGGCGTTGCGGAGTTGGTAGGCGAGCTTGTCGCCCTTGCTGCGGGGATCAACCGGCACGAACACCGTGGCGGTGATCGAGGCCGCGATCATGGTCTCGACGAACTCAGGCCGATTTCGCATCATCAATGCGAATCGGTCGCCTCGCTCGAGGCCTCGCCTGATCAGCTCACCGGCGATGCAGTTGGCGTTGTGCTGGAGATCGGCAAACGTGCGGACCTCGTCGGGGGTGGCCCCACCGTCGAGGCTCAGATGCTCGAAGGTCAGAACATCGATATCGGGGGTCTGCTCGGCCCGGTTGGCCACGATGTCGGCGAGAATCAGATCGCTGCGTTCCCTCACGGCCGCCACCTACTTCTTGAGGATTGTCACACAGAGGGCCGCCACATCAGTCCCGATCGTGCCTCCGCCGTTGTGGGCCAGCCCGACTCGGGCTCCCTCCACCTGACGATCTCCCGATCGTCCCTGCAACTGCTCGGTCAGCTCAACGATCTGCGCCAGCCCGGTGGCCCCGACCGGGTGACCCTTGCGGAGCAGCCCACCGCTCGTATTGACCGGAGTGCGACCCCCGAGAGCAGTGATGCCCTCGTCGATGAGGCGGCCTCCTTCGCCCTGAGCACACATGCCGAGATCCTCGTAGGCGAAGATCTCAGCCGGAGCGGACGCATCGTGGCACTCCACGACATCGAGATCCAGGGGCCCCACCGATGCTTCCTCGTAGGCCTCGTTGGCGCACAATGTCGCCGCGCCGGGCTCGTCGGGCCCGCGGTCCCAGCCCGAACGAAGCACGCTGCTCGCAACGGTGACTGGATCGCTGATTCCCAGTTCCTTGGCCTTGCGTTCGCTGACGAGAATGACCGCGGCGCCGCCGTCGCCGATCGGTGAGCACATGGGCCGGGTGAGTGGTTCGGCGATCATCGGCGAGGCCAGCACTTCCTCGACCGTGAGGGCCTCGCGAAACTGGGCGCGCGGGTTCAGCGAACCGTGAAACGAGTTCTTCTCGGAGATCCGGGCGAACTGCTCGACGGTTGTGCCATACCTATCCATGTGGGACCGAGCGACCGCGGCATAGATGTCCATGAACATCGAGCGCTTCGTGCCGGCACCCGAACTGGCCTCCCGGGCCCCGCCGGCCTCAGCACTCTTGGCCAGGCCCGCCATGATCTCAGCGAGGGACTCCACGTCGACCGCTCCGGTGAATGCCCCGAAGGTCTTGGTCTTGTCGAGGTGGTAGAGCTTCTCGACCCCCAGAGCCAGCACCAAGTCGTACATCCCGGCGGAAACCATCGCGGCGGCTTGATTGAGTGCGGTCGACGCGCTGGCGCACGCATTCTCGACGTTGACCACTGGCAGCTTCCCGAGACCGATTCCCCGGAGCACGACCTCGCCGCGGATGCACTCCTGCCCGGTGACGACTCCCGCCGCGGCATTCCCGACCCAAGCAGCCTCGATGTCGTCGAGTTGGATACCGGCGTCGGCCACCGCTGCGGTGACGGCCTCACCGCCGAGAGCCTTCATGCCAGTGTCGAGGTGCTTCCCGAATTTGGTCATTCCGACACCGGCAACGACTGCGTTGAGCTTCATGGTTGTCTCCGATCGTGGTTACAGAAGTCCGGGAGGCTCGATGTCGAGCGCTTTTTGCAGGAAGTCGAGTTCGGCCTCACGCCATGGCAACGGTGCCGGGTCCTGAAGCATCCGGTCTCGTTCGAGTTCTTCGACGACTTCCTCCGAACGAGGGAACGGGTTGTCGTAGGTGTTGAGCTGGAACAGCTCACCCAGGTCCTGACGGGGACGCTGACCACCGGCCTCGGCGCTCTCGGCCGGGTAGCCCACGGTCTGGAGGAGCAAGACTCTGGCGCTCTCCGGGAGGCGGAGGTTCTCGCGAATCTGTTCGGTGTTGGGGGTGCCGAGACAGCAGGTGCCCAGCCCGAGTTCGTAGGCCATCAACGTGGCGTGAGCAATGCCCTGACCGCAGTCGACCTCACCCAGGCCGGGCTGTTTGAGGGCATCGCCGATCGATCCGAATATCGGGATGAGTTGGGTCTCGAGTGCTTCGCGCCGGGCTTCCTTTGTTCCGAAGCCAAGGGCGCCGGCCTCCAGTAGCTCCCGAAGTCGGTTGGCCTGATCGTCTATTGCCGCGGTCTCCAGATACCAGACGATCACCACCGGGGCGAGCCTGATCTGGAAACCCGCAATGGGGGCTTGCAAACAATCCAGAACCTCGTCGGAGGCGGAATCCCGCATGACCACGACCGCTCGCAGACTGCCGACATTGCCCCAGTGTGATGCCAGACGAGCTGCTTCCAGCATGCACTGGATCTTTTCGATCTCGACCGGGCGGTAAGGGCGCATGAACCGAATCGAACGCCGATTTCCGATGAGCTCTCTCAACTCCATTGTTGTCTCCTGCCTGATATCAGAGCTTGAACGCTCCGGCCATGGCGAGGACCTCGTTGCATCCGTCCTCGATCATCGATGCACGAGTGTCGCGCAACAGCTTCTCTGCCGGGTATTCGCGAGCGA
>JAJCXW010000056.1 GCA_029263235.1 Acidimicrobiales bacterium
ATCAGGTCGACCTGATCGAGTGCCTCCAACACCCGAATAGCGTCGCCACCGATGAGCAGCAGATCAACGAGAACATCACGGGCATCGTCGGGCCACGGGTCGGGCAGGACCGGGCTCTTCTCGGCGAGCCGATCCAACACGCTGCGTCGCACGAACGCGTCGTGGCGGGCGGCGGCCAGGGCAACTCTGAGAGGCAGGACCGAATCTCCCTCGATGTCGGCATCGTCGGTGAGATAGAGGGTGTCGTCGAGGATCTCGATGCCGTGTCCGTAGCGCACCGGTTTGCTGCGAAACCGGCGACGGCTGTCGCGGACGTGGAGCCGATGCAGCACAGCGTCTTCTATCCATGCCACCGACCTACTCGCCACCGCTATGTCGGCCATCAGATCGTCGGCATCGGCGTAGCCGAGAACCGGGGCCACCTCATCCTGTTCCTGAAGCAACAACACGTCGTTGGCTCGTCCGATTCTCCGATGCAGCTCGACCCTCGCCGCGAGCAAGGTGTCGTGGGGTCCGGCCAGACCGGCACTCTCGCTGGGACCCAGAAGCGATCCGTCGACCTGATTGATCCATCGGAGCGAATGAACATCACGCAGCCCGCCTCGAGCCTCCTTCAGGTCGGGTTCGAGCAGAAACGCCACCTCTCCGAATCGGCTGTGTCGTTCCCGCATCGACTCGCCGAGCATCGGAAGCATCCGGTCGGCCCTGTCGGTCCACAACGCCCCGGCCTTCTCGACCAGGTCGGCGAATATCCTGCGATCGCCGCCCAGCCACCTGACGTCGAGCAGCGAGGTGGCTGTTTCGAGATCGGTCGAGGCCAACTCGATGGCTTCCTCCACCGTCCGTACGGCATGGCCAAGCTTCATGCCGGAATCCCAGATCGGATACCAAATCCGCTCGGCCACCTCGGCGACCGAGCCCGAACCGTCGTGGATGAGCAACAGATCGAGATCGCTGCACGGGCTCAGTTGGCCACGGCCGTAGCCGCCCACCGCGGCGATGGTCACACCGGGAACCTCACCCACTCCCGACACGATCGCACTCAGCCAATCGTCGACCGCGGCCGTCCATGCTTTGGACAATCCGGTGCCCACGAATGACATGTCGTCGAGGAGGTGAGCGGTTGCCGGGCCGGCAGTCATGGGCTCACTCTACGGACACCGACACAATCGGGCCTCAGTACGGCCAGTCCGACCCGGTGTGACCGAGCAGCCGGGTGAGCGGCTTGAGTCTCAAGGTGATGAGCACCTTGATGGTCACGTTCCGTAGAAACCACGGAAGCTGCAGGGTCTGACGAAGCAGATTGCGAACTCTGTCGAGCGGGCCGAGATCAACCCGCCGGTATTCGGCCATCGACTGATTGCGGCCCACATAGCGCCAACGGCCACCGACAAACGTCGTGGTCAACAAGGCCAGAGTCACGCCGATCGAACTGAACGAATCGTGGATCAACATGGTGCCGAAGGGACGTACCCGGTTGCCCCATTCGACGATGTCGGAACGCGCCGGCCCGAACCGATGGGCCCCGTCGATGTAGAGAAGCGCCACATCGCCGTCGACGTCACCGAGCGCCGAGTTCGACATCTTGCGGATGTGGCGCACTCGATCGCTCACCCCGGCCTCGCTTAGGTTCGCGGTGAATACGTCGTGGTCCTCATCGCCTCGGTCCTGGTCGGGGCTGATCTCCTGCGGGCCTCGATCTCCGCCCCCGTGGGGGTCGATGGCGATCACCTCGACCTTCTCGTCAGCCGCCAACGCCACAACGACGATCGAACGCCCCCGGAAGCTTCCGACCTCAACCATCTTCTCCCTCGGTTTCAGGAGAGACGCCTGGTCGTAGAGCTGTCGGGCCTGGTCGTCGGTCATCCAGCCTTCGACATCGACAACGGCTGCCAGCACCGTTTCGAACGTCGGCTTGTCTGACACGGTGGCGGAGCCTACCGGTGAGGTTCCGCGCCCGTCCCGGCGTTGGAGGTGAACGTGGGCACGAGCAGCGCCCCAAGTGATCCCGGCTTCCTGAAGCGACGGGTCGATGTCAGAGAATGCGGCGGGGCCGAGCTGATAGGTGTCCTCGGGAAACATCTCGACTGCCACCCGGTCGCGCTGTGGTGGATCGGCTCCGATCTCGTTCAGCAGCACATTCAATGGGCCGACCCCGTCGCGCAGGACCGCCAAAGGGCTTCCCGTGGGCTGATCGACATCGGCAGAGATGGCCTGCCGGACCCGAGGTTCAAGATCGGCCACCAACTGCCGGACCACGGCCACGATCCGCTCCTGGACCTCATCAGACGGGTCGACACCTCCCTGGACCGATCGTTCCAGAGCACTCCCCACCAGCCAGCCCGAGAGAGCCTCCGACACGGAGTTCGCGAACTCGTCGGAGATCAACCGCAGTCGGGCCTCGTCGCGTTGGTCCACGGTCGCTCATACTACGGTTCGGCACGTGCCCCTCGTCCTCGACGACTCTGATCAGGCTGCGCTCACCGGCGATCGCGGACCCGCTTGGCAACTGGCCATGCGCGTGATCGTGCGCATCGCCGACGCCATCCAAGCCGATCACCTGCTCGACATCTCCGCCGCCCACATCGATTCGTGTCTCTACCACGGCCGGTCCGGGCTCGATTTCGCTGACCGGCTGGCTGATGCCGGGGCGAGGGTGATCGTGCCGACAACGCTCAACGTGGCCTCGTTCGACCTTCGCCACCCCGACCTCTACCGCGGCGATCCCCAGACGGCTGTGCTCGCCCGACGGCTCACCGAGCGTTACGAGGAAATGGGGTGCCGTCCCACCTGGACCTGCGCCCCTTATCAATTGGAGGAGCGGCCCGAGTTCGGCCAGAACATTGCGTGGGCCGAATCAAACGCGATCGTGTTCGCCAACTCGGTGCTCGGAGCCCGCACCGGGCGTTACGGCGACTTCATCGATATCTGTGCGGCAATCACCGGACGGGCCCCCGCGGCCGGTCTGCATCTGGACGACAACCGTCGAGGAGACGTGCTGTTTCGACTGGAAGGCGTGTCGGATCGTCTGCTCGACAACGATGGCTTCTACCCGGTGCTAGGGCATCTGGTCGGCGCGATCACCGGCACGAGGATTCCGGTGATCGAAGGCCTGCCAGCCAGATCGAGCGAGGACCGCCTGAAGACCCTCGGGGCCGCGGCCGCGTCGTCGGGTTCGGTCGCCATGTTCCATGCAATCGGCAGCACCCCCGAGGCAGCCACCTTCGCCGACGCGTTCGGAGGACGAACCCCCGGCGAAACGATCGTCGTCCGGCCCGACGACCTGCGCTCGACCCGCGACCAGTTGACCACCGCTGTCGACCAACACACCGACCCCAGCGAACGCGATTCAGCTGACATCGGCGCGGTATGTGTCGGCACGCCTCACTACTCGGTTGGAGAGTTCGGGCACCTGGTCGAACTCATCGGCAACAGCCGAGTCTCAGCCGGGGTGCAGTTCTACGCGTCGACCGGACGCGACGTGCTCATGGAGATCGAGCTGCGAGGCTGGGCCGATCGCCTCCGCGAGTCAGGAGTCACGATCGTCACCGACACCTGCACCTACATCACTCCGATCCTGGCGAAGGTCGATGCCGCCATGACCGACTCGGCAAAGTGGGCCTACTACGCCCCCGGAAACATCGGGGTTGAAGTGGTCCTGGGAAGTGTGGAGGACTGCGTGGCGACCGCCGTCGCCGGCCACCTGGTACGAGACGACTCGATGTGGGCTGATGCCTGACAGCGCACCCGTTCGCGGAGCCCGAGCTTTGGTTCCCGGCGAGGCCGCCGGGCCGCTCCTGGTGCTCGATGAGCCTCTCAGCTTCTGGGGTGGGCTCGACTCCGAGACCGGCCTAATCATCGACCACCACCACCCACAATCCGGGGAGAGCGTCACCGGCACGGTGTTGGCCATGAGCGCTGGCCGCGGATCGAGCTCGGCTAGTTCGGTACTCGCCGAGGCCATCCGTCTCGGCATGGCACCTGCCGCGATAGTGCTGCTCGAACCCGACGAAATCATCGTCCTCGGATCCGTGGTTGCCGAGGAGCTCTACGGGATCACCATCCCGGTGGTCGTGGTGGACGAATCGACCTTCGCCCGCCTGAGGTCGGCCCGTTCAGCCAAGATCGACACGACGGGTCGGGTGACCCTCGCCAACTGACCATCGTGGCCAATCCGGTTAGGTTGCGATCATGCGATATCTGAACGCCGCCGATCTTCGGACCGCGCTACCGATGAGCGACGCCATCGAGGCCATGCGGGCCGCCTTCTCCGACGACCGCGAGAGCACCGTCCGAACCAAGCTGGGCGTTTCTCTCTTCATGCCGGGCCGGGTCGGGGAAAACACCGGCGTGAAGGTGGTATCGACCGTGCCCGGCGACCCGGCCGGGGTGGTGGCGGTGTTCGGAGCCGATGGCCATCCCCTCGGTCTGGTCGACGGACCCACCCTCACCTCGATACGAACCGCCGCGGCCCCGGGGCTGCTCACCGACCTCCTCGCCTCCACCGATGCCTCGGTCTTGGTGATGTTCGGCGGCGGAACCATGGCGGCCGATCAGGTTGCAGCCATCCGCGCCGTCCGCCCGATCCGCCGTGTAGTGATCTGGAGTCGTTCCGAGGAGACCGCCACGGCTTGCGCCCAGCGGGTGGGAGGCGAAGTCGAACTCGACCCCGACGCAGCTGCCTCGGTTGCCGACATCATCTCGACCGCGACACCGTCGCAAGCTCCCCTCTTCCGTTCCGGAGGGGTCAGGCCGGGCACACACATCAACGCGGTGGGTGCCTACACCCCCGAGATGATCGAGATCCCCAACGACATCGTCCGGTCGGCGTTCGTCGTCGTCGACGACCGAACCGCCGCTGACGAAGAGGCCGGAGATCTTCTTCAGGCCGGAAAGATCCCCGATGCCGAGGTCGGCGACGTCCTGGCGGGGCGAGTGACCCGCGGAGACCAGCCCTACACACTCTTCAAATCGGTCGGGATCGCCGAACAGGATGTGGCTACTGCGGTCTTGGCTCTCCGCAATGCCGAACGCGACAACCTCGGCGTCGAGCTCGGATAGCTGATGACTCTCCTAATCATCGGAGCCGAGAGCCCGGCTCAGACTTTCAATCCTGAACCGGTGAGCACCACCACCACCGACTCGTCGTCGGCGATCACGCCAACATCGCGCAAGCGACAGGCTCCAGCGAACGCCACCGCGCTCGAAGGCTCAACGTAGAAGCCGCTGTGGGCCAGTTCGTCTCGTGCCGGTGCGATCTCCGACTCCATCACCGCGATCGCTGAGCCACCGCTGTCTCGCAACGCCGCCAACATCGCCCCACCACGGACGGGGGCCGAAGAAGCAATCGCCGAAGCCCCCGTTGGACCGGCCGTCACCGCGTCCACCGTGTCGGCTCCGCTCTCGAATGCCTGCTGGAGTGGCGCGCACGCCTCGGCTTGAGCGGCATGGATGTGGGGCATGTGGGTCAAGGTCCCGGCGTTCATGAGCTCTATGAACCCAACCCGTAGTCCCATCAACAACGACCCGTAGCCGACCGGCAACACGACGTGATCAGGCAGACCGTCGGGATGCTGCTCCAGGAGTTCATACGCCAAGGTCTTGGTTCCGTGGATGAACAGCGGCTGCCAGTTGTGGCTGGCATACACCCGTGTCTCGGCCAACTCGCGGGCCGCTGAGGCGACATCCTCGCGTGATCCATCGATACGAGTGATCGTCGCGCCGTGAGCCTCGGCCTGGAGTGTCTTGGCCTCGGGTGTGGACGACGGAACCAGCACATCACATCGGATACCTGCGGCGGCGGCATACATCGCCATGGAGGCACCGGCGTTTCCGGATGAATCGAGGAAGATGTCGTCGACTCCGGCATCACGAAGCCCACTGATCAACACCGATGAGCCGCGATCCTTGAATGACCCCGAGGGCATCACGAAGTCGCACTTGATCGAAATGCCCCGGGGACCCGCGACCAGTGGAGTTCCTCCCTCCCCGAGCGAGACGATCGACCCGGGATCAACCGGGAGGCACTCGCGGTAGCGCCAGATCGACCGGTCGGCGGATTCGATGGGCCAGACCATCCGTCCGTGATGGGGATGAATGTCGAACGGCTCGCCGTCAGCCTGACACCACGGAATATCGCTCACGACACGAGACTACGCTCGCTGAATGACCCGCCCGATGAGCCCGGCCGATATTCACGAGATTCGAACCATTGGCACGGTGATTCTTCACCCTGTGTCCGGCGAAGTCGTCTACATCGTTGGTTGGGCCGACCCGGAAACGGATTCCAACCGGTCTCAATTGCATGTTCACGACGGCACCGGTTCCCGGCAGCTCACCCACGGGCATGCCGACAGCTCCCCCCGCTTCTCACCGTCGGGAGACCGGTTTGCTTTCATCAGGTCGGAACCGAAGTCGAAGCCGATATTGATGACATCGGATTGGGGCCCGGGCGAACCCCTTGCTGTCGGTGAGTTCCCCGACGGCGTGGTCGATTTCCAGTGGCTCGACGGCCAACGACTGGTGGTCTTGGCGATGGAGCGCCCCGAAGACCAGGTCGGGGTCGACGACGAAGAACTGGATCGTCGACCCCGCAGCGTCCAAACCCTCGACTATCGGTTCAACGGTCGAGGCTGGACCCACGATCGTAAACGTCAGGTATTCGTGCTCGAACTCGAATCGGGGCGCCAACAGAGGCTCTCCAACCCTGCGTTTGACCACTCTGCTCTCGCGGTCGATCCCACCGGCGATCTGATCGCGACCGTGGCGGCGTCCGACGACGACTCTGATCTGACCGGCGTCGATCACATCTGGGTGTGTGGAGCCGATGGCGGCAACGCTGTCCAGATCACTTCCATGTCCGGGTTGTGGGAGAATCTCAGTTGGCACCCTGACGGGCCTCTTGTGGCGGTTGGATCCCTCACGGCTGATCGGGTCGGGTTCTGTTTCCTCCACCGGTTTGATCGCGAGTCCGACGGATCCTGGGCCCAACCCGTGCGCCTCGGCAACGTCGATATCGACATCGACGTGATGGCCGGAACCTCACCGGTGGCGATCGACAACGCCGTCTTGGCTCCCTGCAACACCAGAGGGGCAACGGTGATTGACCGCTACCCGCTCGACGGTTCCGCTCCCACGCGGGTTCGCGAGGGCCGGGAGCTGGTCGGCTCGTTCGACGCTTCCCCGGACGGGACTCTCCTCGTGGCGTCCATCACCAGCCCGACCCGACCCGCCGAGCTGTGGGACCTTTCGGGTTCCGAACCGGTGAGGCTCACGTTTCTCAACGACAAGCTCCTCGAGAAGCTCGACCTGTCGGAGCCCGAGACCGTCAATATCGAGTCAACCGACGGGGCGATGGTCGAGGCCTGGATTCACCGACCGCCGGAGTCGGCCCCATCGCTCGGCCAGCCCGGCCCGGGGCTCGTATACATCCACGGCGGACCTCTGGCCCAGTACGGCTACGGCTTCTTCGACGAGTTTCAGCTGGCGGCGGCGGAGGGGTTCACGGTGATCGCCGGCAACCCTCGAGGCGGCGATGGCTACGGCGAGGAGTGGGCAACGTGCATCGTGGGAGAGCTCGGCCAACGAGACTGGGCCGACGTGACAGCTATTGCCGACCACCTCGTGTCGCTTCCCGAGGTCGACGCCGATCGGATCGGAATCGGCGGCGGAAGCTACGGCGGCTACATGACCGCGTGGGCCATCGGCCACACCGACCGGTTCCGGGCCGCTCTCGTCGAACGGGCCGTCATCAACTGGGAGAACTTTGCCGGCACCACCGACATCCCGTATTTCCTGCCGATCTACATGAACGCGACCAACGAGAGTGATGTCGAGACAATTCGTCAGCAGTCGCCGATCACCTTCGCGGCCAATGCCACCACCCCGACGCTGATCCTCCATTCCGAGGACGACTTTCGGTGCCCTATCGAACAAGCCGAGCAATTGTTTGCGGCCCTGCGCCGCAACGGATGCGACGTGACCTTCGTGCGGTTTCCGGGCGAAGACCACGAGCTCAGCCGAAGCGGTTCACCTCGTCACCGTGTCGAACGCTTCGAAATCATCCACGAATTCTTCCGAAGCCATCTCAGCTGAGAGTCCGGTACTGTCTGGCAGGTGAAGGCAGTTCGTCTCGTTACCCCGACCCAACCACTCGTGGACACCGACCTCGACCCGCCGACGCTCGGCGCCAACGATGTCGAGGTGAGGACCGAAGCGGCCGGGATATGTCGTTCCGATGTCCACTACCGGGCCGGAACCAGGCCAGTCCCAAAACTGCCGATAACACCCGGTCACGAGGTTGCCGGAACGGTCGCCGCGGTCGGCTCCGGAGTGTCCGACAGAGCCGTGGGCGACCGTGTCGCGGTGCACTACCTCATGTCATGCGAACAGTGCGACCCGTGTCGCGCCGGCCTCGAACAGTTCTGCACCACCGGCACGATGCTCGGTCTCTCGCGAGACGGCGGCTACGCCGAGTCGGTCACCGTTCCGGCCTGCAATGCCTTCCCGATTCCCGATTCGCTCTCGATCGAGGTCGCCGCGATCATGATGTGTTCCTCGGCCACTTCGCTCCATGCGCTTCGCAAGGGCCGGTTCGTGCCCGGCGAGACGGTGGCCGTGTTCGGGTGCGGTGGCCTCGGTGTTTCGGCTATCAAGATCGCATTCGCGCTTGGTGCCGCCGAGGTCCACGCCGTCGACATCAACCCCGAGAAGCTGGCCGTGGCCGAAGCCCTCGGCGCCATCGCTGTGCCGTTCGACCGCGCCGATTCAGTCACTGCCGACGTTGCACTCGAGCTGGTCGGTCTACCGGCCACGATGAAGGCCGCCGTCGACAGCCTCGCGGTGCAGGGCCGTGCCGTTGCTGTCGGAATCACCCATGAGCCGTTCCCGCTCGACTCGTTCAGTGATCTGGTCTTGCGCGAGGCCGAGGTGATCGGCTCCTCGGACCACCTGGCCAGCGAAGTGGCGGAGCTCATCGACATGGTCGACAACGGCCTCATCGATCTGTCTGATGTGGTCACCGCAACCGTGCCCCTCGAAGCCGCCTCGATCAATCATGCGATGGATCAACTCGAGAGCTTCGAGGGTGGCATTCGTACGGTGATCACTCCATAGGCGCAGGTCAGCCGGTGAATGTCGGTGCAGCATCGGTTGGCGCTGCAGGCTGAGCCACCTCGACCGCCGGTAGGACCTGGGTTGGCACCGTCGAAGTTGTAGTCGATGTCGTTCCCGGAACCGTCGTCGTCGTGACCGGGACCGTCGTGGTGGTAACCGGAACCGTCGTCGTTGTAACCGGAATCGTCGTGGTCGTGGTGGTAGGGACCGTGGTCGTGGTCGTCGTGGTTGTGCTCGTCGTGGTCGTCGGAGCCGTGGTCGTCGTAGTCGGAACCGTCGTCGTGGTTGTCGTGGTCGTAGTGGTAGGTGGATCCACGGGCGGGGTTGGTTCGGCAACGGTGGCGTCGCCGTCGGAGTCCCACAGGAATACTTGGCCGCCGAAGTTCGGACCGAACCCGCCCGGGCAATCACCCGAGAGATCTATCGACCACAATCCATCGACGGTGCCGTCATCACCATCATCGGTGCCGCCCCCGGCCCCGCAGTCCTCGCCTCCGGCCTCAACCCACACCGAGGCACCCGCAGGCGATGTGCCTGTGGCTGTGGCCGACGGGCCGTCGACTTCGATCGACAGCGGTCCTTCGAGCACCAACACTTTGGTGGTGACCCCATCAGAGACCGTCACCACATCACCAGCATCAAGCACTATTGGATCAAGAACAGCGCCGTCGACACCGAAACTGCCTCCCGGATCAGTGACCCAAGCAATCGTTGGCATCGGCGTCCCGTCATCAACAACATCAATCGACACCGCAGCTGAACCCGCGAACCCGTTGCCCTGGATCCAGTTGTTGGTTATCGACGCCTGAATCGAAGGCGGCGGGGTTGGTTCGGCAACGGTGGCGTCGCCGTCGGGGTCCCACAGGAATACTTGGCCACCGAAGTTCGGACCGAACCCGGCCGGGCAATCACCCGAGAGATCTAT
>JAJCXW010000057.1 GCA_029263235.1 Acidimicrobiales bacterium
TCGATCGGCCGGTCGCCTAGAGACGACTCGGTGAGTCGGGTTTCGGCTGTTTCTCGGTCGGTGCCGCCGATGTCGATGCCGGCGACGACCACCCCTCTTGGGATGTCGTGACCGAACGCGACGTCGTCGATGAGCCAGCCCAGAGCAAAGGCCAGAGGGACGGCCAATACCAGGCTCAGCAGAACTGAGGTGAGGCGTTTGGTCTTCTTCGAGAACTTGGGCAAGCGTGGCATGTCGTCGATGTCGGTCCGTCGTTCAGAACAGTTTCAGATTCGGTGATTCGATCCCGCGCAGAGTGTCGTAGTCGACCTCGACCCAGTCGATTTCGCGGTCGGTGGCGAGCACTTTGGCCTGAGGCTTGATCTCCTGGGCGACGAACACGCCACGAACGGGGCGGAGCATGGGGTCGCGGTTGAGAAAGTCGAGATACCTGGTGAGTTGTTCCACCCCGTCGATCTCTCCCCGTCGTTTGACCTCGATGGCCACCGCCACACCGTCCTTGTCGCGGCACATCAGATCGACCGGACCGATGTCGGTGGGGTACTCCCTGCGAACCAGCCGGAAGCCGTCCGATATCGAAGTCGGGTCGGCCGCGAGCAGCTCTTGAAGGTGGGCCTCCACGCCATCCTTCTGAAGGCCGGGATCGGTGCCGAGGTCGTGGTCGGTGTCGGAGATCACGTCGTGGAAGGTGATCGTGAGGACATCTCCCTTGGGGCTACGAACTGTCCACACGCCCGACTCGGCGTCGATCGCCAGACGGTTGGGTGAGTTCATCCAGTTGAGAGGCTTGTAGGCGCCTCCGTCGGCATGGATGGCCACACATCCGTCGGCCTTGACCATCACCAGCCGTGTTGCCTCAGGCAGGTGCGCTCTGAGCCGACCTTCGTAGTCGACGGTGCACCGAGCGATGACGAGACGCATCCAATGACGATAGGGGCCGATTCACGAACCGGTGCGCAGCCGTCGACGGATGACTTCCCGTCGCTCTTGGAGCTGCCGGTATGTCATCGTCTCGGTCGACCCGTCGACCCCGAAGGCGGCCCGCACGCCGTCTTCGTCGAACTCGTAGTCGGCCGGATCCATTCCCACCTGGGCGGCCAGCTCAACTCCGTGATGGGTGGCGAAGTATCCGGCCACGTGGGCGATCTCGCCGAGGAGATCCAGGTCGGGCGCGAGCTTGGAAATGGCGCCGTCGAGAAACACCATGTTCTTGACGAAGAGCATGAGTTCCTTGGGCATTCGCGCCCCGTAGCCCAACAGCGCCTTCACCACCTGCTGCAGCTCGCCGACGAGTTGCTCGGGCGACATGGTGGTGGGGTCGACAACGTCGTCGAACATCCCGAGATCTCGTGCGACGGCCTCGATATCGGTGTCGTCAGGGAGGGCACCCAGGTCGCGGATGGCCGTGAGCTGGCCGATCGGGTCGTTCATCATGCCGCCGATGAGCAGCTTCACGAAGGCGAGTCGCCGGCGTTCGCTCATCCGGCCGGTGATTCCGAAGTCGAGCAGCGCGGTGCGACCGTCGGGCCGGGCGAAGAGGTTGCCGCCGTGGAGGTCGCCGTGGAAGATCCCGTGGATCAGCGCCCCCTCCATGAAGCCGATCATCGACGCCCGCACGATTTCGTGGGTGTCGATGCCGTGGCGTTGGTAGGAGTCGAGGTCGTCGAACTTGAATCCATCGAGGCACTCCATCACCAGTACTCGGCGGGTCACCAGTGTCGGATGGGGCCTGGGGACCACGAACTGGTCCTGTCCGAGTTGGGAGAAGACCCGGGCCACATCGAGCATGTTGTCGGCTTCGATTTGAAAGTCGAGTTCCTCGCTGATGGTGTGAGCGAACACCTCGACCAGAGCTGGTGGGTTCGCCAAGGCGGCGATGGGTATTCGACCGACGAAGATAGGGGCGAGCCAAGCCATCGATCGAAGGTCCTGGTGGACAAGCTGATCGACGGTGGGGCGTTGGACCTTCACCACGACAAGCGTGCCGTCGAGAAGTGTGGCCTTGTGAACCTGGGCGATCGATGCCGCGGCGATCGGCACTCGAGAAAACGTCTGGAACACCGATTCGAGAGGAACCTCGAGGTCGGCCTCCACCACTTCGCGAATCGTGGAGAAGCGTTCGGCCGGAACCTGGTCTCGGCACTTGGCGAACTCGGCCACGAGTTCGGTGGGGAAGATCCCTTCTCCGCTCGAGATGATCTGGCCGAGTTTGATGTAGGTGGGGCCGAGCTTCTCGGCGGCTCGGCGTAGCCGGAGCGACAGGTCCAAGCGGGATTCGGTGCCGCCCTTGCGTCGCGAGGTGATCCCCCAAGGGGCGACGGCGCGTCCGAGATGCCAACCGACCGTGAACACCCGCCGTCCCGGGAACTTCCGGGACGGGTTGATCATGGCCGGAAGGCGTCGTTCGGCCTCGGCCCGCAGTTCGGGAACTCCGGGCCGCCATTCGAGTTCGTCCACGACGACGTTCCATGGGCCATCGTCGCTGAATGCCCCCCACGAGTTGTCGGTCGGCTCCAACGGCACGGTCGGGGATTCGTCGGGCGAAGTCACCTCGACAGTCTGCCGAGTGTCAGCCCTCGAACGAGGCCAGGGCGGCGAGTACTCGTTCGGCCAGCTCGGGACGACAGATCAGAAGGTCGGGAAGGTAGGGATCGGACTGGTTGTAGATGAGTTCGCTGCCGTCGATCCTGCTCACGTGGCAACCCGTCGCGGCCGCGACTGCCACGGGAGCACACGAATCCCATTCGAACTGACCGCCGCTGTGGGCGTATACCTCACACTCTCCGCGCACCACGGCCATGGCCTTGGCCCCGGCGGAACCCATCTCCACGAGATCGGCACCCAGTTCCCTGGCAGCGTGGGTGGCGACCGCCGGTGGTCGGGTTCGCGAAACGATCATCCGCAGTGGATCCGCGGCAACGGCGGTCAACTCGGGTGGGTTGGCGGTGCTCAATACCATCGACAATCCGGGAAGCGCCACGGCCCCCGCGGCTGGACGATTGCCGATCGTCAGAGCCACGTGCACCGCCCAGTCGGTCCTCGGGATCTCAGAGAACTCCCGGGTGCCGTCGAGCGGATCGATGATCCAGGTGCGATCGGATTCGAGTCGGACGGGATCGTCGACTCCCTCTTCGGAGAGAACGGCATCGTCGGGACGTGACTGGGCCAGCCGTTCCATCAGGTGGACGTGGGCCTGACGGTCGCCCTCGGCCTTGATCACCGATTCGGGCGCACCCTCGGAATGGAGTCGGGCCCGTAGCGCGACGAGTAGCCGACCGGCATCCTCCGCCAACTCCGCGGCCAATCGATGATCGTCAACTGAAGCCGACAAGTCTCTGCCTCCGGTGTGGGTGGCGCGAAGTTCTTGGTGATCGCGCCGAATTGTCGAAACGAATGGGCGCCGACCGTAACATGCGGTCGACGAACTCGACGTTTGGCGTCTCCCTTGGCATACGACCTTTCACATCTCCGGCAACTCGAGGCTGAATCGATCCATATCTTCCGCGAGGTCGCGGCCGAATTCGAGAAACCGTGCCTGTTGTTCTCGGGAGGCAAGGACAGCATCGTCATGCTGCGTCTCGCCGAGAAGGCGTTCTGGCCAGCCCGGCTGCCGTTCCCGGTGATGCATGTCGACACCGGGCACAACTTCCCTGAAGTTCTCGAATTCCGCGACCGTCGGCTGGCCGAGGCTGGAGCCCGGTTGGTCGTCGCCTCCGTTCAGCAGGCGATCGACGACGGCAGGGTGGTCGAGGAAGCCGGTCCTCGGGCCAGCCGCAATCGTCTGCAGACGCGAACTCTTCTCGACGGAATCTCCGAGCATCGGTTCGACGCACTATTCGGCGGGGCCCGACGCGACGAGGAGAAGGCACGCGCCAAGGAGAGAGTGTTCTCCTTTCGTGACGAGTTCGGGCAGTGGGATCCCAAGAACCAGCGCCCCGAATTGTGGAACCTCTACAACGGAAGGCTCAACCAGGACGAACACATTCGTGTGTTCCCGATCTCCAACTGGACCGAACTCGATATCTGGCACTACATCAAGGCCGAGCAGATCGAGATCCCATCGGTGTACTACGCCCACAAGCGGGAGGTCTTCGAGCGCGACGGCATGTTGTTGTCGACCGGGCCCTACATCTCCCCGATCGAGGGAGAGACCCTATTCGTCGAGTCTGTGCGCTACCGGACGGTCGGCGACATGAGCTGCACCGGAGCGATCGAGTCGTCGGCCGAGACCATCGACGCCGTGATCGCCGAGGTGTCGGCCACCCGGATCACCGAGCGAGGCGCGACCCGGGCCGACGACCGGGTCTCCGAAGCGGCCATGGAAGATCGAAAGAAGGAAGGGTATTTCTGATGGAAATGCTCCGATTCGCAACCGCCGGAAGTGTCGACGACGGCAAGTCGACCCTCATTGGCCGGTTGCTCTACGACACCAAGACGATCTTCCAGGACCAGCTCGACGCGGTGGAACGGGCATCGGTCCAGATGGGCAGCGACTACACCAATCTGGCGCTGTTGACCGACGGACTCCGAGCCGAACGGGAGCAGGGCATCACCATCGATGTCGCCTATCGATACTTCTCCACGCCGAAGCGCAAGTTCATCATCGCCGACACTCCGGGCCACACCCAATACACCCGCAACATGGTCACCGGGGCCTCCACCGCCGATCTGGCGATCGTCCTCATCGATGCCCGAAAGGGAGTCCTCGAACAGTCTCGCCGTCACGCCTTTCTGGCCTCGTTGCTGCGGATCCCGCACTTGGTGCTGGCGGTCAACAAGATGGATCTGGTCGACTACGACGAGGGCCGTTTCGAAGAGGTGAAGGAGGAGTTCAGGGACTTCGCCATGAAGCTCGACATCGCCGACCTCACGTTCATCCCGGTCTCGGCACTACATGGCGACAATGTCGTCACACGCTCGGACAGCACTCCCTGGTACGACGGCCCCCCGCTGCTTCACCATCTCGAAGAGGTCCACATAGCATCCGATCGAAATCTGATAGATCCGAGATTCCCGGTTCAGTACGTGATCAGGCCCCAGTCCGACGAACATCACGACTACCGCGGCTACGCCGGAACGATCGCTGGCGGGGTGATGAGGCCCGGAGACAATGTGGTGGTTCTCCCGTCCGGGTTCAGCTCGACGATCGAGAGCATCGACTCGTTCGACGGTCCGGTCGAAGAGGCGTTCGCCCCGATGGCGGTCACGGTGAGACTCTCCGACGAGATCGACATCTCCCGTGGCGACATGCTGTGTCGGCCCAACAATCAGGCGACTTCGTCGCAGGACATCGACGCGATGATCTGCTGGATGTCGGAGAAGTCGGTTCTCGCCGCAGGGAATCGGCTGATGATCAAACACACAACACGATCAGCCAAGGTGATCGTGAAGCACCTCGCCTACCAGCTCGACATCAACTCTCTGAGCCGAATCGAGGACGCCACCGAGTTGAAGCTCAACGAGATCGGGCGAGTCACATTGCGCAGTCAGATTCCACTCTTCTTCGATGAGTATCGACGTAATCGGGTCACGGGAAGCTTCGTTCTGATCGATGAGGCCAGCGGCCACACCGTTGGTGCCGGAATGATCCTCGGGGAGGCGGGCTGACATGGATCGAAGCCCCGACGTGGTTTGGCATCCGGGCCATCTGAGCCAGGCCCGCCGTTGGGCCGAGATCGGGTTCTCCGGTGCGATCGTCTGGTTCACAGGCCTGTCGGGATCGGGAAAGTCCACCGTGTCGGTCGAGGTCGAGTCGGCGCTTCTGCGTTCCAGAAGACCGGCCTATGTCCTCGATGGTGACAACATCCGGCACGGTCTCAACGGTGATCTCGGATTCACGGCTGCCGACCGCGATGAGAACGTGCGGCGGGTCGCCGAGGTTGCCCGGTTGATGGCCGATGCCGGCGTGGTGGCGTTGGTGCCGCTGGTGAGTCCCTACCGGGCGGCCCGTGCCAACGCCCGAGCCCTCAGTGACTCGGCAGGAATCCGGTTCTTGGAGGTATTCGTCGACACCCCGATCGAAGTCTGCGAGAAACGCGACCCCAAGGGGCTCTACGCCAAGGCGCGAGCCGGCGAGATCAGCGGGTTCACCGGCATCGACGATCCTTACGAGGCGCCGACGCAACCCGATCTGCGGCTCACGCCCGAAGACGGAGATCCGGCCGCCATGGCCGAACTGGTGCTCGCGTTGCTCAGGTGACCGCGCCGTAGTAGATGGCGCCGATGAAAATTCCGTAGACGACGTGGGCCATGACCATCCCCATGGGAGTCATCTTGCCGAAGCCGGTCATGGCGACTCCCGGATCATCGATGGTTCCGTCCTTCACCAACGGGTGACCCATCTTGAGCATCATCGGCATTCCGCCGGTGACCATCAATCCGTGCACCGCTCCGATGAGGATTCCCAGTCCGAAGGCGGCACCCCCGGACGATGGGTCGAATGCATGGAGCAGACCGGCGTGAACCAGGCCGAATGCCGCACCCATCACGAGGTGCATCATGAGACCAATCCCGTAGACGACGTTGGTGTCGCCCTTGGGTTGGACCATGGTGCCCAGCGTTCGGAGCAGGTCCATCTTGGTCATGCCCATGGCACGTCCGCCGTAGATCACCATCAACATGGCGAGAGCGCCGGCGGCGCCTCCGAAGATGGCCCAACCAGCGCTGTAGTTGCCGGCCAGTGTCGTCGCAAGTATGGAGGTCATTGCTGTCTACCTTCCGTGTGGCCGCTCATCGGAGCGAACTTGCTCACCTGAATGGTGGCCACTCCGACTTGTCGACCGAGGGATCTGGATCGAATGTCGGGGAAGAAACACAGCACGTCGTGGTTTCGTTCCGCGTCAACCCAAGAACATCACTCGCCCACCGATCGGCGGCGAGGAAGGTCAGTCGAGGGGTTCACCGAAGGGGAACGACGCCTCTTCGTAGCAGAGGGCGTGGAAGTGTTCCACGTGATCCCAACTGCCGCCGATGTAGACGTTGCAGATGACCTGGTGGTTACGTTCTCGTGCCCGGAACTTCACTCGTTCCGTGCAATGAGAGCACTCGGACATCTCTCCGGCTTCGATCAGGCGGGTTACCGCCCGGCTCTTCCATTTTGTCTTTGTTGCCGATTTGGCCATGCCGGTCCATCGGACAAAGGAGCGTCACCGTGAGGAATTGGTGAGTCGTCCCGACCGGGACCGTTGCTCAAGCTCTCGATACGGGCTTGTATTTGATGCGCTGGGGGCGCATGGCATCGACACCGTGTTCGCGCTTTCTGTAGTCGGCGTACTCGGTGAAGTTCCCCTCGAACCATCGCACCACCGAATCGCCTTCGAAAGCGAGGATGTGGGTCGCCACCCGGTCGAGGAACCAGCGATCGTGGCTCACGATCACGGCGCAACCGGCGTAGGCATCGACGGCGTCTTCGAGCGCCCTGAGTGTGTCGACATCGAGGTCGTTGGTGGGCTCGTCGAGAAGCAGGACATTGGCCCCCTCCTTCAGGACCTTCGCCAGGTGGACCCGATTGCGCTCGCCTCCCGAGAGGGTCCCGACCAGTTTCTGCTGGTCGGCTCCCTTGAAGTTGAAGGATGCCACGTAGGCGCGTCCGTGGATCTCGCGTCCTCCGACCTCGAGATTGTCGACTCCTCCGGTGATCTCCTCGTAGACGGTCTTGTCGCCGTCGAGCGTTCGGTCCTGGTCGACGTAGCCGAGTTGAACCGTGGGCCCGATTCGCAGCGAGCCGGAGTCGGGGGTGCTGTCGGGGTCGCCTGTTCCCTCAGCGGCGTCGATGATCATCTTGAACAGAGTCGACTTGCCGGCACCGTTGGCGCCGATCACACCGACGATTCCGGCGGGCGGAAGCGAGAAGGACAGATCTTCGATGAGCAGCTTGTCGTCGAAGCCCTTGGAGAGATTGTCGGATTCGATCACGACATCGCCGAGTCGGGAGTCGACCGGAATCATGATCTCGAGATCGGCTGATCGTCCGTCGGCGTCGCGTGCCTCTTCGAGCAACTTGTCGTAGGCCGCCAGCCGGGCCTTGCCTTTGGCCTGCCTGGCCTTGGGGGCCATGCGGACCCATTCGAGTTCGTGCTTGAGGGTTCGCCGTCGGGCATCGTCGGCCTTCTGCTCGGACGCCAGGCGAAGCTCCTTCTGCTCGAGGAAGCCGCTGTAGTTGCCTTCGAACGGGAATCCCTTGCCGCGATCGAGTTCGAGTATCCACTCAGCCACGTTGTCGAGGAAGTAGCGATCATGGGTGATTGCCACGACGGTGCCGGCGTAGTCCTGCAGCGTGCGTTCGAGCCAGGCCACCGATTCAGCGTCGAGGTGGTTGGTGGGTTCGTCGAGGAGCAGCAGGTCGGGTTTCGACAGCAAGAGGCGAGCCAGAGCGACCCTGCGTCGCTCGCCGCCCGACAGATTCGCGACCGGTGAGTGAGATGGCGGAGTGCGTAGGGCATCCATGGCTATTTCGACGTTGCGTTGTAGATCCCATGCCCCGATCGCTTCGATCTTGGACTCAACGTCGGCTTGGCGTGCGCCCAGCTTTTCGTAGTCGGCATCGGGATCGGACCAGCCAGCCATCACGGCGTCGTATTCAGCGAGGAGGGTCGCGGCATCGCCCGCACCGTCCATCACGTTGCCCAGCACGTCCTTCTCGTCGTCGAGGTGCGGTTCCTGTTCGAGCATCCCGACGGTGAACCCGCCGGTGAGCTTGGCGGTGCCGCTGTAGCCGTCGTCGATTCCGGCCATTATTTTCAGAAGCGTCGACTTACCGGCACCGTTGGGGCCGAGCACCCCGATCTTGGCGCCGGGGTAGAACGCCAGAGTGATGTCCTTGAGCACGTCGCGGTTGGGCGGGATGAACCTGCCGACCTTGTGCATGGTGAAGATGAACTGTGCGGCCATAGGCGCTGCAATCTATCGCCGCTGAAACCAGCGACTCAGTTATCGGAACCAGCAGGACGCTCTTGGCGGCGTAGATGTTTCAGTTGTCCCTGGGTCCAACGCCCGATGTCGGACTTGTACCAGCGAGAGAACCGCCGGTCCGACGGCCCGCCGACCAACACTGATTTGAGTCCGGGTACGCCCATGTCGGCCACGACTCGAAGTGAGGGGGCGAAGCTGGTCGGCCGTCCGGCCGAGGAGTACACCTGTCCTTGATGGGGGGTTGCTCGGCCGCCGGGAAGGGCGATCGGGCCGACGTCGAAGCCCAGGAAGCCGGGCAGGCGGCCGCCGATGAGCATGTTGGTGAGCGTGACCTGATTGTGATCTCCCCACACTCCGTCGGGTGGAGTGGTCCTGTTGAGGGCTGCAGTCCAGACATCGTCTCGAGTTCGCGCCCCCAGCCAGGGAGAGGTCTCGGCCCTGAGCACGTCGTCGAAGACTGCATAGAAGTCGACGAAGGTCCCGCTCGATTCGATCAGGTGTTGGATGACCTCAGCGCCGACCTCCTCAGTGGCGAACAACTCCTTGATCAGTTGCTCATAGAAGGCTTCGAACACGACTGCTCCACGTGAATCGGTGGAGTATCCGTGGTTCCATGCCGCCAATTCGCGATGGGTGGGTGAATCTCCCAACAGCGGTGAGAGGATGTTCATCATTTCTTCGGCCTGCACCGAGTGGACGCTGGCGAAGATGGAATTGAAGCGATCTTCGTCGCATGGGCCCTCTTCGATCATCGAGGCGATCTGACGAGCACGGAAGTCGCCCATCGACATGTTGATCGGGTCGGATTCGCCGAGATGGTTGAGGTCGTTGTTGGCGGTGACGATGTAGCCCTCCGGGGGGTCGTAGGAACGCGGCAGCTGAGTCGACGGCATCCACCCCTGCCAGTCGTAGGAGGGATCCCATCCTGGCATCGGAGTGAAACCGGTGGCCCCGGCCTTTCGTATCGGCACCCGCCCCGACATCTGGAACCCGATGTGACCGTCGGTGTCGGCCATCACCCAACTGAACGCGATCTCGAAGTTGCGGACCGTCTCCATTGCCTCGGCGACCGATCGGGCAGACCAGAGGCCGATGGTCGCGTTCAGAGAGCCGGCACCCCCCTCGGCTGGAGCCCAGCGGGTGGCGAGGTATTTGCCGGCTTCGTTGGGGTTGCCATCTAGGACACCGTGGTCGTTCTCGTGGAACACGACGTTGACCGGATCTCCACCCCTGACCTTGATCGTCTCGGTGCGTTCACGAAACTGGACCCAGTCGTCTTCTCGCCGGTAGCAGCCGTCTCGGCAGTCTTCGATCCAGGAATCGACGGCATCGACGAACGCGTAGGTCGCCCCGATGGAGATGTTGCCGTTTCGGCCGACCACAATCCCGGGAAGGCCCGGCATGTTGGCTGTGACGACAGTGTCGTCCGGCAGTTCGATCACCTGTTCCACCCAGATGCACGGAAGCCGGTTGATCTCGAGATGGGGGTCGTTGGCCATCATGGCGTTACCGCTCACGCTGCGCGAGGGCGACACCGCCCAGTTGTTGGAAGAGATGAGTCGTCGGTCCGAAATACCCCACTTGACGGTGTCGGGAACCTGCCTGGCGCCCCCGAGTTCGATGGTCTCGATGGTGGGTCTGTCGAACGGGCTCAGCCGGCCCGGGAACAACGATTCGAGCTGTTCGTCGGTGACCCCGCCCTGCACCATTTCGACGAACAGGTGCTCGATTTCGGCCTGGGATTGCGCGAGAGATACGTAACCAGTGGTTCGCATCAAGAGGAGAGTGTCTTCGATGGTCCACGGCTCAGGCTTGTATCGGAGCAGTCGGAACTCCCACGGACGAGCGATCTCGAAGCGGGCGTTGACGCCTCGGCAGTAGGCGGCGTAGAGCGACCGGGCTTGTGTGGTCAGCTTCGAGATCTCGTTCTCGGTGTTGCCCGACCAGTTCATTCGACGGAAGAAGGTGTCGATCTCAAGCGACTCGGCGCTGGCATCGAGGCACTCGGAGACCCGGCCCTGTCCGAGGAGCCGGGTCAGGCACATCTGAATCGGTCGGTCGAGGGCGTGGCAGTATCCCATGCCCCAGTAGGTCCCTTCGAGGTCGTCGGCCTCTATGTGAGGAACGCCGAACTCGTCGCGTGACAGTCTCACACCCGGTGGTGTCGGTGCCTTCTTCATTGCCGTGCTCAGTCTCGTTTCTTGGCCGGCCTCTTTGCCGCCGCTTTCCTGCTAGCCGGCTTTTTGGCCGGGGTCTTCTTAGCCGGCACCTTCTTGGCTACCGACTTCTTGGGAACTGTCTTCGTGATCACCGGCTTCTTCTTGGCCGCGGTCTTCTTCTTGGGAACTGGCTTTGTGATAGCGGTCCGCTTTTTGGCCGCGGTCTTCTTTCTGGCCACTGCCTTCTTGGGGGTCGCCTTCTTGGTGGCCGGCTTCCTGGCCGCCGTCTTCTTGGCGACAGCAGCCTTGGCCGGCGCCTTCTTGGTTGCGGTCTTCTTGGCCGCAGCCCTTCGGACGGGCTTGCGGGTCTTCGCCGGGGCCGGTCCCGTACTCTCGGATTGACCCGAGCCGGTGGCCGAAACGAACTTGGTGAGTCCCACATCGATACCGAGGCGAGACTCGTCGAAACCGTGGACGACGAAGTCTCCGGTATCGCCGAGTGTGACCGCATCGCGGGCTCGCCGTGGTGCGGGATCGCCGAGCAACCTGAGCGGCATGTAGACGGTGACGTTGTCGACCGAGCCGTAGGCGCCGTGGGACGAGAATCGTTCGACGATCGCTGCGACGGTGCTTCCCTCGGGATAGTCGTTGCGGAAGCTCTTCCACGCGGCGCGGGAGTTGGAGTCGGTCTTGGCCTTCCGGCTCGTTGACTTCTTCGGCTTGGGCGAGTCGGGCTGAGTCTTGGATCCAGCGGACTTCTTCGGCGGGCGTGCCGGCTTGGCGGCTGCCTTCTTGGTCGAACTGGAGCGCTTGGCCGGGACCTTCTTGGAAGCGGTCTTTTTCACCCGGCGAGAATCACCCACCTTCGGATTGGCGGGTGCCGGTTCGACGATGGTTGATTCCCGAACGGCACGTCGACTGACCGGGCCTCGGACCGGCGAACGAGGCACGTAGATCCAACCCACCCCCGGGATCGGCTTGCCGCCGATGAGCCGCCCATCGTCGAACAGCCAGTCGTAGGTTCCGTGGAATTCCTGAAAAGAGTCGTTGGAGAGCACCACGGCGTTGGCACGGTCGGCGATCTGGAGAATGAAGGCGTCGCCGCGACCGATCACCCCGGCCGGCGGAGTGATTACCTCGCCGTCGTCGATGGCGGACCGTGCGGCGTCGCGTTCGTGCTTCTCGACACGATGCTCGAATGTGGCGTCGACGATCACGGTCACGCGTTCGAAATCGTTTTCTGCGATGAAGGTCGTGACGGCCTCGTCGAGCTGAGCGAGACTCGGCGTGGTACGTCCTTCAGTGGCGATATTTGATCCGTCAACGACGGCATGGCCCTTTGGCATTCCGCTAGTCAACCACGCTGAAGCCGTCTGCGGCCGGATCCGACAGGCCTACGCTGCCATCGTGATAAAGGCAGCACTGTTCGATTTCGGCGGCGTGATCCTCTCCAGTCCGTTCGACGCCTTCAACGTCTACGAGCGCGAAACGGGACTCCCCACCGACACCATCAGACGCCTCAACTCGACCAACCCCGACGACAACGCATGGGCCCGACTCGAACGCAGCGAGCTCGACGCCAGCGGATTCGTCTCTGAGTTCGAGCGTGAGGCCCGCGAGTTCGGTGTGATTCTCGACGCCCAGCGGATTCTCGCCGGCCTGCGCGGAGAGATTCGTTCGGCGATGGTGACTGCGGTCGAACGGTGCGGCGAACGGCTCGCCACTGCGATGCTCACCAACAACTTTCGCGACCCGTCCACCATTGGAACTGACCCGGCGATCGATCGGATCTATGGCATGTTCGACGTGGTTGTCGAGTCGAGTGTCGTCGGTGTTCGCAAACCCGAGGTCAGGTTCTACGAGATCGCATGCGAGGCGATCGGAGCACATCCCGAGGAATGCGTGTTCCTCGACGATCTCGGAGTGAACCTCAAGCCGGCGAGAGCGATGGGCATGACCACGATCAAGGTTCAGGACCCTGCGGCGGCAATCGCCGAACTCGAATCGGTGGTCGGGTTCCCGCTCGGCTAGTTCGCTCAGCTGTCGGGGGCGAACACGCGATCAAGTAGCTCGGTGAGTTCTTGGGCGTGGACCTTGGCGCTCCCTGTGGCCGGGCTTCCTGACTCGAATCGGCTCACTCTCCGGATGTCGTGGGTCTCGCCGTGGACCTCGTAGAGCCGACCCTTGATCGAGTTCCAGGGGCCCATGTTCTCGGGCTCCTCCTGGAGCCACACGATCTCGGAAGCTCCGGGATAGCGGGCCACTTCGGCCGCCACGGCCTCGTAGGGCCAAGGAAAAAGCTGCTCGACTCGGGCGATCGCGGTGGGGGCCTGACGCTTCTCGCGTTCGGCCATGGCGTCGTAGGCCACCTTGCCGCTGCAGAAGACGATCTGGCGAACTGATTCGGGGTCGGAGACACTGGTGTCGACCAACAACTCTTCGAAGGTTCCTGTCAGCATCTCATCGATCGATGAGCGCGAATTCTGATGGCGGAGCAGCGACTTCGGCGTGAAGACGACCAGAGGCGTCGGGGGCTTCTGCATGGCTTGGCGGCGCAGCAGATGGAAGAGCTGGGCGGCAGTGGTGGCGTTGCAGATCTGCATGTTGTCCTCGGCCGACAACACCAGGAACCGCTCGATGCGTGCCGATGAATGCTCCGGCCCCTGGCCTTCGTAGCCGTGGGGCAACAACATCACCAGACCGGAGTCTTGGTTCCATTTGTCTTTCGCGGCCACGATGAACTGGTCGATGATGATCTGGGCGCCGTTGGCGAAGTCGCCGAACTGTGCCTCCCAGACGACCAGAGCATCCTGGTTGGCGACCGAGTAACCGAATTCGAATCCCAGAGCGGCGTATTCCGACAGGATCGAGTCGTATATCCAGAGGCGCGATTCAGGGCCGGTGAGGGTCGCCAACGGCACGTGCTCGGCGCTCGTCTCGTAGTCGACGAGAGTTGAGTGACGGTGAGAGAACGTGCCCCGGCGCGAGTCTTGCCCAGCGATACGAATGGATATCCCGTCGAGCAGCAATGATCCGAGAGCCATGGCCTCGCCGAGGGCCCAGTCGATTTCTCCCGAGTCGAACATCTTGTCGCGGGCCACGAACTGGCGGGCCAACTTGGGATGGGTGGTGAAGCCATCGGGGGTCGATCCGAGAGCGTCGTAGACCCGATCGACGGTGGCGCGATCGATCGCGGTGTGGAGGTGGGGGAGGACCCCGGTGGCCGGAGTCTGGGGTAGGGCTTTGGTCGACGGGTCGGGTGCTTGCTCACGGGTCTCGTCGAGAGCGAATTGCAGCCGGGCCTTGAAGTCGGCGAGAGCGTCCTCTTCCTCAGCGGGTGTGAGGTCGCCTCGCTTCACCAGTGACGCGGTGTACTGCTCCCGAACCGTGGGTCTGGCGTCGATTCGCCGGTACATCTCGGGCAGCGTGTAGCTCGGGTCGTCGCCCTCGTTGTGGCCGTGCCGGCGGTAACACACCATGTCGATGACAACGTCTTTGTGGAACTGCTTCCGATAGGCGAACGCCCACCTCGCAACCTGGACGCATGCTTCGGGGTCGTCGCCATTGACGTGGAAGATCGGCGCTTGGATCATCTTGGCGACATCGGTCGGATAGACGCCGGTGCGGGCCATGTCGGGAGTGGTGGTGAACCCGAGCTGGTTGTTGATGATGAGGTGAACGGTGCCTCCGACTCTGTAGCCGTGGACCTGTGAGAGGTTGAGGGTCTCCGCCACCACGCCCTGCCCGGCGAACGCCGAGTCGCCGTGGATCTGCAGCGGTAGCACCGGGAATGGGGGATGGCCGGCGTGGGAATCGATGGCGTCGAGTCGGGCACGCGTCATGCCCACCACGACCGGGTCGACGGCCTCGAGGTGCGACGGGTTGGCTGCCAACTCGACAGGAATCGTTGCTCCGGCCCGGCTGGTGAACGCTCCGGTCTGACCAAGGTGGTACTTGACGTCGCCGGATCCCTGGATCATGCCGTCGCTGATGCTGCCCTCGAACTCATTGAAGAGTTGGCCGTAGCGTTTCCCGACGACGTTGACGAGAACATTGAGTCGTCCTCGGTGCGCCATTCCCATCACGCACTCGACGATTCCCGAATCGGCTGCCACGTCGAGCAGCGCGTCGAGAAGAGGGATGGTGCTCTCGGCGCCTTCGAGCCCAAATCGTTTCTGGCCCACGTACTTGGTGCCGAGAAAGGTCTCCAACGCCTCGGCGGCGTTGAGTCGGTGGAGGATGTGTTGCTGCTCATCGGGGGAGGTGGAGCGAGGGGTTCCTTCGACCATCTCCTGGATCCAGCGCTTCTCCACCGGATCCTGGATGTGCATGTATTCGATGCCGACGGTGCGGCAGTAGGCGTCTCGCAAGACTCCGAGAAGGTCCCCGAGGGCCATCTTGTGGTGACCACCGACCGGGGCGTAGCCGCCGGCGTGGCCGCCGGTGAGGAACTCGCGGTCGAGATCCCAGATGGTGAGTCCGTAGGTGGCCGGGTCGAGTTCGGCGTGCATCTTCGGCTCTTTGACCCGCAGTGGGTCGAGGTCGGCGATGAGATGGCCGCGCACTCGGTGCATGTTGATGAGGGAGTTGACCTTGGCCTGCTTCTCGAGCATGCCGGTCTCGCGGTCGACCGGGTTGATGTCGCGGCGCCACTTGACCGCTTCGTAGGGCACGCCCAGCGATTGGAAGATCTTGTCGTAGAAGTGGTCTTCGCCCAGCAGCAGTTCGTGGATCTTCTTGAGGAACATGCCCGACTCGGCACCCTGGATGATGCGGTGGTCGTAGGTCGAGCTGATGGTCATGACCTTTGAGACGCCGAGTTCGGCGAGCTTGGCGGGATCGGCGGCCTGGTATTCGGTGGGGAAGGCGATCGATCCGGCCCCGACGATCAGTCCTTGGCCCGGCATGAGACGTGGGACCGATTGACGGGTCCCGATCGTTCCGGGGTTGGTGAGAGAGACCGTGGTTCCGACGAAGTCGTCGGGGCTGAGCTTGTTGGCTCTGACTTTGGCGATGAGTCCCTCGTAGGTGGCGTGAAAGCCAGCGAAGTCGAGGGTGTCGGCGTCGCGAATGCACGGGACCATCAGGGTCCGGGAGCCGTCGGACTTTTCGACGTCGACCGCGATCCCGAGGCCGATGTGCTCGTTTCGGACGAGCCGTGGTTCGCCGTCGGGGCCGTGGACGAACGAGTTGTTCATCGCCGGTATCTCTTCGGCGATGGCGCGCACGATCGCGTATCCGATGATGTGGGTGAACGAGACCTTGCCGCCCTGCTTGCGGGTGAGATAGCCGTTGATGACCTTGCGGTTTATCTCGAGCAGCTTCGCGGGGACCTCGCGAAAACTGGTGGCGGTGGGAACGTTGAGGCTCGCCTCCATGTTGGTGACGATCCGAGCTCCGACTCCGCGGATCTGGTCGCCCGGGGCTTCGTCGGCCGGCGAGGCCGGAGCGGGAGGTGGGGATTTCGTCTCGGACGTGGGCGCCTGAGCGGCTGCTGGCGGCTGAGTCTCAGTTGGCGGGGGCGACACAACCGTGGCGCTCGTATCGATGGTTGTGGGTCGGTGTTCGGCCGCCGGCTGAGGGGCTGCGTTCTCGAACTCGGCGCGCCACAGTGGATCAACGGACTCCGGATCGGCAGCCCACAGGGCTCGCATTTCATCTACGAGCCAGGCATTTGGTCCGAGGTCGGCTGCTTCAGGCATTGGCGAATTGTACGGCGACCGGCCGGTCGAGCGGAGAGACGGTCGGATACGCGGCCGGGCTGTAGTGTCTGATGATGCTGCTGGCGACTTGGAACGTGAATTCGCTCAACGCCCGTTTGTCGCGTGTCGAGCGGTGGCTCGAACGATTTCGTCCCGACGTGTTGTGTCTCCAGGAGACCAAGATGGCCGACGACGCCTTCCCTGCTCTCACATTCGAGGCTCTCGGATACGAAGCCTTCCATCATGGTGAGGGTCGCTGGAATGGGGTGGCGATTCTGAGTCGTGTTGGTCTGGATGATCCGGTGGCCGGGTTCGGTGAAGGCATCGATCCTGATCCCGATGCTCGTCTGGCGTGGGCGACCTGCGGCGGAGTGCGGATCGCCTGTTGCTACGTGCCCAACGGACGGTCGCTCGACAATGATCACTACCAGTACAAATTGAGCTGGCTCGATCGGCTCCACACCAGCCTCGACCAGACGTGCGACCCGGCCGCCGATGTTGTTGTCTGCGGCGATTTCAACATCGCGCCGACCGATATCGATGTCTACGACCCGAGTCGCTTCGTCGGGGCCACCCATGTGAGTGTGCCCGAACGTGATCGACTCGCGAAGATCGCTCAGTGGGGCTTGGTCGATGTGTTCCGTGAGCATCACCAGGAAGCAGGTTTGTATTCGTGGTGGGACTACCGCGGCGGGGCGTTCCACAAACGCCAGGGCATGCGGATCGACCTGCTGATGGTGTCGAAATCGATGGTTGCGGCGACCGAGTCGGTCGTCGTCGACCGCAACGAACGCAAGGGCCCCAAGGACGACCCGCCCAGCGATCACGCCCCCGTTCTCATGGTCACGGGCGGCTGAAGTGCTGACACCTCTCGACGAACACGAACTCCTCGTCTTCTGGACGCAGCTACTGGTGCTGGTCGCCACGGCCCGATCGTGCGGCTACCTGATGCGCCGCATCAATCTCCCATCGGTCATCGGCGAGTTGGCGGCCGGCGTGATCCTGGGCCCTTCGATCTTCGGTCGGGTCTGGCCCAGCGGATTCCATTGGTTCCTGCCCGAACTCGAGATCTCCTCGGGGGCACTGTTCGCTGTGAGCTGGCTCGGGGTGGCGTTGCTGCTGGTCACGGCAGGATTCGAGACCGATCTTGAACTGATTTCGAAACTCGGCCGGGCCGCGGCGCTCGTCACCGGGTTCAGTCTCGTTGTGCCGCTGATCGGCGGACTCATCGTCGGACTATCACTACCGGACTCGTTCATCGGTGCTCAGGCCGACCGAACCGTTTTCGCGTTGTTCGTGGCGGCAGCTCTGTCGGTTTCGGCGCTGGCGGTGATCGCCAAGATCCTCTCCGAACTGGGGCTGATGCGGCGGGACTTCGGTCAAATCACAGTGGCTGCCGGAATGGCCAACGACGTGGTCGGGTGGCTGATGCTGGCGGTGTTCTCAGGATTCGCCGTGGAGGGCGAAGTGTCGATCAGCGGCATCGCCCAGACCGTGGGAGGTCTCGCCGTATTCGTCTTCCTGGCGATGACGTTCGGCCAGCGAGTGGTCGACCGATCGTTGCGGTTCGTGCGCCGCGACGGAGCCAACATCGGTGGTGCCATGACTGTCGTGGTGTTCACCATGCTCGTGTTCGGGGTGGCGACTCAGGCCCTCGGAATCGAAGCCGTGTTGGGGGCGTTCGTTGCGGGTGTGGTGCTGCATCGGTCGCGATTCCAGCAATCCGAGGTGCTCCACTACATCGAGGCACTCACCACGAGCTTCCTCGCCCCGGTGTTCTTTGCCACCGCGGGCCTTCGCGTCGATCTCGGCCTGCTCGGAAGCGACGGTGCGGTGGGTTGGGCGATTCTGGTCGTGGCCGTTGCCATCATTGCCAAGTTCGCCGGTGCCTTCCTGGGTGGTCGCCTCGCTGGACAATCGGTAAGGGCTTCGACCGCTCTCGGGGCGGGCCTCAACGCGCGAGGAGCGCTGGAGATCGTGATCGCGTCGGTGGGCCTGACCCTCGGCGTGTTCTCCGAAACGGCCTACACGGTGATCGTCATCGTGCCGCTGATCACTTCGCTGTTCGCCGCGGGAAGCCTCAGGCTTGTCGTTCGCGGTTGGCGCGGTTCAGTCGACGAACAGAGTCGTCTCGATCGTGAGGAGGCCCTGAGTCGGAATCTTGTCGTCAAGTCCAGCCGTATCCTGCTGGCCTCACAGGGGTCTCCGGCTTCGATCGCTGCGGCTCAGATCGCCCACTTCGCGTGGCCGAGCGAGGCCCCAGCCACGATCATGACGGTGCGACCCGACGGCGAGTTCCCCGATGTGAGCGTCATCGAGAGCGTTCTCGATGAGCGAAGCGTCGAGCACCGTCAAGCCGAGGGAGGCCCGGATGAGGTGGCCGAACGCATTCTCTCCGAGTCGGTCCTTGGATACGGGGTCCTGGTTGTGGGTGTGGCGGCCCGTCACGAGGGCCAGCTGTATTCGCCGATGGTCGACCAGTTGCTGCTCAACACGTCGGTTCCGTTGTTGATAGTGCGCAGGGCCCGAGGCCTCGACCGGCCATTGCCTGCCGCGTTCAGCCGAGTGGTGGTCCCCGTGGCCGGCACCGCATCCTCGCGGTCGGCCCAGGAAGTTGCGTTCAGCATCTCCGCCGAACTCGGCACCGAAGCGATACTCACTCACATCGCCCGGGCCGAGCGGCCTCATCTCCCGAGGCTTCTCGCTCGGCAGCGCATCAGGGTCGAAGCGGCTGCCGATCTCAGCCCGTTGATCGAACCGGCCGAGACCCTTGCCGCTGAGATGGGAGTCAAGCCGCGTGTGGTCGTCAGGAAGTCCGACTCGGTTGGCGAGTCGCTCGTCGAAGTGGCCAATTCCGAGAAGGCTGATCTCGTGGTTCTCGGCTCACGTGTGCGCAATGTCGATGGCCGTCCGTTCATCGGTCGCGCCGCGGAGACTGTCCTCGAGAACTGCGACGCCACGGTGGTGTTGGTGGCCCGACCGCGCTGATCTCCGGCGGGGCCTACCTGTTGGCGGCGTCCGGTTCGATCAGTTCGAGAACGGTTGTTCCCCAGCGTCGGGTTCGCCCTGAGCCGAGAAGCTTCGGATCTTCGAGTTGGGCGAGGGTATTGGGCCGCTCCCTCACACATCGTTCCATGACCTCGTCGGCGAGAATCGCCGATGGGTCCACCTTGGCGGCCTTCGCCATCGAACGCCGCCATGCGACCAGTCGTTCGCGTGTGAGTTCGTCGCGATCTGTAGCCGGGTCGGGGGGCTCGGCGATCGTCTCGTCGTCGAGCCGGGAACGAATCTCGTCGAGGTGTGGCGGTGCTTCCACGGTCGCCTGCTCGTCGAACTGGAACGCGTCGAGCCATGGAGACGGCACGCGGGGGGCCAGCTTGTCGCCGCGGGCTCGGCGCCGACACCAGTAGATGTGCAGTTCGGTCTCGGCTCTGGTGGTCGCCACGTGCAGCAGGCGGCGTTCCTCCTCGATGGCGGACCGGGATTTGGCGAAACCGATCGGCACAAATCCTTCCTCCAGCCCAACGAGGTGCACGACCGGCCACTCGAGTCCCTTGGCCGAGTGAAACGTGACCAACTCCACGGCATCGCCGGTGGTGCTGGTCTGGTCGTCGTTGCGGAGAATCGTGACGAGATCGGAGACAGTGGATGCTGGTTCCAGAGCCAGATGATCGCGGACCATGTCGAGGAAGATCTCGATCATTACACCGCGCTCGGTGTCCGGGTCGAACTTCAGCTCCGTCAATTCGTCGGCGAGGACCTTCGACAGGAGTGCTCGATCGTCCCAACCGCTGATCAGGTCGACTATCTCGGGCCTCCGGAGAATGGCCGAATCGCCGCGGGTACGGGTGGGTATCCCAGCTTGCTCCAGTGCCCTGCCGATCGGGATGAGCTGAGCATTGGTGCGGGCGAGAACCGCTTGGCGGTTCCACGGAGATCCAGGACGGTGGCTACCGCGCACTGCGATGGCCAGCGATCGGGCTTCATCCGGACCATCGAGAACAGTGATATCGGGGACAGATCCCGATGGTCGGGCCGATGGCTGGGGCTCTCGGTCGAGCACCCGGCCGGCCGCTTCGAGAATCTCGGGAGTCGACCGGAAGTTCGTTCGTAGGTGGATCACGGCTGTGCCCTCGAGATGGCGATCGATCTCGCGAATCAGGTCGGGTTCGGCTCCGTTCCATCCGTAGATCGCCTGATCAGGGTCGCCGACGATCGTGAGGGTCGAGGTCGGGTCGAGCCAGGATTGGAGTAGTGCGAACTGGAGCGGGTTGACATCTTGGAACTCATCCACGAACAGGTGCCGGTGCCGCCACTTCTGGGCGTCGGCGAACTTCTTGTCTCGCTGAAACGTGGCGTGGCACAAAGCCAGCAGGTCGTCGAAGTCGACCAGCCGTCGACGGCGCTTGGTCACCTCGAAGTCGGCATAGGCCTTGGCCACGAAGTCTCGGCCGCGCGTGGGGCGGCGTTGGGAGCTTCCGGCGGCCTCCGGATAGCCCTCCGGTGTTATCAGGCGGGCCCGCGCCCAGCCGATCTCGATGTCGAGATCGGCAACGGTCGACCGGTCGAGGCGCGGGTTGTGCTGGGCCAGGAAGGCCCGACGGTTGGTGAGTAGCTCGGGGGCGCTTCGGCCATTGGCCTCCCAGTGGCGTCGCAGCATGGCCAACGCAGCCGAGTGAAACGTGCCGGCGGCGATCTCGTCGCGGATTCCCAGTCGGCGGGTCCGTCGGCGCAATTCGGCCGCGGCCTTTCGGGTGAAGGTGACCGCCAGGACGCGCCGGGGGTCGATGTGGCCAGATGATGCTTGCCACGCGATGCGATGGGTGAGGACCCTCGTCTTCCCGGATCCGGCGCCGGCGATGATGCAGAGTGGTGATGCGGATGTAGTGACCGCGTCGCGCTGTTCGGGGGTGAGGCCGACGAGCAGCGTGTCGGGATCGTCGATCCTGTCGTTCACGTTTCGACCCTACCGACTCGGTGACTGGCGCGGAGGAGAACGCGACGCCTTCGGCGGTCTACGATCCCGACATGCCGTTTCCCCCACAACTTCTCACCGACGACGAAGAACTCGTACTCGATCTCAGGCCGCATTGGTGGTACCTCACGCCTGCGGGCCTCGTCCTTGCGGTGACGTTGGTGATCGGGCTCGCTGCTCTCTTGAACGATTGGTTCAGTGTCCTCAACGCAGCCGTGGGTGTGATGGTGCTCGCCGCGATCGGCTGGTTCGGCATCACCTACATGAAGTGGACGACCACCAACTTCGTGGTCACGAACGAGAGGGTCATTTCCCGCCACGGAATCGTGGCCAAGCACGGCATAGAGATCCCGCTCGACCGAATCAACACTGTGTTCTTCAGCCAATCGTTGTTCGAACGAATGATCGGAGCGGGCGACCTCGGTATCGAGTCTGCGGGTGAAGGTGGAAGGCAGACCTTCACCGATATTCGCCGACCGAATCTCGTGCAGAACGAGATCTACCGCCAGGTCGACGGTCTCGAGAATCGAAAGCTGCAACGAATGGGACAGGCCGTGAGCGCAGCACCAGCGGCCGATTCAATTCCTGAGCAAATCGAGAAGCTTGATCAGCTACGCCGGCAAGGCGTGCTCACTGATGAGGAGTTCGAGTCGAAGAAGCGGGAGCTTCTCGACCGGATGTAGCTGCCGCGCCGGCTGGCGGCTTCAGAGATGTTGCTCTCCAGCCGTGATACGAGACCCACATCACGAGCATCGGTGGCACTACTACCACGGAGGCGATCAGCGCGAAGAGGATCGTGATACCGGTGATCAGTCCAAACTGCTGAAACGGAGCCAGCGGACTCAGCATCAGCACACCGAATCCGAGGGCGGTGGTGAGAGCCGATCCGATCAGGGCTGATCCTGTCGTGGCCAGGGTCGATTGGGTGGCGATCGCCAGGTCCTGGTGTTCCTCGAACTCCATACCGAAACGGTGGATGACATGGATGGTGTAGTCGACTCCGATCCCGATCGACAGCGCCGTTATCAAGGCGGTGACCACGTTGTAGGGGATGTCGAGGATCGTCATCGTTCCGAGGACCCAGGTCAGCACGAGCACTATGGGTGTCACCGCGATCACCGCGAGCATCGGCTTGAACTCGGTGGCCCAGAAGAACAGGATCAGCACCGTCATGGCGGCCGCGATGGTCACGACTATCGATGTCGTCTGGCTCTCGGTCATCGAATCGGTCACCACGAGACCGATCACGTCGTCGGATACGAGGGTTATCTCCTCTCGGTCGCCGAACCATTGTCCTTCGATGTCGTCTATCAACTGCTGGGTACGGTTCTGGTCGCCGGTGAGGGCGTTGAACTGGATGAGGGTCTTGTCGAGCCCGTTGGGGTTGTTCACCGCCACCTGCTCGAAGCCGATGGGGTCGTTCTCCTCGAGTCGGTCCAAGACGGCCTGCACCCCGCCGGGGTTGAGAGTGAGTCCTTGATCGAGGCCTTCGGTGACCGCGACCAGCTCGGGGTCGAATTTGTCTCCCGGTTCGCCACTGTCGGTGATCCAGTCGGTGAACAGATACCCGAGCGACACAGTGATGTTGCTTGCCGCGCCAGCCGGTCGGGTCAGCTCGCTGTCGAAGGAGTCCATCACCTGAAAGATGTTGCGCAGCGTGCGGTCATCGGTGAGTTCGGACTCCACCAGAAGCGTCGCAACTTCGGTCTGACCTCCGAGAGCCTCGTTGAGGTCGTCGATGTCCTCCAGAGACTCCCCGCCGGGTGGAAGGAAGTCGTTGGCGTCGAACTTCGTGGAGATCTGTGTGGCGGCCGCTCCGAGCGCAACAGTGACGACAACGGTTGCCCCGAGGACCACCAGCGGATGGCGGGCCACGAACGCCCCGGCCTTTTCCACCACCAGACCGGCGCCGGGTATGGCGTTGGCCATCATCGCCGGTTCGCTGAGCTTGGATTCCGACTCTCGTCGGCCGTCGAAAACCGCGCGTGATGCGGACATCAACACGAGCATCACGGTCAGACCGAAGAAGACCCCGAACCCGGCGAGGATTCCGAAGTCCTTGTTGGCCGGGATCGGTGAGGTGAGGTTGGTGAGAAAGCTGATGATGGTGGTCGTGGCGGCCAACCCGAGCGGAAGGAGTACCCCTCTGAGTCCCCTACGGGAGGCTTCGGCAACGCTGCATCCCTGAATCCGGAACTCCCGGTAGTGAGAGACCGACTGAAGTGCGTAGTCCACGATGAGACCGATCAACATGATCGGAACCATCGTGGTGATCTGGTTTGGAAGCCCGATCACTCCGAGACCGTTCGGCCCCAGATAGCCCTGAAATCCAATGGTTCCCGCGATCGTCATGGTCAGCCCGATCAGGGCGATGACCAGATCGAAGCCGCTTCTGAAGAACACGAGAAGCAGCGCGGCAATGACGGCGAGGGCCAGGACCATCAACTTGTTCATCGATGATTCCGACGATGTGGTTGCTTCCTCGTTCATCGTGCCCGCCGAGAGCGCTCTCACCCACAGTGGACCTTCTACCGATGCCACAGTCTCGGCCAGCGACAACTCGACCTCACGAAGTCCGTCGAGGTCACCCATCTCCCTGAGGTGGATCGACGAGATCGCCAGTCCGGTGCCGTCGGCGGTTCCCATGAGTTCCTTGAGGAGGGGCCCGAGCATGGGGTCCATTCGTAGGGTCGCCTCTGCCGCGTCGATCTGTTCTTGTGAGACCTGTGAGAGGTCATCTACGGCGAGAGCCTCTCCGAAGATTCCCACTACCGACACGACAGGTCGGTCGAGGGCCAGTCGGCCCGCCACGGCGGGGTCGGACACGGCGACCTCGACGACGTCTTGCATGTGGCCGAGACCGGCGGGGGTGAGGACGGGGCCTCGATGCACGACGTTCACGTTGGTCAGTCCGGCCGAGTCCGGGAACGACTCCGAGAGAACGGAGCTGGCGCGAGCAACCTCGCTGCCGTTGGGTAGGAACACCGATGAGTTCGCCTGAGGCCCGAGCAGCAGCGTGCCGGAGGCCAGCCCGGCCGTGACGATCAACAGTGCGAGCAGCGCCGACTTTGGGTGGCCGGCGACGATTCGAGCAACAGAGTCGAGCGCTTTCCCCATTCCCCCATCCCATCGGTGCACGAGGACGTCGCATCCAAGGTAGGCCAAGCATGGCGAGGGTCAAGAGTTGGGGAAGCCTGGCCCTCGTCGTTGCGGTATTCAGGCGGCAACAAGCACGAGAGCGGCGGCCGCGAGCACCACGCCGCTCACCTGGCTTCGACCGAATCGCTCCCGCAGTATCAGCCAGGCGAGCACGACGGTACTGACCGGATAGAGCGAGCCGAAGATCGATGCAACAGCGAGAGGTCCTCGGCGAAGGGCGACGAGCAGCAACACGTTGGCCAGCATTTCGGTGATCCCGGTGATGGCAGCCAAGGTCCGAGAGCGGCGACCCAACGGCCGGACGGATCCCACGGCCAGTCGAGCGACCACCGCCACTGCCGGGATCGACACCGCTCGCGCCACGACCAGAGGCCAAATACCGGCCGAGTCGTTGGTGTCGGACAGCGCAATGAAGAAGATCGAGAAGCCCAGACCGGCTACGACGGCCAGAGCCAGGGCTCGTCCATCGGTTCGCCCGTCGCGGTCGGCGTTGTGGGTCACCAGGACAATAGCGACCACCGCCAGCACCAGGCCCATTGCCGTTGTGGTGGTCAGATCCTCGCCTCGGGCGAAGCCCACCAGTGCCGGCACCGTCGCACCGACGATGGCGGTCGTCGGTGCCACCACGCCCATCGAACCACGGCCGAGGGCGGCGTAGAAACAAACGAAGGAGAACGTGCCCGAGAGTCCGGCGAGGGCTCCTCCGACCACATCGACGGTGGCTATTGAGGGCGCCGAAACGAACCCAACCAGAGCCAGAGCGGTGAGCCCACTCCAGAGCTGGGCCCACACGGTTACGCGAAATGTGGAGTCGTTCCGGGTGGCGACTCCGCCGCTGAAGTCACTACCGCCGATGATCAGGGCCGAGGCCAGGGCGAGAATCGCGGTCACGGCGTGAGGCTACGTTGAGCGAGTCGATCTACACTGAATGCACAACCGAATCTGGGGAGCTCGGGCAGCCGGGCTGAGAGGGCGACCACTGCGTCGTCGACCCGCATGAACCTGATCTGGGTAATTCCAGCGGAGGAAATAATGAGACGACCAACAGCTCTCGGGATGGCGGCGGTGATCGGTCTGGCTCTTCTGACGACGGCTTGTGGGAGCGAACAGGCTTCCGGACCCGAACGGATCGAGGGCACCACCTTGACGCTCCTCACTCACGATTCGTTCGCCTTGTCTGATTCGACCCTGCAGGCCTTCACCGCTCAGACGGGCGTGAAGGTCGAGATTCTCGAGTCGGGCGACGCCGGCACCTTGGTCAGCCAGTCGATCCTCTCGGCCGGCAACCCGCTCGGCGACGTGATGTTCGGTATCGACAACACCTTTCTGCAAAGGGGGCTCGACGCCGAGCTGTTCGAGGTCTACGCCTCGGATGGCCTGTCCGATGTTCCCGACAGCTTCCGGCTCGACCCGTTGAACCGAGTGACGCCGATCGACTTCGGCGACGTCTGCATCAACTACTGGACCGACGCTCTCGAGTCGGGCCCTCCCACGGCCCTGTCCGACCTGACCAAATCTGAGTTCGCCGATCAGCTCGTGGTGGAGAACCCGGAGACATCATCGCCGGGGTTCGCGTTCTTGCTGGCCACGATCGCGACCTTCGACGACTGGGAGGGGTTTTGGGCTGATCTCCGTGCCAACGGCGTCAGTGTCGCCAGCGGCTGGGAGGATGCCTACTACGGCCAGTTCATTTCCGGCGGCGGTGATCGTCCGCTCGTGGTGTCCTACGCGTCGAGTCCGCCAGCCGAGGTGTTCTACTCCGACCCTCCCGTTGATGTGGCGCCGACGGGCGTCATCGACGAGTCGTGCTTCCGCCAGATCGAGTTCGCGGGGATTCTTGCCGGCACGTCCAATCGCTTGGCGGCAGAAGCGCTGATCGACTTCATGCTCACCCCGGTATTTCAGAACGACATTCCGCTGAGCATGTTCGTGTTCCCGGTGATCGACTCGGCCATCCTGCCGCCGCTGTTCAGCGACAACGTGACCGTGGTCGACGATCCCCTCACCCTTGATCCGGCCGACATCGAGGCCGGCCGTGACGGATGGACTGCCCAATGGGTCGAAATCATGTTCGGCTGATGGGCTGGGTCCCGTGATCGGTTCGGTTCAGTGATGAAGACGGCTGTGAAGTTGTTCGCCGTCCTGATCCCGGCCACATTCGTGGTCGTCTTCTTCGTGTATCCGGTGATCAATGTTCTCTCGACTGGGCTGGCCGGCGACGGACTCGGATCGCTGGTCGACCTCTTCGAGTCGTCTCGTGAACGACGGGTGATGTGGTTCACCGTCTGGCAGGCAGTCGCGTCGACGGCCCTGACCCTGCTGGTCGCTCTGCCGGCCGCAGCGTTGGTGGCCGGTCTGAGTGAGCGTCGCCGGCGAATCGCCCGGGCTCTGGTGACGGTGCCGTTCGTACTGCCGACCGTGGTGGTGGCCGGGGCCTTCGAGGGCGTGTTCCAACGATTCGGTCTCGTGTCGGGCACAGTTCGTGTCCATCACACCGTGTGGGCGATTCTCCTCGCTCACGTGTTCTTCAACTACGCAGTGGTGGTCCGAACGGTCGGCATCCACTGGGCGGGTCTCGACGGGCGCCTCGAGGAGCAAGCCCGTCTGCTCGGAGCGGGTCGTTGGCGAACCTTCACCGAGGTGACCCTGCCGCGGTTGAGGCCCGCGATCGCGTCGGCGGCGTCGATCGTGTTTCTGTTCTCGTTCACATCGTTCGGAGTGATCCTCATTCTTGGCGGCCCTGGTCGATCGACCATCGAGACCGACATCTACCGCTTCGCAGTCACACGCGGTGATCTCACCACGGCGGCCTCGTTGGCGGTCGTTCAGATCGTGGCGGTGCTGGCCCTCATCTCCCTCACCACCCGACTGGAACGTCATCGACCGGTTGCCACCCGTCAGCCCCGGCAGGCCTCACTTGCTGTCGGCCGCGCGTGGCGCTGGGCCAACGTGTCTCTGATGCTGCTCCTTCTCGGAACGCCAGTGGCGGTGCTGGTGGAGCGATCGCTGGCGGTCGGGGAGGGCTACTCGTTGCGCCACTACGGAGCGTTGGTTCATCGCACCCGCCAGCTCCCGGTACCGGCACTCGTCGCGGTTCGGAACTCGCTCGTGTTTGCCGTGGTGGCCACGGCGCTGGCGGTGGTGGTGGGAGGATTGGCATCGCTCGTTGTCGTCCATGGCCGAAGGGCACTGAGCCGAGTGTTCGATCTGGGGCTCACGCTGCCGCTGGGAACATCAGCGGTGACCATCGGATTCGGGATTCTGATCACGCTCGACGAACCACCACTCGATCTCCGAACCTCGTGGATGATCATTCCGATCGCCCATGCGCTGATAGGGGTTCCGTTCGTGGTGCGCACCATGGTTCCGGTGCTGCGTGGCATCGACAATTCGCTCCGAGAGGTAGCGGCTGTGCTCGGCGCCGCTCCGTCGCGGGTTCGTCGCGAGATCGATCTGCCGATCGGGAGCCGGGGCCTGGTGGTGGGGGCCGGATTCGCTTTCGCAGTATCAATCGGAGAGTTCGGTGCAACGTCGTTTCTGCCTCGCCACTCCGATTCGATCACCGCGCCGATAGCGCTGTTCCGACTGCTGGCAACTCCAGGGCAACTACTGCAGGGGCAAGCCATGGCACTGGCCGTGGTGCTGATGGTCGTTGTGGCGTTGGCGGTCGTCGCCATCGAATCGGTGCGCGGTACCGCCGACGGGGGGCTCTGATGCTGTCAATCGAGGGTCTGTCGGTCAGCTTCGGTGATCATCTGGCGGTCGACGATGTGTCCTTTGATGTTGCCGACAACGAGATCGTCGTGCTGCTCGGGCCGAGTGGTTGCGGAAAGTCCACCCTGTTGAGGGCCATCGCCGGGCTGCAACCCCTGGACTCCGGTCGGGTGTCGCGAGACGGCGAGGACCTGGCCCCGCTGGCCCCCGACGAGCGTGGTATCGGAATGATGTTCCAGGACCACGCCCTGTTTCCCCATAGAGATGTCGGTCAGAACGTCGAGTTCGGACTGAGAATGGCGGGCGTGGCTTCGGCCGTGAGATCGACTCGGGTGGCCGAGATGTTGGAGTTGGTGGGCCTCTCCGGATTCGAACGCCGTACTGTCGGGACCCTGTCGGGAGGGGAGGCACAAAGAGTGGCTCTGGCCCGCGCACTGGCGCCGGAACCGCGTGTGTTGCTTCTCGATGAGCCCCTCGGGTCGCTTGACCGTGAACTCCGCGACCGCCTGGTCGAAGATCTGCCCGGGGTACTCCGCGAGGTCGGGATCTCGGCCATCCACGTCACCCATGACCACGACGAGGCGTTCGCCGTCGCCGAGAAGTTGGTGGTGATGGGAGAGGGTCGTGTCGTCCGGAGCGGGTTGCCCACAGATGTCTGGTCCGATCCCCGCCACGAGGCAGTGGCGAATTTCCTGGGTCATCGAAACATCGTCGAGATCGGTCCGAGGGGTGAAGTTCCTTGGGGAACCTTGCCGTCTGAACCGGGCCGCGCCGTGATTCTCCCCGACGCTGCCACGGTTCTCGCCGATCCGGGCGACTCAGCGGATCGGCCCGGGCGTGGGGTCGAGGTACGGGTGGTCGGCTCGAGGTTCCGTGGCGCCTCGTGGGAGGTGGACGTCGATACCGAACCGGGTGGGGCACATCTGCACTTCGTGGTTCCCACCGAGCTCTTGATCGGCCAGAGGGTCTTCCTCAACATCGACCCGTCGCGAGTGCGTGCCGTTTCCTAGCCCACCGGGCTGACGGTCGGGTTGGCTCGATGCATGGGGATGTGGGGGATCCCATCTTCGAGAAACTCGGGACCGGTCTTCACGAACCCCCGGTCTTCGTACCAACCGGCGAGATAGGTCTGGGCGTCGAGTACCAGGTCGCCGTGGTAGTGCCCTAGCACATGATCGAGGAGTCGAGCTGCCATTCCGGATCGACGATGAAGGGGTGAGGTCACGATCCGACCGACCCGTGTGGCCTCGGTGTCGCTCAGGAGTCTCAGATAGGCGGCGATCCTGCCGTTGTCGTCGCTGATCCAGATGTGGCGGGTGCCGGCCTCGATGTCGCGACCATCGAGCTCGGGATAGGCGCACTCCTGTTCCACCACGAACACATCTACGCGGAGCTTCAGGATGTCGTGCAGCTGGTCGGCGGTCAGCTCCGCGAATGCAAGGTCCTGCAGTGCCGTCATGTCTGGAGAGTAGCCAACTCTCTCGGAGCGTGGCCGGAGCGGGTGGCCCGGGTCCAGCTGGGCCATCATGTGGTCATGCCACATGCCTTCAACGGACAGATAAGGATCGAGTACGAAGTGTTCGGTGATCTCGCCGATCCCACGATCATCGTTTCGCCGGGGCTCGGCAACCAGATGCTGCTCTATCCGGTAGAGCTCTGCGAGGCGTTCGTCGACCGAGGGTTCGCGGTGATTCGCATCGACAACCGCGATGCCGGCTTGTCGTCGGTGACGTCTGACGATCTCGAATACACACTTCACGACATGGGTGACGACCTGGTTGCGGTACTCGACGACATCGGAGTCGACCGAGCGATCGTCATGGGCATGTCGCTGGGAGGAATGATCGCCCAGACGGTGGCGATTGATCATCCCGATCGAACACTCGCGCTGGTGTCGATCGGGTCCACGACCGGAGAGGTGTCCGTCGGTGGTTCCACCGCCGAAGCGCTGGAGGCCTTGATGATGCCATCGGCAACGACCATCGAAGAGCAGATCAAAAACGATGTCGAGGTGCGTGGAATCTGGTCCAATCCCGAATGGTTCGACGTGGATCAGATGACCGCCTACTTCCGTTCGCTCTACGACAGATCGTTCACGCCGGGAGGCAGCGAACGCCAACTCGCGGCGGTGATGCGCAGCGGCGATCGGGCCGAGGGGTTGGCGGCTTTGAAGGTCCCCGCCCTGGTGGTCCACGGGCAGAACGACAGCCTCATCGACATCTCGGGGGGCAGACGCACCGCCGAGTTGATCGACGGAGCGGAGTTCCTGGAGATCGAGGGAATGTCCCACGACTTCGTTTCGCAGATGTGGCCGCCACTGATCTCTGCGGTCACCGCTCTGGGTGCCAGAAGCCTGGCGTGAACCTTCGGCTCTCGTAGCCGTCGTGGGACGACGCTAACCTCCGGTCCACCTGATTCAGGAGGACACGAATGGGCCCACTTGCCGGGGTGAAGATCATCGAGATCGCGGGAATCGGGCCTGGTCCGTTCTGCGCGATGATGCTGGCCGACATGGGAGCCGACGTCATCCGCGTCGATCGGGCCGGACATGTGCGCGGCGGCGATAGTTCGGTCCCGCCAGCCGATGTGATGAACCGAGGGCGACGTTCGATCGGAGTCGACCTGAAGTCACCCGAGGGGGTCGAGGCGGTGTTGAGGATGGTCGAATCGGCCGACGGCCTGATCGAAGGATTTCGTCCCGGAGTGGCCGAGCGTCT